>JAAOZK010000008.1 GCA_011605825.1 Thermoproteota archaeon
AGAAATATTGCCCAAGAGTTTACTTTACAAAACAAAAGAAGAAGCAGCACATTTAATTGAAAATTATGTAAATGGAAACAGTGACGAACTTGGTCAATATTTATCGATAAAATCGCTTGAGTATGACTTTGATGTTTTTCAAAATAAAGTTCTTACTCTTATTGAAGAATTTCAAAAATAATATATTGTTAAATCTTTTGGAGGTTCTAATATGAAAACACAAGAAGAACAAAAATTTTGGGTAGAAATTCCTAGCAAGTTAATTAATAATTTTTTTAATAAACTTAGTTTTCCTCAATTATTACTATTCATGAGAGTAATTCATTTTTCAGATTTTATATTACTTTTCAAGTTGTCAATACTACATTTAATTAAGTTATTATTTCCCAGTTTTAAGCATCAAATTACTAAAATGATTGAAATGCTTGATTCTCCAAGTTTCTTGGTAATTAAGACAGATTTAGAATCTAAATGGTGCTCAGAAAATGTTAAAGTATGCAAAGTTTGTCGTTGTTTCTGCTGAACATGGATCTACGATAAAAAAGAATTGCATAAATATCTTAAAATATCATGATTTTTGCATAGTTGTTCTTAACAACTATATCTACGCTTTTAAAAATGTAAGATTCATTATAAAATAGGCGAAATCTATGTATAAATACTTTGAATTAGTATTCATTTATGTATTTCTTCTAATTTTTTTAGTATTAAATATAATATTATTAAGAGTATTTCTACCAATAAGCTATATACTGCTTGCTTTTGGAATAGCACTTTTATCTTTGTTCATACTTAGTAATTCAAAGTATAACTTATCTTTGATGCTTTTTGCTGCACTAGCTCTTCACTTGATCATAACAACAACATTATGGTACTCTCTTGGTTTCAATTTTTATTTTTATCCTGATCCATACCGAGAATATGTTAATGTGAAGTATATTCTAATAAAGGGTTACATTAATATAGGCGGTGAACCAATTATTTCGTCCAATGATAATGCATTTACATTTCACCCTTCTTCGTATCCCTTTTCAGGATTGGTTACTTCATCATTCTCTTTAATTACGAATATCGAAGTATTCCAAGCTTCTATACTTATCACAATAACATGTGGTGTTTTAGCTATAATATTTGTAGCTCTATTCTGCAAAAAGGTTTCTGGAAATAATATAGTTGCCAGTTATTCTGTTTTAATATTTAGTGTACTACCAAGTAGTTTTATGATCTCTACATATTTTTATAACGAATGGTATTCTATGAGCGTATTTCTGTTTCCACTTATTTATCTCTTTGTAACAGTATTTTCAAAAAAATATACGTGTACGGATATATTTCTATGTACCATATATTTAACATTATCTCCTATGTCTACTTCTGTTATCACTTTTATATCTATGCTTATGTTATTTCTTAGTTTCATTTTTATATTGCTAGAAATCTTTATATCTAAAATGTCTAAGCGAGCGCTACAAATAAACAAGCTAGAAATAATGTCAATGCTTATTTTACCTATAATTTTATTTGTAGCCTTTACCAGTTGGAATTTTATTTTGTTTCATTCTCCTGTTATGAGTAGTCTCCGTATATCACTGGAATACTTATTGCAACCACTTCCACTAGGAACAATGTTAAGCTCTGATATTTCCCAGTTGTTCGATAAACTTGCACCAGTACAGTACAAATTTTTACTTAGTACTCGCTATATTTCAATTCTTATTTTGGCATGTATGGGGCTGATGGTCTACATTTTTAAGTTTATAAAAAATGCTCTTTGTTTAAAAGAAAAGATATTAATGTCGATAACATTTTCATTAATAGCTATAGCTATATTCTTTGCTTTGACAAAGACGTATATTAGTCCACTCTACTATATGTCTCCTATAATAATTTATTATATTTCATGGATTTTACATGATCTGCCTAATCATAAGAATATTTCATTCATAAAAATCCTTGTAAATTCCTTTATTATCTTTGTTGTGTTTGTTGGACTATTAGCACCTCACTCCTATGTATTGTTTTCCAGATATGTTTATGATCCAACGATTAAAAATTATGATGCTGGCCTCTCCATGCCATCCTCAATATATTTAGGAGGTTTCGTAAATACTTATGTTGGTGCATCAACTCTCAATAGAATTATAGCCGATACTTATGACGTATATGCTTTTTTGGATACTAGGTTATATAATATTGTAGATAGATTTAGTACAAAAACTCCGGAAGGGACCTTTATGAAATATAATGAGCACAACATTATTATAGTATCATTAATACATTTCAATCATTTTTCATCAGCAGAGTTCTATAGAGATTACTATAACGATCTTGTAGTTATTAAAAGTAGGATAGATTCAGAAAGAGCTAAAATTCTGGATGCCATTTGCTATAATATTTACTATAACCCTTAGATTAATAAGAATAAAATTTTCGCTAAAAATAAGTTAAATATAATTTAATGAAGAATAACAAATGAAAATTCGAGTGCTTTATGTAGGTAATGAACACCTAACTTCGTTCGGAACCCTTGCTTCGTTAAGCTTACTTAAGGATCAAGTCCTGTTTCTAGATGTTAATTACTCTAAAGTAAAAGAGAAAGAAGACTACCTAATAAAACAAATGCAATTAAATGTTGCTCTCTCTAATGGATTAGTAGTAAGATTAAATGGCCTTACCTGTTACTTAGGATCGAAAACTTTACCCTCTAGGACCATAATGTCAAAGCTATACAATGTATTATTGTCATTGAATTTCAGACCAGACATCGTTGTAACGCGTAGCGCAAGAACTTTTTATGTGGGTTTATTTTTAAGTAAAATATTTAAAGTACCATTGGTACTTCATGTAGCATCAATAAGGGGACTAAAATTTCCGGCTTTTATCACGTATAATAAACAATATTCTGAACTTTTTCGTGCTCCATTAAGTGTAATTCATCACGTTTTTCAATCTTATATTTCAGATGCTACAATCTTCTCAGAAAGATTTTCATATGAAACTTTTAAGAAAATGGTATATAAACCGTTGTTTGTTGTGGAATCTGTATTCGCTCAGTACATAGAACCTATTTCTAAAGAATTAAATTATTCAATTCCTATATCTAAACAATATGCTTTATCTATTAATAGTGGGAGAAGAGGTGTTGATCCAACACAGTTGAAAATACTTATCTATATTGCAAAGCATGTAAAAGAAGTGAATTTTGTTATTGTTGGTATTTCTGCCAAAGATGCATTTGATATTATTCAAAAGCCGCTTCCAGATAATTTAATATTCGTAGGAAGAATGAGTAGTTCATACTTAAGACCCTTATACATAAATGCATCTGTTGTTGTAAACCCAATATTGTTAAAAGCTCAGTCAAATAGATTTTTAGAAGCATTATTTTATAGAAAAGCCATCATAACTACGTCTGAATGTACTTTCTTCTATAAAAACTTAAAGCATGAGCAACATGTAATTATTGAGGACGACTTTACTAATTATCCTTATTGGGTCCGAAAAATCATCAATGATCATGAACTTAGGCACAAACTTGAAACTGGCGCTGGAGAGTACCTTGCCAAATTTCTTTCTCCTGAAAGACATGGAAGATTATTTCATTTCATATTAGAGTGGGTACTTCAAAATAATGTTAATTCTAATTTTTAGTATCTAGTTTGTAATATGTATTACGTTGCTTTGACATTTGATGATGGCACGTTACATCAATATTTTTGCTTAAAACTGCTTCATAGAATAGGAATAAAGGCGACCCTTTTTCAAATAACAGGTATTCAAAAAATGGATGAAAAACTACTTCTTACATCATTTCCCGAAAAAATTATGGAACTAGCTGACATGGGTCATGAAATAGCGTCGCATTCACATACGCACAAAATTCTTACGAAGAATTATGGAAGGAATGCACACTTTCAAAGAAGTTTTTAGAAAATCTTTTAGGTATTGAAGTGCTTGGATTCGCATATCCTGGTTACATTTACAACAATAGAATGATGAATGTAGTAAGACTGACGGGATACGAGTATGCAAGAATAGGACCGAGAAGATTGTCTATTAAAAATTCTTTTGGCAGGTTTAATAAGTATGCAATACCTACATTTTATAAAAAATATTCAATATTCCTTCCTCTTTTTTTCAAAAGAGAGCCTATTCCAATAGTTATTAGTTTCCATGATGAGCACCCATTGCTGATACTTTTAATAATAAACTATTTTAAAAATTATCTGCATGCAAAGTTTGTTACAATGCATAGTTTAATTGATAAACTTTAGTTTGTTTTCATAAATGGAATATGGTCAGAATTAATATGTATCAGGTTATGCTTGTCTTCTTTTGCACAATGCTGAGGGCTATGCTATAAGACGTTCAGAAAAGATCTTAAAAGAGATAGAGGAAGAAAATATTCGTAAGATATGCATATTCTTATGATCTTTTATTTAAGTTCGATGATTACATTTCCTCTCTCACTTACTTTACTGTAATAAGAATATCATCCTTATAACATGTTCATTCATTCATCTATTTTTACTTGCTATATAATGCCAATACTATTCTTGCATAACATGCTTTTATACCTATTTCATCTTTGCATTCCTTGTTCTATAAGTCTAATTGCTCCTAATTCTTGTTCATATTCGTCATTGTATATCTATGATTAGGATTGCCTGACTCTAGTGTTATAAGATTGAACAATTTTCTATCTTACTTAGACATAATGCAAAACTCTAGGATAATCGAAATTTCCGGGCCTATCGCTTCAGGGAAGTCAACAATGGCTTTAGCATTACATAATACTTTGACTAAAAAGGGTATAAAATCTAAAATAATCTGCCTAGGTAGTATGGGTGGTCTTACATATTTTTTTAGCATCTTAGTTTTACTTCTTCGAATGAGATCTAAAAAAATTTTTAAATTGCTGAAAGTGGACCGTAACACACATCCTCTCACATTAATTGATCTACAATTTATACAGAAGATTTCAACAGTTATTACTTTTTTAGAAATTCTTTCTATTAACTTATTACTATTAATAAAAATAATTTTTCCACTAAAATTTAGAAAAATTGATAAATTAATTATCGACGAGGGCTTTATAAATATACTGGGGGGCTATTTGCAAATAAAAATAAAATTCAAGGCACTAAAGCGAATTGCATTTAAAATGTTGATTACTTTGTTTATTTATATTAATAGTAAGTATGATGTTAAATACGTATACATAGATAATGCCGAGTTAGCTAGAAGATGGAGGATGAGAAAAAGTTTTTATTTTCTTAGCATATTAGGAGAAAGCCATTACTTGGACTTTACTAACTATATTAGAATCAGCCGGCTTTTCTTACTACATAGATTGCTTAAATCACGGCATCAAAGCAAAATCTTTGGTCGTTCCGTCGCAACTTTTTACACAGTTATAGGCAGATAACTGTTTTATAAGCGTTCTGCATTTCTATTCTATCACTCAATGGATGCAGAAATTAACTAAATGACAAAATTGGGATGAATATACTAAAAATTATGAATATTGAAAAACTATTATACAATGCACCTTGTGTTTCTAAAAAAATTGGTTTTGAATATGAAGTGGAAAAAGTGGAAAGCAGTAATTGGAGCTCAATTATAAAAGTCCTTTAGTAACAATCATCATAGTTAATTATAATTCTAAGAATATTATGGAACTTGTTGAAAAAGGAATTAACTCAGTACTTGAATCTGATTATAAACCATTAGAAATTATTTTTGTAGATAATGGTTCGTCGGATAATAGTGGAAACTATCTTAGCAATTTGTTAAATAAGAAGGCTACTAGTAAGGAAGGAATTATAATAAAAACTTTAAATTTAAACAAGAACTATGGTTTCGCAGGGGGAAACAATTTAGCTTTCAAATTAATCAATCCTAAAAGTAAATATATTGCATTAATAAATAATGATTTAATACTCGAAAAAACATCACTCAAAGAGTTTATCACGTATTTAGAGGAACATCCATCTGTAGCAGGTGTGCAGGGAAAGCTATTAAGGTTTGACCATAGTATCGATTCCGCAGGGCCTTATATAACAACATTCTGGGATATTATCGACAGAAAGATATTTACAAATAGGATTGATGATGAGGCTCCACTAAGCTATATTGATGGTGCATATGCAGTATTGAGGATTTCTGCTCTAAATAAGGCGGGTGGTTTATTCATCCCTCACTTATTTTCATATTGCGAAGATCTAGAGTTGGGTTTAAGATTATGGGTAGCAGGATATTACTTAAAATTTATTCCAGTTTTTGCAGGTTATCACCTAAGGGGGGGTTCATCTTCTTACCTGAGAAAAAATGACATATATGACTACTTGCATTGGAGGAATATTACAGCTATAATGTTTCTATATGACAGATTATGGTTTCTAAAGCTTCTACTAAAGTTTCCTCTAATAGTCTACCATTATTTTATTGATAGGGACCACTATAGTATACGTGGAATATATGATGGGATTAACTTAGGCAAGTATCTACTTAAGAAAACTGAAAAGCAAAAAATCCGATCAAAAAACTTTCCAGTACTTAAAATCTCCATTTTTGCTTATTACAAATATTATATCAGACTATTACAGTATAAAATATTCAGAGCAAAGTCCCTAAGGTAAGTGTTTTAAGTTTATAGAAGTAAAAAGGTCTGGGAGCTGCGCAATGAGTAATTTTAACATCATCTGTTCAGCTTAAGCTTGGTGAATTCGGTAAGCCTTGGAGGCTTGCAAATAATCAGCTCTATTTCATGAGATACTGGCCTCCTTTCCGCTACCAGAATAAACCATACGACTTGGACATTTTTAGAGCTTACCCAGATTTAGGGTTATTCTATCTTTTCATTTACAAGGATAAAACTTTAACTGACACAATTACCAGACAAGCTCGTAAGCCTTACAGGGTAAATGGTTACGCTTTATCTACTCCAATGATCGAATACGCTTTAAGGCATCATATCCTTCTTAGACCATCTGGAAATTATGAGCATGTAGATGATAGCGTATTGAACATTTTAAGGAACAATAGGAGATGTGCTTTTTTCTTGTGGAAACTGTTGTTTCAAGACCTAGGCTTGTATTCAGTTGATGCTGAAGGCTTCATAAAATGCCTTTATCCCAGTTTATTCAACAACGATCCTCCAGAAGACGGTTATGAAGTTGAAGAGAGACCTAGTGTTGGGGTAAAGGTTGAAGTAGGTCTTAAAATGGCAGAGGATAAATTTTATCCTGAATGACTAGCATGATTTAGAAGGATTATTAAGGAGCTAGAATTTGTATGATGATGCTTTATACTGATATTTTTTCACAAATTTACTTTATTTGGCATTCTCTCTTTTGGATATTGGTGTAGTAAAGTTATAGAATGGTTAAAAAATTAAGTTAAAATAGTTTCTGAGGGAATTTAGAGGCTGTAGGGGGTTGGTGTTTTGAAGGTTCTGGTGACTGGTGATACTGGTTTTATTGGAAGTAATTTGAAGAAGCGTTTGTCTAGGGAATCTGTTGAATTAATTGGTTTTTCGAGGAGATGTGGTTTTGATGTTCTTAGTTTTGAGCAGGTTGTTTCTTGGACTAGGGGTGTTGACCTTGTTTATCATTTAGCTGCATATGCTAGGCCGGCGGAAAGTGTTGTTAATCCTGTTGAAGCGATAGAAACTAATATTAGGGGCACTGTTAATGTTCTTGAAGCCTGTAGGAAAAATAATTTCACGTTAATTTATCCGAGCACTTGCGAAATTTATGGTGATTCGAGGGTGCCTATATGTGAAGATCATCCTATTAATCCTCCGAATCCGTATGCTTCTTCTAAGGCTGCCTGTGATCGTCTCTGCTACTCTTATGCTAGGACGTATAAGCTTGATATTAAGATTGTGAGGCTTTTTAATCCCTATGGCCCTTATCAGCAATTGAATAAGATAATTCCAACCTTCTATTTTCAGGCGAAGGCTAATAGTCCTATAACTGTCTACGGTGATGGAACTGACGCTCGAGACTATGTTTTCATAGACGATATTGTGGAAGGTTTGTGGCTTGCTAGGCTTCTGCCTTCCGGTGAAGCTGTTAACTTGGCTACTGGTGAGGCGACCACGAATCTTGAAATGGCTTTGCTTGTTAAGGAACTGTTGAACAGTCAGTCGCAGATAATTTTCACCGAATACCCGAAAGCTTTTGGCGGCATAAAATATCAGGTGGGCTCGTATAGGAAGGCTAAGGAGCTTTTGGGCTGGGAGCCTAAATTTTCTCTGAAGGAGGGTTTGAAAAGGACGCTTTCATGGCTTGATGAGGTGTATTCTGGTGGCAGAATCTAAAGGTAGTGAGTCGATATTACGTTCAAGGATCTTTGAAATTGTTGACGAAATCTTTAAGCTTAGAAGTTCGAGGGAAAAGTTTGTTCCTGGAGTAACTATGGTTAGATATAGTGGTCCAGTTTACGACCAGGAAGAAGTGAAAAGCATGTTTAACGCGATATTGGATGGATGGCTTGGTGTTGGAAAGCATGTTCTAAGTTTTGAAAACGAATTCGCTAAACTTGTTGGCGTCAAAAAGGCTGTCATGGTTAATTCAGGCTCGTCCGCGAACCTTCTAGCTGTAGCCTCATTCTTCTCTCCACAGCTTGAAAGTGGAGAAAGACTGTCGGCTGGCGACGAAGTAATTACACCCGCTCTAACTTTTCCCACAACCTTAAACCCAATCCTACAACATAACCTAGTTCCAGTTTTCATAGACGTAGAATTGGGCTCATATAACGTAAAACCTGAGCTTATAGAAGAAGCCATTTCAGATAAAACTAGGGCAATATTTGTCCCCCACACACTAGGCAATCCAAACGACATGAAGTATATAATGGATTTAGCTGAAGAACACAACCTTCTCGTTATAGAAGACTCATGTGACGCTCTCGGCTCAAAGTACTGTAACAGGTTTGCTGGAAGCTTCGCCAACTTCGGCACCTTCAGCTTTTATCCTGCACACCAGATTACAACCGGAGAAGGTGGAATGTTGGTTACAGACGATGAAAAGTTGGCCTCCATCGCCCAATCTCTTCGTGACTGGGGTAGGGCATGTATAATGCCAGCATGCAACCCTCTCCACTGTGGTGATAGGGGCTGCCCTAAATCAGCCTCCTTCGCAGGTGGGGCTGAAGCTAGCATGTTGCCTGAAGATTATGATAAAAGGTACACTTACGTGAACATCGGCTACAACCTTAAGCCTATAGAGGTTCAGGCAGCGTTAGGCCTCGTCCAGATCAAAAAACTTCCAGCCTTCTGTGAAAAGAGGAGGCAGAATTTTAGAACCCTTTACGATGAGCTGAAAAGGTATGAGGACTATTTTATATTGCCAAAGTGGTTGCCTGAAAGTGAGCCATGCTGGTTTTCCTTCCCCTTAACTATAAGACCTGGTGCACCATTTAAGCGTAAAGATCTTGTGAAATGGTTGGTCAAACATAATATTGAAGTGAAGATGCTTTTTTCAGGTAACATTTTAAAGCATCCAGCTTATAAGCATGCAAAATATCGTGTCTCAGGCTCATTAGAGAATACAGATTACACAATGTATAACTCGTTCTTTATCGGTGTCTATCCTGGGCTTTCAGAAGAGGAGCTTGCTTACGTGGTTGATGTGATTAAAAGGTTTATTGGAGAGCATAGGAGGTAAAAATTTTATCCATGAAAATCTTGGTTTGTGGCGGTCTAGGTTTTATTGGAAGCAACTTCATTAGGTACATGTTGAACAGCTTCAAAGATGTGCGTATAGTGAATGTTGACTCACTATCTTATGGCTCAAATCCCAATAACCTAATAGACTTGGAGAAGGATGAAAGGTATAGGTTTGTGTTTGGCGATATAAACGACGGAAGCTTGATGAGTAAACTGGTTGAAGACGCTGATGCGATAGTAAATTTTGCTGCAGAATCTCATGTTGACAGGAGTATAGCGAACCCGACGAACTTCTTTAAAAGCAATACCCAGGGTGTAATGTCAATCCTAGAATGTTTGAGGGGGTCGAAGAAGAGTTTAAGATATGTTCAAGTTGGAACCGATGAAGTCTACGGAGACATAATGGAAGGCTCGTTTAGAGAAGATGATAGGCTTAAACCTTCTTCCCCATACGCGGCTTCGAAGGCGGCTGCAGACCTTTTCTGTCAAGCCTATTATAGAACCTATGGCCTAGATATTGTGGTAACAAGGTGCACGAACAACTTCGGCCCATACCAGTTTCCTGAAAAGCTTATTCCAAAGTCTATAATAAGAGCCAAGTTGGGGATGAAGGTTCCAATATACGGTCGCGGAAGAAATGTGAGGGACTGGATCTATGTCATAGACCATTGTGAAGCATTACACCAGGTTTTAGCTAGAGGAAGGTCTGGTGAAACATATAACATATCTTCAGGTAACGAGTTAGACAACCTTACTTTGGTTAAAAAGGTTTTGGAGGCTATGGGCAAGAGCGAGGACCTAATAGAATTTGTAGAAGATAGGCCCGGCCACGACCTCCGCTACAGTCTAGACTCTTCAAAAATAAGGAGGGAGCTGAATTGGAAACCTAGGCACGCTTTCGAAGAATCGTTAAAGAAGACGGTTGAATGGTATTTGGAGAATGAATGGTGGTGGAAGCCTTTGGCGACAGAAAACGTGCTTCACCCTTCCCCCTGGAAGCTAGGGTGGTGAAAGTGAAGGGTGTAATCCTTCATGGTGGTGCTGGAACAAGACTTCGCCCCCTAACATTTAGCGGTCCAAAGCAGCTGATCCCTGTCGCAAACAAGCCTGTATCACAGTACGTGTTAGAAGATTTGGTGTCAAGTAATGTTAGAGAAATAGCTATCATATTAGGAGAGACTTTTCCGGAAATGGTTAGAGAATACTACGGGGACGGCTCTGCTTTTGGCGCTAGGTTAACCTATATCTATCAAGGGAAGCCTCTGGGCATAGCTCATGCTGTCGGATTATGTAAAGACTTTGTAGGCGATGACATGTTTGTTGTATACTTGGGGGATAACATTCTCCAAAATGGGATAAGACAATATCTTGAAGAGTTTTCGAAATGGAACTATGATGCAATGATTCTTCTGAAGGAGGTGGAGGATCCCCGCAGCTTTGGTGTCGCAGAATTCGATGAAAGAGGCAAACTTGTAAGGTTAGTTGAGAAGCCGAAAATACCGCCTAGCAAGTATGCTCTTGTTGGAGTCTATTTCTTTAAGCCAGTGGTCTTTGATATAATAAGGGAGCTTAAGCCAAGTTGGAGGGGTGAGCTGGAGATAACTGAAACGATCCAGATTATGCTTGAACGTGGATACAATGTAGGCTATAGAATATTGAATGGTTGGTGGTTCGATACTGGAAAGGTTGACGATATACTTACAGTTAATGCAAAGATTTTAGATGAAAGGGCTAAAGAGAAGGTTGACGGGAAAGTTGAAGGCTCTAAGATTGAGGGGAGGGTTGAAGTTGGTGAAAACACTATAATTGTAAATAGTATAGTTAGAGGTCCTTCAGTAATAGGAAGGGATTGCCTTATAGAAAATTCTTATGTCGGCCCCTACACCAGCATAGGCAAAGGCTCAAAAATAGTTGATAGTTCAGTAGAATACTGCGTAATACTAGAAGGTGTTTCAATAGTTGGTGTAGAAAGAGTTGAAGAAAGTCTGATAGGAAGGTACGCGAAGGTTAGGAGGGGTGAAGGAAACAGTAAAACTCTAAAGCTTAACGTAGGAGACTATTCTGAAGTAATCCTCTAAAACTGCATAAACAACTATTTTTACAGTTTAAGGGAAAGCTAAATTTTGTCAAACTCCCTCTACCCTAAAGGTATCCTATCCTTCAACCTCTCTATCACAAGTTTCTTGCTTATCCTGTTCGGTAAAATTGTGTGCGCTAAAACTTCTAGGGCTGTAAGCTTTATCAATGGTGCTCCTTTAACCCCTATCCTGAAACCTCTTCTCATTCTCTCTCTGGCATAGTTTAGTCCGTGAACTATTGCTCTTGAAGTGCTTTTTAACGCTTCCACGCTAACCGTTGAAGGGATCAGTCTCATTATCGATGCTGGTAGAGCAAGGGCCTTGAACCTATTTTCTGCTATAAGC
>JAAOZK010000005.1 GCA_011605825.1 Thermoproteota archaeon
ACAATGCCCGCCGCAGCCAGCGCAGCACCATCAGCTGAAGCAAAACCAAAGGAGGAAAAGAAGAAGGAGGAGAAGAAGGAGAAAGAGGAAGAAGAAGTAGCAGAAGGACTAGCATCACTATTCGGATAAACAACTTTAATAAAATTTTAGGATTTATAAGAAAATAGTTTATCGAGTTTAGTTTATATAATGATGGAAATCAGTCTAATTGTTAAGTAGTTAATATATAGTTGTTGAAACTTATCATTAATCTGTAGGGCATAATATAGTGGACGGTGGAGAATAAATGAAAGGAAATGTTGATGAATATGCAATAGATTACTTTAAGAAAAATGGTTTTGAGAGGAGGATATGTAAGAAATGTGGAACTCCATTTTGGACCATAAATCATGGCAAAACAACTTGCGGAGAAGCACCATGTGAACCATATGATTTCTTGATAAATCCAATAATGAAGAAGTATAGTTCATTAGACGATTTGAGGAAGACATATTTAACATACTTTGAAAAAAATGGGCATACAATAATAGACCCATATCCAGTAGTGGCAAGATGGAGGGATGACATTTACCTAACCATTGCTAGCATAGCCGTATTTCAACCGCATATAACAAGTGGAGAATCAGACCCACCTGCAAATCCACTGGTAATTTCACAGCCATGTATAAGATTAGTTGACATCGATGATGTGGGAAAAAGCATGAAACATTTAACAATATTTGAAATGGCAGCTCACCATGCCTTCAATTACCCAAACAAGGAGATCTATTGGAAAGATAAAACCGTAGAACTATGCCACAACTTCTTAACGGAAATAATGGATGTAGATCCAATGAACATAACTTACAAGGAAAGCTGGTGGGAGGGAGGTGGGAATGCAGGTCCTTGTCTAGAGGTATGTGTAGGAGGATTAGAGATAGCTACTCTAGTATTCATGATGTATAAAATGGTAGATGACAAGTATGAGTTAATGCCCATGCGAATAGTTGATACGGGATATGGACTTGAAAGGATATTATGGGAATCACAAAACAAGCCAACAATATTCCATTCCATATATGATGAAATATTAAATGAGGTTCTATCAAAGAGTGGTATTGAAGATAAATCTGAGATGTTAAGAGAGTACGTATATAAATCTTCAATAGGAGATAAACAGGACTATAAAACCTATGGGGAATACTTGAATAGAATACAGGGGGTATTTGCATTACTAGACTATACCAAATGCTTAACATTCATGCTTGCAGACGGCCTTGTACCATCAAACTCAGGGGGAGGATATCTGGCAAGACTTCTTATAAGAAGAGCCTTAAGATTAATCAACACAACGAAAATAAATCTTTCACTAAAGGACCTAATTAAACTTCAGATAAGGAAATGGGGTAAAACATACAGACACATAGCAGAAATGGAGGAGGAAATATATGACATGTTAAACGAGGAGGAGGAGAAGTATATTGCAACTGTGAAACGTGGAGAGAGAATAATTCAAAACACAATAAATGAGGTAAAGAAGAAAGGTGCAAATACAATATCACCATCAAAACTAATAGAACTATACGATTCCCAAGGGATACCACCAGAAATAGTTCAAGAAGTTGCAAAGAAGAGTGATGTGAAAGTAGAAGTACCGGAGAACTTTTACTCAGAAGTGGTTAAAAGACACTTAAGAGCAGGAGGAGGAGAAAAGAAGGAGTTGAAAATAAACATTGAAAAGTATCCTCCAACCAAGAGGATATATTATGATGACCCATACCAATTTGAATTTGAAGCAAAAGTCATAGGGATTGAGGGAAACAACATAATACTAGATTCCACAGCATTCTATCCTGAGGGGGGAGGGCAACCTTACGATCAAGGGATAATAACATGGAAAGGAGGGAATGCAAAGATAATAAATGTACAAAAAGTGGGAAATGTAATTCTACATGAAGTAGAAGGAGATAAACCACCCTTAGGAGAAAGTATACATGGATTTGTGGATGTTGAAAGAAGATTAGCGTTGATGAGAAGCCATACAGCCACACATATACTGGTAGCCGCACTAATGAATGTATTAGGAAAACACATTTGGCAAGCTGGAGCGCAAAAAGACGTATACAAAAACCGTCTAGATGTAACTCATCATAAACAGTTAAGTGACGATGAAATAGAAAGGGTTGAAGAAATTGCCAACACCTACGTTTTAAAAAATGTTGATGTAAAAGTTTATGAAATGCCTAGAGCTGAAGCGGAAAGGAGATATGGAGTAAGAATTTATCAAGGAGGCGTAGTGCCTGGAAGGAATGTGAGGATAGTGGAAATAGAGGGAATAAACGTTCAAGCATGCGGAGGATTACACGTAAAAAGGACAGGTGAGGTGGGATTAATAAAGATATTAAAATGCAATAAAATTCAAGATGGAGTCCTAAGGCTTGAATTCACATGTGGACTATCATCACTAAAACATATACAGAACAAGGAGAAACTAATAAAAGAAGTCACAAAGATCTTAAATACACAAGAAGAACATCTAGTTAAAAACATTGAAAAGTTAAAGGGTGAAAACGAAAAAGTGAAATTAGAATACAGACAGCTCTGGAAAAAGCATATGCAAGAAATTATATTGAAAAATATTATTCCCAATCCAATAGTATGCGACCATACAAAAATATTCGTAGCGAAATTCAATGACCTCACAAAGGAACAGATGATAGAAATTGGTGGGGAAATCCTAAAAATGGAAAGAGAGGCAATGGTTATAATATTAAACATGAATGCCGACCTCATCAATTATGTAGTAATGATGAATGAAGATTTAGTGGATAAAGGGTTGAATGCATACATAATTGCGGAAAGGATATCAAAAATATTAGAAGGGAAGGGTGGAGGAGATAAAACCATAGCACAAGGATATGGCAAAAGAATAGATGGAATTGCCATGATAGAAGAGGAAGTGAAGAAGTATATTAAAGAGTTGCAGAAAACTTAGTATTAAAGTAAACAGTAATTGATTAATAGATATTAAAAACATGACGCCTATGAATCTAGAAATACTGAAGGAAGCAATAATAGATATGAGATACTTACTTAATAGAGGGTATAATCGAAAGACTGCAGCAGACTACGTGACATCAAGGTATAAGTTAAGTAAAGAAGAAAGAGCCATAATATTTAGAGCAGTATACCCAGATGAACAAGCAAAAAGTAGGTTAAAGAAGTTAATCAACATAGAGGAAGTCGCTGGAAATACACTTTTAATAGATGGATTTAACAATATAATTACAATAGAAAATGCAGTGAGAGGAGCAATACTAATAAAATGCGATGATGGACTAATACGTGATATATCATATACGTCTAGAAAGTTCAAAATGACACCATATACTGAAACGGCAATAATGATGATGTTTGAAACATTAAAAATATGCAAAGCAAAAGAATCAATATTCTTTTTTGATGAACAGATAAGCTTCAGCGGTGAAATAGCATCAAAGATAAGGCAAAAAATGAGGGAAGAAGGGATAAATGGAGATGCAAAAACATCTAAAAGGAATGACACTGAAATCATATCAAAAGATGGGATAATAGCATCAAGCGATTCGTTAATAATGGAAAGAGCTAACAAAATATTCGATCTTGCTGGATATATAGTAAACTCAAAATTTAAGGAAAAAATACTTGATATTACAGTGTTCAAATAACGTAAAACGTAATATGCAAACAAGACACTTTACTGCTAAGAATAATTCCCAAAATTGAAATTTAATTGGATGCGGGCCCGCCGGGATTTGAACCCGGGACCCCTGGCTCCGAAGGCCAGTGCTCTATCCAAACTGAGCTACGGGCCCATCCACAATCATAATATCATGATAAATGTGGCATTAAACACAACTTAATAATTATCATTACGAAAAATATTAATAGATATGCTCGATTTAATTCTAATGATAAATTCTAGCCCAGGTGGTGTAGCCCGGTCTAACATCCGAGCCTGTCGAGCTCGGGCCCCGGGTTCAAATCCCGGCCTGGGCGCCACCCAATACCGTTGTGACAGAGTAATTTTTTAATATTTACACTAACATGAGATATTTAGGTTTAAATTTCAGTTGCGGTGGGCCCGTAGCTCAGCCAGGACAGAGCAGTGGGCTTTTAACCCATTGGTCGCGGGTTCGAATCCCGCCGGGCCCGCCAAAAGATTTAATGATTTAATTATGTTAATGCATGGAGGCAATCATTATTAGATGATGAAGTAATGTGGCTAACTCCTCACACTTATTTGGTTGATGAAAAAGCGAAATATTTATTGGTTAGTATTTACGCTTAACATTTTTGACTTAATATTTTAATGTTTGGTGATATGGGAATGAGTAAGAAATTTTCCATTTTTGATCATGTTCTTGTACCACAACACATATTATTAAGTAAGAAAGAAGCTGAGGAAGTTTTAAAACAACTCGGTGTAAAACCTCATCAATTACCATACATACGTGTTAGTGATCCAGCTGCAAGAGCTTTGGGAGCTAAGAGGGGAGATATAATAAAGATTATTAGGAAAAGCCCTACAGCAGGAACTACGATAGTATATAGGTATGTGGTTCCAGGATGAGTGTAAAGGTGAGTGAGATGGTTAAATTAAAAGATGAAGATAGATGGGCTTTAATGGAGGCATTCTTTAAAGAGAAAGGTCTTGTCAGACAGCACTTAGATTCATTCAATGATTTTGTAACTAGGGGAATTCAACAAATAGTGGATGAACAAGGAGAAATTGAGACAAGCATAACCGGATTAAAGGTTAGGTTGGGAGAAATAAAGATAGGGGAACCTACAGTTCTTGAGGCAGACGGTTCTGAAGATAAAATTTACCCCATGGACGCCAGACTTAGAAATCTAACCTATGCAGCATCGATATACTTAACGATGATACCAATTGAAGACAATATAGAGGGGGAAAGAGTGGAAGTTTTCATAGGAAGACTTCCAATAATGGTTAAATCCATTAAATGTAGATTAAATGGGTTAAGTAGGGAGCAACTCATAGAGCAAGGGGAGGACCCAGACGATCCTGGAGGATACTTCATAATAAACGGTTCTGAGAGAGTACTTGTGGCCCAAGAAGACCTTGTGGCAAACAGGATACTAGTGGATGTGGGGAGAGCAGGCTCCTCCGCAACACACACTGCAAAAGTCTTTTCAACAGCTGCAGGATATAGGGTGCCAATAACGCTCATTAGGTTAAGAGATGGAACACTCCACGTATCCTTCCCATCAGTTCCTGGTAGGATACCATTATGCATACTTATGAAGAGCCTTGGATTGAAGACGGATAAGGAAATAGTGGAAACAGTCTCAGATGACCCTGAAATACAGCAATTGATGATACCTTCACTAGACCAAGCTTCTGCAATAACAACAGTTGAAGACGCTTTGGATTACATTGGAAATCGTGTTGCAATAGGGCAAACCAGAGAGTATCGTATTCAGAGAGCACAGCAAATACTTGATAAATATTTCCTTCCACACTTAGGGACAGACGCCAGAAGTAGGAAGAAGAAAGCATTATTCTTAGGGCAAATGGCGGAAAAGCTACTTGAACTGGTGTTAGGTAGACGAAAACCAGATGATAAAGACCATTATGCAAATAAAAGGCTAAAACTCGCCGGAGACTTATTAATGAGCCTATTTAGAGTGGCATTTAAGAATTTATGTAGAGATATAAGATACCAGCTTGAACGCGCAAAAAGCAGAGGAAGAAGAATAAACATAGTGAATTTAGTGAGAGCAGACATAATCACAGAGAGACTAAGACATGCCATAGCAACTGGTAATTGGGTTGGAGGAAAGGTGGGTGTAAGCCAGCTTCTGGATAGAACAAACTATATGTCAACACTAAGCCATCTTAGAAGAGTCGTTTCACCATTAAGCAGAAGTCAACCACACTTCGAAGCAAGGGATCTACATTCAACACACTGGGGGAGACTATGCCCAACAGAAACCCCTGAAGGCCCCAACTGCGGCCTCGTAAAGAACTTAGCATTAATGGCAATAGTGTCTGTGGGCACAGATGAAGAAAGCATAGAAAGAAAGCTCATCCACCAACTTGGAGTCATACCCATAGAAGTGGCGAAACGGGAAAAGGTAGCAGGTGCAAAAGTATTCTTAAATGGATGCCTAATAGGGGTGCATCCAAACCCAGAAGCCCTATGCACAGAATTCAGAAAACTCCGTAGACTTGGAAAAATACACTATGAAGTAAATATTGCACATTACAAGGACGAATACATAAATGAAGTATATGTAAATTGCGATGCAGGAAGAGTTCTACGCCCACTATTCGTAGTTGAAAATGGAGAAGTAACCATCACAGAGGAAGTGATTAATAAAGTGAAGAGAGGGGAACTTTCATGGAGTGACGTTGTGAAAAACGGATATATTGAATATCTGGATGCAGAAGAAGAGGAGAACGCATACGTAGCAGTAAAAGAGGAGGAACTAACGAGAGAACATACACACCTAGAAATAGCACCACCAACAATACTGGGGATATGTGCATCCATAATACCCTACGCTGAACACAATCAATCCCCAAGGAATTCATATGAAGCAGCCATGGCAAAACAAGCCTTAGGACTATATGCAATAAACGAACATATAAGAATGGATTCAAGAGCACATCTACTACACTACATTCAAAAACCAGTAGTAACAACAAAACCCAGTAAGATAGTCAAATACGAAGAACGCCCTGCAGGACAAAACCTAATAGTCGCAGTTTTAACATACTCAGGATACAACATTGAAGACGCAATTATAATAAACAAATCATCCGTGGAAAGAGGCCTAGGACACTCAACATTCTTCAGATGCTATGAAGTGGAGGAGAAGAGGTATCCTGGAGGAGAAGTTGACAGAATAGAAGTCCCAGACCCATCTGTAAGAGGATATAGAGTGGCCGACGCATACAAACTACTGGATGAAGATGGAATAATAGAACCGGAAGTAGAAGTGAAAGGTGAAGCAGTACTAGTTGGAAGAACAAGCCCACCAAGATTCTTAGAAGAACCAACTGGAATAAGGGTTGAAGAACGTACGAGGAGAGAAACCTCCCTCACACTAACACATGGAGAAAGCGGAATTGTCGATAAAGTTTTACTAACAAAAACATCTGAAGGTGATAGATTAGTAAAAGTTAGAGTAAGAGAGATGAGGATACCTGAAATAGGAGACAAATTTGCATCAAGACATGGCCAGAAGGGGGTAATAGGTATTTTAATTCCACAAGAAGATATGCCATTCACAGAAGATGGAGTAGTTCCAGACCTAATAATAAACCCACATGCATTCCCATCAAGAATGACATTAGGACAATTACTGGAGAGCATAGCGGGAAAAGTTGGAGCACTCGCAGGAAGATACGTTGATGGAACACCATTCGAAGGTGAAAAAGAGGAGGATATAAAGGAAGAGTTAAAGAGACTGGGATTTAAATCAAATGGATGCGAAATAATGTATGATGGAAGAACAGGGCAAATGTTACAAGCAGAAGTGTTTATAGGGATCGTATACTATCAGAAACTACATCATATGGTTGCAGACAAAATGCATGCACGTGCAAGAGGACCTATACAAATACTAACTAGACAACCAACCGAGGGAAGGGCTAGGGAAGGAGGACTAAGATTTGGGGAAATGGAGAGAGACTGCTTAATAAGTCATGGGGCATCAATGCTACTAAAAGAAAGATTACTAGAAGAATCCGACAAAACAACAGTATATATATGTGAAAGATGTGGGACGATAGCATATTATGATGCAAATAGGAAGGAATATGTTTGTAGAATTTGTGGAGATAAAGCAAAAATCGCACCAGTAGTAATGTCATATGCATTCAAATTACTCTTACAAGAATTAATGAGTTTGACAATTATGCCAAAAATAATCTTGGAGGAGATGTGATATGGAAAGCATAATTGAAACATATAAAAAGATAAAATCATTACAATTTGGATTACTATCACCAGACGTTATTAGGAAAATGTCAGTTGCCATAATATCCACACCAGACACTTATGATGAAGATGGATGGCCCATAGATGGAGGATTAATGGATAGAAGACTTGGAACCATAGAGCCAAGCCAGAAATGTGCCACATGCGGTAACAGAATGGGCGAATGCCCAGGACACTTTGGACATATAGAATTGGCGAGACCAGTAATACATGTTGGATTTGCAAAGATAATACATCAATTATTAAGAGCAACATGCAGAAGATGTGGCAGAATACTCTTAACACAAGAGGAGATAAACAATTATAAAAGGATAATTACTGAATACTCAAAACGCTGGCCTGAATTATTAGATGACCTCTATACAAAGATACTTTCCAAATGCCTCAAAACAAAGGAATGCCCACATTGCAATGAAGTGCAATACAAGATAAAACTGGAAAAGCCAACAACATACTATGAAGAAACAAAAGAGGGAGTAGTGAGATTATCTCCAATAGAGATAAGAGCAAGACTTGAAAGAATACCAGATGAAGATCTAACCCTACTGGGAATAGACCCGAAGAATGCAAGACCAGAATGGATGGTATTAACAGTGCTACCAGTTCCACCAATAGCTGTAAGACCATCAATAACACTAGAATCTGGAGTTAGATCAGAAGACGATCTAACACACAAATTAGTGGACATTGTACGTATAAATGAACGTTTAAAAGAAAACATAGATGCAGGAGCACCACAACTGATAATCGAAGATTTATGGGAATTGCTACAGTATCATGTTAACACATATTTTGATAATGAAGTATCAGGAATACCTCCAGCACGTCATAGATCCGGAAGACCCCTGAGAACGTTAACCCAAAGATTGAAGGGTAAGGAAGGAAGATTTAGAAGCAACTTATCTGGAAAGAGAGTTGACTTTTCAGCTAGAACCGTAATATCACCAGACCCAAACATAAGTATAAATGAAGTTGGTGTACCAGAAGAAGTGGCGAAGATACTAACAGTACCAGAAAGAGTCACCCCATGGAATATTGAAGAACTAAGGAATCTTGTTTTAAATGGACCCTTCAAGCATCCTGGAGCAAATTACATAATTAGGCCTGATGGTAGAAGAATAGATTTGAGATATCCGAAAGATTTAAGCACCATAGCAAACAATCTGGCACCAGGATACATAGTTGAAAGACATATTAGAGATGGAGATATAGTGATATTCAATCGCCAACCATCTCTACATAGAATGTCAATAATGGCACATAGAGTAAAAGTTTTGCCGTACAAGACATTTAGGTTAAATCTATGCGTATGCCCACCATACAATGCAGACTTTGATGGAGACGAAATGAACCTACATGTACCACAAAGTGAAGAAGCAAGAGCTGAAGCTGCAATACTCATGCTGGTACAAGAACAGATATTATCACCAAGATATGGAGGCCCAATTATGGGTGCACTGCAAGACTACATAACAGGAGCATACATGCTAACGAGGAGAGAGACCTTACTAAATAAAGAGGAAGTCTGCAAACTATTATATGCTGCAGGATACGATGGTCCACTACCCCCACCAATAATTAAAGAGCCAAAGGAAATGTGGTCTGGAAAACAAATTGTAAGCCTATTCTTACCCCCAGACTTAAACTTTGAAAAGAAAGCAAACATATGCAATAAGTGTGATGAATGTAAAAAGGAGAAATGCCCATACGATGCATATGTAGTTATAAGGAATGGGAAACTAATTTCAGGAGTCTTCGATAAAAAGATAATAGGTGCAGGTCAATCGGAAAGCTTACTTCATGAAATCATCAAAAGATATGGATCAGAAGCCGCTAAAAAGTTCATGGATCAAGTTTTCAAGCTCTTCCTAGCATACATAGATATGCATGGATTCACCGTAAAGCTTGACGACCAGAGCATACCAATTGAAGCTAGGGAGGCCATAAACAGCGTACTCAAAAAGGCTGAAGAAGAATCTAAAGAGATTATAAGGGCATACAAGGAAGGGGAACTACAGAGGCTACCAGGAAGAACACTTGAAGAGACATTTGAAATGAAAATGATGGAAGTGCTAAGTAACGCAAGAGATACTGCTGGGAAAATAGCTGCAGAATATCTAGGTTTAAACAATAGTGCCGTTATAATGGCGAAAACAGGTGCTAGAGGAAACATACTTAACCTAACGCAGATGGCAGCCGTCATAGGACAACAATCGGTAAGAGGAGAGAGAATATCACGTGGATACAACAATAGGACACTACCACACTTCAAATGGGGGGATATAGGTGCAGCTGCAAAGGGATTCGTTTACAACTCCTATAAAACAGGGTTAAATCCACTAGAATTCTTCTTCCACAGCATGGGTGGAAGAGAGGGACTTGTGGACACGGCAGTGAGAACATCACAAAGCGGATATATGCAGAGGAGACTTATGAACGCACTACAAGATCTAAAAGTAGAATATGATGGTACTGTAAGAAACGCAAATGGTAAGATAATTCAATTCACATATGGGGAAGATGGAGTGCACCCAGCAAAAAGCTATCACGGCAAAGCTGTAGACATTGACAAAATAATAAAAGAAGTTTTAATGGAGGGGAATTAAATGGAAACATTAACTGGAGAAGAAATACTTAAAGAGATAGATAAATTAAACAACATACTTCCAGCATCCATAATTGAAGAATTAAAAGCGAAGCTCCAAAACATTAAACTCGCAAAGGAAAATTTAAAGAAGATACTAGATAGGGTTGTAAATGAATATCTAAATTCAATCGCTGAACCAGGAGAACCTGTGGGGGCGGTGGCAGCACAGTCCGTGGGTGAACCAAGCACACAAATGACCCTTAGAACATTCCACTATGCAGGAGTCAGAGAATTCAACGTAACACTAGGATTACCAAGATTGATAGAGGTATTAGATGCCAGGAGAAACCCATCAACACCAATGATGACGATATACCTAGATGAAGAACACAGATACGATGAAGAGAAAGCAAAAGAAGTGGCAAGAATGATAGAAACAACATACGTAGAAAACATCATAAAGAATGTTGAAATAGATTTCGTATCGGCATCAATAACATTAATAATGGATTTAGAAGTAATGAGAGACAAAGGGATAGACATAGAGAGCGTAGTTAACGTCATTGAAAAAATGAATATAGGGGAAGTGGAGGTGCAAGGAGAAGACAAGATAATCATACATACAAACATATATGAAATAAATAAGCTGCAGAAGATAAAGAATAGGATAATGAATACAAAGGTGAAGGGGGTAAAGGGGGTTCATCGTGTAATAGTGAGAAAGGAGAAGAATGAATACGTGTTATACACAGAAGGATCAAATTTAGCTGCAGTACTTAGAATAAAGGGGGTAGACACAACTAGAGTCTACACAAACAATATACATGAAATAGAAGAAGTCTTGGGGATAGAGGCAGCCAGAAATGCCATAATAAAGGAGGCTATGGGAGTTTTAGAAGAACAAGGGTTAGATGTTGATATAAGACATGTAATGTTAATAGCAGACATGATGACCGCAGATGGAACAATTAAACAAATAGGTAGACATGGTGTAAGTGGAGAAAAACCAAGCGTATTAGCAAGAGCAGCATTTGAAGTGACAATTAACCATCTACTTGAGGCAAGTGTACGCGGTGAAACAGACGAACTACTTGGAGTAACGGAGAATGTAATAGTTGGACAAGTGGTACCAGTAGGTACTGGAATAGTTCAAATGCTTATGACGATGAGAAGTGCCAAAAAATGAGGGGAAAAATTAAATTAACCCTTATGCATTTTAAATATGAAGCCAAAATTGAGCTCGAAGTACTTGGACGTGAGGGACGATGTCAATAAAAATAGAAAGAGAACTACAAGTAATAGCTAAAACGGGAAAAATGGTATTTGGATCAAAAAGCGCTATAAAAAATGCTAAACTTGGGAAGGCAAAGATGATAATAATTTCATCAACAATACCAGAAGATATAAAAGCTGACATACAATACTACTCAAAACTTTCACGTATACCAGTAATCGAATTTAAGGGGTCAAGCTGGGATCTTGGGGTAGCATGTGGAAAACCATATATGATATCAGCAATATCAATACTTGACTTCGGAGAGTCCGAAATACAAAAATTGGTGGAGGGTGATGTAAAATCCCAAGCATAAAATTGACAATAGATGAAATGAATTACATATCGTTATTCGAAAGCGTAACCGGAGCAGTCACAAAAGATTGCATAATAGATGAAAATAATGATAGAATTATATTTATAGTCAGACAAGGGGATATGGGATTAGCCATAGGCAAAGGAGGAATAAACATAAAAAGATTGAAAAACATATTGAACAAAAACATAGAAGTTGTGGAATATGCAGAAGATCCTGAAACCCTAATAAAACATGCCTTGGCACCAGCAAGGGTAAAAAGTGTAAAAATCACGAAAACACCAGATGGCCAAAAAGCAGCTTACGTAACAGTGGAACCTCAAGATAAAGGTATAGCCATTGGAAAAGATGGCAAAAATATTTTAAAGGCAAAGTTAATTGCAAAAAGATACTTCGACATAGAAAAGATAGTTATGATATAAGGATTTATAAATTGTGGTGGCAATATAATTTAATCCATGAGCAACAATGCTAGTTTCATATCTTCAAAGGCAATTCATAAAGATGTGATGCTCGAAGGAAAATGCATAATTCTTGGGCGAACAAAAATAGGACCAAACACTATTATAGGAGAGGGAAGCATAATAGGCTACCCTATAAAAGCCAACATAAAAGAGCTAATTAGATTAAGAAAGGAAGTAAACTGGCTAAAATACGATGAAGTAAGTGCGGGGGCGATTATAGGTGAAAATAGCATAATACGTTCAGGGACAATAATATATGAGCATGTGGACATCGGAGATAACTTTGAGGGAGGACATTGGATATTAATAAGGGAAAACACAACGATAGGGAAAAACGTAAGAATAGGGACCAACACCGTGATAGATGGACATGTAAAAATAGGGGACAATGTGAATATACAAACAGCAGTATACATACCACCAAAATGTGTAATAGAAGACGATGTATTTATAGCACCAAGAGTTTGCTTCACTAATGATAAGTATCCACCAAGCAAAAGATTATGTGGAGTTACTGTTAAGAGGGGAGCTGTTCTTGGAGCAAATTGCACATTAATTTCAGGAATAACTATAGGTGAGAATGCAGTAGTAGCTGCTGGAGCTGTTGTTACAAAGGATGTACCAAGTAACGTTGTTGTAGCAGGGGTGCCTGCCAGGATTATTTCAACTAAGAAGGAGTTCGAGAGTAAGAAGAGTAAATGGGAAATTGAATTTACCTAACGGGCTTTTGCTTCTTACCTTTCAGTAGCGCATCCAAGGATACACCATTAACTTTTATAACCTTATATCTAACTCCAGGAAGGTCACCATAAGCCTTCCCCATAGGTCCACCTATACCCTCTATGATTACTTCATCATGTTCTTCAATGAAGTTGAGCGATCCATCCTTAGGTAGGAAGGCTGTTACTTGTTTACCATTCTTTACAAGTTGAACCCTAACACACTTTCTAACAGCAGAGTTCGGCTGTCTGCTTTCCACACCGACTTTTTCAATTACTATCCCCCTAGCTTGAGGGGCTCCCTCCAGAGGATCTGCCTTAACGTCGAGCATCAACATTCTTCTCTTGTAGTCTCTCTGCTTCCATCTGAACTTTTTCCTCTTAGCCTTAAGCTTTCTTGCCGCATACAGCCCACGAGGGGATTTTGAACCCAAGATCCCACCTTAAATAATACAACTTTAAATTAATTCACGGAATCCTGCATTTAAATATTTTTCTTAGTGTTAAAAAAAGGTGATGTTAGGATTGTTTTATTAAACGTTTTCACATCTATCCTTCAGGTCCTCCCAAACAGCATCCACATATTCCTGCAACTTCTTTATTATCCATTGATTTTGTGGAGTGAATAGATGGCTGAATCTACCTTGAACTTTAAGGAATTCCTCTATTGGCTTCTTCATCTCTGGATTTTTAGCTATCATTAAGCTTCTATCAGTTAACCTATATACACCATTATCATACTCCCATAGTGGGAAGTAACATGTTTCAACAGCTTTTCTACAAATATCAATGGTTAAAGCCTCACTATGCCTCCATCCTCTTGGGCATGGTGATAATGCATGTATAAATGTTGGACCATTAACTTCAATAGCTTTCCTAGCCTTCCTAATTAAATCTAGGTAATGTGCAGGAGTTGCTGTGGCAACATATGGCACCTTATGTGCAACAACTATATCTGCTATTGGCTTCTTATTTTCAGATTTACCTGGAATAACTTTTCCAGCAGGCGTTGTGGTTGTTGATGCTCCAAGCGGTGTCCCACCGCTTCTCTGAATTCCAGTATTCATGTAAGCTTCATTATCGAGCAGAACGTATAGGAAGTCATGCCCTCTTTCTAATGCCCCACTCAATGCCTGTATTCCTATATCGTAAGTTCCACCATCACCTGCAAAGGCTATGACATCTATATGATCATACTTGCTTTTCCCCTTCTCACGTAGAATTTTTGATGCTGCTTCTATCCCGGAAGCTACTGCAGCAACGTTTTCAAAAGCCACATGAATCCAAGGAACATTCCAAGATGTGTATGGGTAGATGGTTGTTGAAACCTCAAGACAACCTGTGGCTGTTGCCACTATAGTGGGTCCCCTAGTGGCGAGCAAAGTCTGCTTAACTATTATGGGCTCAGCACATCCAGCGCACAGCCTATGACCTGAAAGCAATCCAAGAGGCTTCTTTGCAGCTTCCCTAATATTAAATCTGAATGTACTCATATCACCTCACCCCCAAGAATTTGACTTCCCCGCCTTCCAATTTTGGCAATTCCTCAAACATCTTTTCAATTAAAGCTGGCGGCGTATCTCTGCCTCCCAAGCCATATATGTAATTGACAATTTTAGGTTTCCTTTTACTGTTGTAGAATGCTGCTAGAGTTTCAACGAAAACAGGACCTCCTATACCGCCATAAGCTCCACTCCTATCCATAACACCAATAACTTCAACATCCTTTAAAGCGTCAACAATCTCCCTGTATGGAAATGGTCTAAAAGTTCTGAGTCTAAGCACACCAACCTTCTTACCGCTACCTCTAAGTTTTTTAACAATACTTCTAACGGTTCCAGCCGTAGACCCTAAAACTATAACTGCCAATTCAGCATCATCTAAACCATATCCATCTATAAATCCATCCCCATACCTTCTACCACTAATACCATAATATTCATCATGGATCTCTCTTATAACAGATCTAGACTTCTCTATAGCTTCATGTTGCTGAACCTTATGCTCAAAGTAGTAGTCATATAGATCCAGCGAACCAAATGTCAGTGGCTTTTCGGGATCTAGAATCATTGGAACCTTCCCCATCCCTGGAACCTCTATCTCCACAGGCTTCCTCACACCAACAAATCGTCTCACAACATCATCTGGAAGCACCTCAACCCTTTGCAACGTATGACTAATCGTGAAGCCATCTATCGTCACCATCACTGGTAATTGAACATCCTCATGTTCAGCTATCCTGAAGGCTTGAATTATAGTATCGTAGGCTTCTTGAGCATCTTCACAGTACATCTGTATCCAACAGGAATCCCTACATCCCATGCTATCACTATGATCACAATGTATGTTTATTGGTGCAGACAATGCTCTATTAACAACAGCCATAACTATTGGAAGCCTAAGTCCAGAAGCTATGTATAGTATTTCCCACATTAAAGCCAAACCCTGTGAAGATGTGGCTGTGAAGGTTCTTGCACCAAGAGCTGCAGCACCCACGCAAATGCTTAATGCTGAATGCTCAGATTCCACTGGGACGAAAGAGCATTTAACTTCACCATCGGCAACAAATTCTGAGAATTTTTCAACTATTATGGTCTGCGGAGTTATTGGATATGCTGATACAAGATCGACATCACATTGCTTAACAGCGAAGGCTATAGCCTCATTACCATTAAGCCCCATAATAATCTTATTCATTACCCTCACCCCCTAACCATGCTAATACATTTGACCGGGCATTCATTGGCACATATGCCGCACCCTTTACAGTAATCATGTTTCTCACGAACCTTCTCACCATCCCACTCCATGGCCATATCTGGACAAAGGATCCAGCATATTAAACACTTAGTACATTTAGTTTGATCTATCTTCGGTTTAAAGGGAGACCAATCTCCAGTTTTATTTTCAATGGAAAGCTTCCAGGCAACTCCACCTATAGGTATCTCCCTCCAACCTTTAAGTTCACTCAACTCCACCCACCCCCCCTAGTCTCAGAATAAGCTCTCTCTACAACTTTAATATTTAATTCAGCAACTTTAGCTGAGAATCTCTCCCTCAAAACCTCTTTAACACTATCTAAACTCACAACTTCCACGGTTCTGAGAAGGCCACCAATCATGGCAGTATTGGTTATTGGTCTCCCCAGAATTTCCAATGCTATTTCAGTGGCTGGAGTAGTATACACAGTCTGTCTACCAGATATCCTTAGCATTTTGATGATATTTCTAGGATCCTCCTTTGAATTAATTATAACCTTCCCCTCGCTTTTCAACCCCTCCGTTACATTCAATGATTGCAATAATGAATCATCTAAGACCACGACCACGTCAGGCTCATATATGTTACAGTGCAACTCGATGGGCTCATCACTAATCCTTGTGAATGCCATCACAGGAGCACCCATCCTCTCAGGACCAAATGTTGGAAAAGATTGCGCATACTTCCCCTCCTTCAAAGCCGCTTGAGCAAGTATGTTACTTGCAGTCCAAGCGCCCTGTCCACCCCTACCATACCATACCAACTCCAACATACTCCTCACACGTAAGTCACTTAAACACATATAAGGTGGATTAACATAAACCTTTTTATTCCTATTTATTCCCAATGCGTAAACGAAATAGCAATATTAAACGACTGAAAGCACTAACAAAATTTAAATTATAGTTCACACCTTTTTCATGATGAAAAAGTGGTGGAAAATTGAGTGCACAACAAACAGAAATAAAGCTCTTCGACAGGTGGAGTTATGATGATGTAGAGGTAAAAGATCCAGGGCTGAGAAGGTACATATGTTTAAAGCCAGTCTACATTCCACATACTGGAGGTAGGCATGAGCATAAGAAATTCGGAAAAGCAGAGGTACCGATAGTTGAAAGATTAATAAATAAATTGATGAGACCAGGTAAGAACATGGGTAAGAAGCATCTTGCAACAAACATAGTTAAACAAGCCTTTGAAATAATACATTTAAGCACAGGTGAAAATCCAATACAGGTATTGGTTAGAGCTATAGAGAATTCAGCCCCAAGAGAAGAGACCACCAGAATAATGTATGGTGGAATAGTCTACCATCAATCAGTAGATGTATCACCACTCAGAAGACTAAACCTAGCATTAAAGTTCATAACTGAAGGTGCGAGAAGTGCAGCTTTTGGAAACCCAAAAAGCATAGAAGAAGCTCTAGCTGAAGAAATTATAAAAGCAGCTAAATCAGATCCATCATCATACGCTATACAGAAGAAGGAGGAAATAGAAAGGATAGCTTTAGCTTCAAGGTAAACTTAATTTAAGACCACAAAAAACTTAAATATGAAAGTAATTCACTAATTTGCGAGAGAGGAGATTGTAATATGTCCGAAAAGCCACATCTAAACATTGTGGTAATAGGTCATGTAGACCACGGTAAAAGCACAACAATGGGACACCTACTATACCTAACAGGAAACATCGATCAACGTACAATGAAGGCCATAGAAGAAGAATCTGAAAAGATGGGTAAGGGATCCTTCAAATTCGCATGGGTCATGGATAAATTAAAGGAAGAGAGGGAGAGGGGAGTAACCATAGACTTATCCTTCTGGAGATTTGAAACACCAAAATACTACTTCACAATAATCGATGCCCCAGGACACAGAGACTTCGTAAAAAACATGATAACAGGTGCCTCACAAGCAGATGCAGCTATACTAGTAGTATCGGCTAAGAAGGGAGAGTATGAAGCAGGCATGGGTGCATCAGGACAAACAAGAGAACACGCATTCCTAGCAAAAACGCTAGGCATAGACCAGCTCGTTGTAGCAATAAACAAAATGGATGACCCAACAGTAAACTACAGCAAAGAAAGATACGAAGAAGTTAAGAGTGGAGTAGGTAAATTCCTAAGAATGATAGGATACGATATAAACAAAATAGACTTCATACCAATATCCGGATGGTATGGAGACAACCTAGTAACAAGAAGCGACAAAATGCCCTGGTATAATGGCCCAACACTAGTAGAAGCATTAGACAAACTCACAGAGCCTCCAAGACCAATAGACAAACCACTCAGAATACCAATACAAGATGTATATACAATTTCAGGCGTTGGAACAGTGCCAGTAGGTCGTGTTGAAACTGGAGTATTAAAGGTTGGCGATACAGTATTATTCCTACCAGAAAAGAAGACAGGTGAAGTTAGAAGTATAGAAATGCACCATCAACCACTACAAAAAGCAATACCAGGAGACAACATTGGATTCAACGTTAGGGGCGTATCGAAGGAAGATATAAGAAGGGGGCATGTATGCTGCCATCCCACAAACCCAGTTAAAGTCGCTAAAGCATTCACTGGAAGAATATTCGTGTTATACCATCCAACAGCCATAGCTGCAGGATACACACCAGTCCTACATATACACACGGCAACCGTGGCTGTGAGATTCGATCAACTACTAAAGAAGATAGATCCAAGATCTGGTGCAACAATAGAGGAAAATCCATCATTCTTAAAGCAAGGTGATGCAGCAATCGTTAGATTTGTGCCACTAAAACCAGTATGTATGGAAAAATATGCAGATATCCCACAGCTAGGCAGATTCGCCATAAGAGATATGGGAAGAACAATAGCCGCAGGAGTAGTAATGGATATAGAAGAGGAAAAGTAAACTAGAATAACCAACGAAATAGGTGAAGAAATTGGTTAGAAAAGCGAGGATAAAGCTTTCCAGCAACAATCACCAAAAACTGATGGAAGTATGTGAGGAAATAAAGAGGATTGCAAAAACCACAGGCGTAAGAGTTGCTGGACCAATACCATTACCAACCAAGAGACTCTTAATACCAGTGATGAGAACACCCTGCGGAGATGGAACGAAGACTTGGGACAAATATGAAATGAGAATACATAAAAGGATAATAGATATAGACGCTGATGAAAGAACAATGCGCCAAATAATGAGGATAAGAGTTCCACCAGAAGTCAAAATAGAAATTGAATTGACATAGATTGCAAGGAAATATACCCATATTCTCCTTTTTTAATTTCAAACAGTTTTTCATTTTAATAAAACAGTATGACGCCGGGGGCGGGATTCGAACCCGCGCGGCCTCAAAGGCCATCGGCTTTTCGCGGAAGACTTAGCAAGCCGACGCCCTAACCAGACTAGGCGACCCCGGCCCAAATATAGCTTTAAGAAAAGTTTCTTTTATCTGTTTCCTTCAAATATGTGAGAATGCATGTATAAAGTTATTGACTTATTCTGTGGTTGCGGGGGATTTGCAAGAGGATTCATGGAGGAAGGATTTGAGATATTATTAGGTATAGATATAGATGAGAATTCACTAGCTACATATTCCAGTAATGTAAAGGGAGCAATTACATGGGGGATGGATTTAAGAGAAGTACACTCACAAGACATAACAAACATCATAGGCTCAAGCCCAGATGTAATCATAGGAAGCCCTCCATGCGAACCATTCACACCAGTTAACCATAAAAGAATGAAAAATGAGCTTGACAGATTATACGTAGATGACATGGGAAGACTAACATTACACTTCATACGTATAGTTGGAGATTTAAAACCTAAAATTTTTGTAATGGAAAACGTCCCACAAATAGTTGAAGGAGAATTGAAATGGGCATTGAAATGGGAATTCAGTAGAGTTGGATATAAGAGGGTATACTTCAATATACTCAGAGCAGAAGATTCGCAAACACCGTCAATTAGAAGAAGAATTTTCATATCAAACATCCCAATTAAAATTAAACGTAAAAGTAATATGGTTAATGTGGAAGAAGCTCTGAGGGGGCTACCAGACCCGGAGGGAATAATAGGCTACCCAAATCATGAAATAACACCATTAACTGAAAAGAAGATTAAAAAGATCGCTAAGCTAAGGTGGGGGGATGCTTTAATATTATTTAAGGGAGCTGATGGAAAAATATATAGGAATATGATTAGACTACATCCAAAACGGCTTGCACCAACAGTTATGGGGGGGTCAAGATTTATACACCCATACGAAAATAGATTATTAACCGTTAGAGAGCAGGCGAGACTCATGGGATTCCCAGATACCCACATATTCTACGGTTCAAAGGAAGAACAATACAATCAAATTGGAGAAGCAGTCCCCCCAACATTATCTAAGGCTATTGCAAAACAAATTAAAAGAGTACTTGATGAGGGATGGTAAATGTGCGAAGGAATGAAGAACCTGATAATGACGATACATAACGTAAGTTCACAACAAAGGTTAATTGAACTAGCAAAAGTATTCTATGGATTAGGATATACGAATCTAGTAATATCTAAAGCTACCGGAACAGCAGCTCAAATTGGAATACCGGAAGTACAGAAGATATCAATAAAAACTGGAGGGAGACTCATAATAACTGCGGACTTAGAAGATGCAATAGAACTAATAAAACCAAGCACAATAATCCTATTAACACAAAAAGCGTATGGAAAAACTGCATATAAACCTGAAGATATTGCGGAGAAACTCAGTAGGGGGGTAACTGTAATGATGGTGATCGGAGGATTAGAACCTGGATTAACATCAAGAGACCTATCTTTAGGCGAACCCACATATATTAAAGGCATAGAAGGAGACTTAGGATCAGTTGGACTGGCAACCATAGCCCTATATGAATTGAAGAAACATCTAGAAGATCATAGAACATGTTAATGCAATACTAGGGATGGCCTAAACTTTAAAATATCCTTCAAAACCCTATTTAAATAATCATTAAGATAATTCGCGACATCCTGTGTTGTGAGAACCCCATAGATAATCCCATCCCTAACAACCGGAAGTTTACGAACCCTCTTCTCACTCATAATAGCAGCAGCCTCACTTAAAGTAGCATCAGGATCAATAGTTAAAAGTGGAGTTGTCATAATATCAGATAGCTTAGTGATTTTAGGGTCTCTATCAGCAGCTAAAACCTTACTGATCAAATCCTCCTCAGTAACAATTCCAACGGGTTTACCGCCATCCAAAACAATGATGTATGGAATCTTCTTCTCAACCATAAGCTTTGCAGCCTCAAAAACACTCAAATTCTTGTCAGCAGATAAAATAACCCTAGACATATAATCTTTAACAGACATCTTCAAATCACTAAAATAATTTAAAGACAATATTGAAATATAAAGTTTGACTTACAAAATGATAATAAGAATTCTGATTCAATTGCAGAATTATCAAATAATTATGCAAAAACAGCACATGTAAGTTTAAGGGGGAGGATCATTCTTTGTAAAGATGAAAGTTTCCCTTTCTGTCCGATGGTGGGCGGGCTGGGATTTGAACCCAGGACCACCGCCGTGTCAGGGCGGTATCCTAACCAGCTAGACGACCCGCCCCCTCTCATACTTACATAGGACTAAAATTAAATAAACTTTTTTTGTTATATCCCTTTTTATTTGGGATTGTTAAGTTCAAAATTTTATATCTATTTGAGTTATTTATAATATTGGGCCGGTAGCTCAGCCTGGAAGAGCATCCGCCTCGCACGCGGGGGGTCGCGGGTTCAAATCCCGCCCGGTCCACTAAACTTGAACCTAATAGACCCCCTAAAGTATAAATGACCATTTATAGTGTCATCATTATAGGTCGTTTGTAAAAAAATAATACGCTAAAAATGACGTTAACAGGATTTAAAGGCATTAAATAGTTGTGCATTTATATGCAATATTCTCTAGCTCTCTATATTTTCTTGCCTGGATTCATAATGTTGTATGGGTCTAGAGTCTGCTTTATCATTGATAGTAATTTTAATGTGTTTGCATCTATTTCAAGAGGTAGATACTGTTTTTTAGCTATGCCAATACCATGTTCTCCACTTAAAGCACCATTATTTTTTACTGCTATCTTGAATATGTTTCCCTTAATTTTCTCTATTTCAGGAGTTAGAGATTTCTCCTTTGGAACTAGTATGCTTGGATGTAAATGTCCATCGCCAGCATGTCCAAAAACAGCGATATTCACATTGAATTTACTGCTTAATGATTTTATTTCCATAATTGTTTTCGGGAGTAGAGAGACTGGCACTATAACATCTTCATCTAGTCTACCACCGTAAACTTTTTCAAGGGATTCTCCAGCAAGCTTCCTTTTGCTCCACATTTCATCAGCATTATAGTATACATGAATATTTTCATCAGGTATTCCAAGGTTTTTTAAATAGGATGCCAGAGCTTCAAGCTTATTATCCATATCGTTACTTGAGAAAGCCTCGACTTCCAGTAGTATTATTGCATCTGATTCTGGGAGACCTGCATTATACACTTTGTTTATGGCAGCTATGGTTATATCATCCATTAACTCTATTGCAGAAATGTCTATGTTTAGTTTTGTCAACGCAACTATAATTTCGCCTGCATTTTCCAAATTATTGCTGGATATGGATATGCCAATTCTATATTGCGGTTTAGGGGCAACCCTCAACAATGCTTTAGTTATTATCCCAAGAGTCCCCTCACTACCAACAATGAGTGACACTAAATTGTATGCGGACACCCACTTCTTTGTCCTTGAACCAATCCACACCTTACCAACAGAGGAAGTTATAAATTCCAACCCTAAAACCCAATTTTTGATGGTGCCATATTTGTAACTGCGAGGACCAGCAGAATTTTCAGCAAGCATCCCACCTATAGTACATTGATCTCCAGTTGCAGGATTTGGAGGCAAGAATAGATTATATTTAGATAGAAAGTCATTTAAATTGTCATATATAACTCCAGGTTCCACCAAAACTTGCAGATTATTTAAATCGAAACTCAAAATCCTATTCATCCGTTTAAAATCCACAATTATTCCACCAAATATCGGGACGCTACCACCACTAAGTGAAGTCCCACTACCTCTAGGAATCAATGGAATTCTAAATTCCTTAGCCACCTCAACCAGTTTTTCCACCTCTTCAGAGGTTTCAGGTATTACCGCAAGGGATGGTTTACCTTTAATGTATGATTGATCCTCCTCATATTGTTTTAAGATTTCCTCATCAATAATGACCCTATCCCCAAATATGCTCCTCAACTTATATAAACACAATTCACTAACACCACTCATAAGGCTCACCAATCACAACAATATTCGATGTTAAATTTATTATTGTTTGGTAAATAACATTATCTTCCACATGGGCATTATAAAAGAGTAAGAGTTTAGATGTGGGCCCGGTGGGATTTGAACCCACGACCCCCCGGTTATCAGCCGAGTGCTCTAACCATGCTGAGCTACGGGCCCATGCAGACAATATATCTATCTACAAAAATTTAAGGTTTCATTTCATAATAAATTCTTTTTGGATACACATGTATGATGAGGAGTATATTGAAAAGACGTTGAAGGCTGGTGAAATTGTAAATAGGGTTTTAAGGGATTTACCAAGAATGATTAAGCCGGGGGTAAAGGTTTTTGATTTATGTGAGAAGATAGAAAATCTAATAATCGAGGGAGGAGGGAGGCCAGCTTTCCCATGCAACATATCCATAAACAACATAGCAGCCCATTATACAGCGTTCCCAGAAGATCAATCAATAATTCCAGATAATGCGGTGGTTAAGGTTGATATAGGTGCCCATTTTGATGGTTACATAGTGGATGCAGCAACCACTATATCATTTAATAGTAGATATGAAGATATGGTTGAGGCGAATAGGATAGCTTTGAAGAATGCATTGAAAGTAATTAAGCCAGGGGTAAAGGTGAGCACAGTGTCAAAGGAAATTGAAAGGACACTTAGTGGATTCGGATATAAGCCAATAAGCAACTTAACGGGACACATGCTTAAACGATACATATTGCACGGTGGGAAAAATGTACCTAACGTTTATGGAGAATACCCATGGATTATAGAAGAGGGAGAGATATATGCCATTGAACCATTCGCTACTGATGGTATAGGTAGCGTTACTGAAATGCAACAAGCGTACATATACTCTTTAGCAAAAGTACACTCTGGAAGAACAAAACTTGAAAAAGAATTATTAAAGTACATTTATGACAACTTTAAAACACTTCCATTCTGCGAAAGATGGTTGAAGAATTTTAATGCAAAGCAGGAAAATATAAGGGAAATAATTTATAGATTAGTTGAAAATGGAGCATTAAACATTTATCCAGTTTTAAGAGAAGTTAAGAATGGTATAGTAACTCAATTTGAAACAACAGTGATAGTTTCAAAAGATGGACCAATAATAACTACGGAAATTTGAGAAGTCACCATAACTTCCATAGGAGGCCATCCATATACTCATTGAGGGAACGAATAGTCATGTATTCCACTTGTTTCATAGCCTTAACTAGCGCTTTAGCTAATTCAATGGTTGTTATCAGCGGGATATTGAACTCCACAGCCATACGTCTAAGCTTATATTCATCATCATACACTTTATAGTGGGAGTTATTTTTAGTGCATATATTTATTACAATGTTCACCATCCCCTTCCTAATAGCATCCATTGCTGCAGTATCATCATTAAAAACAATAATTTCATCAGAGAACATGTGTGGAACATTAATATAATCATTCAATAGTTCAAAGGTACATTTTGTGAGGTACACT
>JAAOZK010000004.1 GCA_011605825.1 Thermoproteota archaeon
AAAATAACTGAAGACATAATTATACCAGAAGTTGGAGAAGAAATATCAATATAATAATGTTGCATAGCACTTCTGTTCTTTCAAAATATGCTTTTTTCGAAGTGGGCGGGCTGGGATTTGAACCCAGGACCACCGCCGTGTGAGGGCGGTATCCTAACCAGCTAGACGACCCGCCCATAATTACAAATTTTCATTTCTTTCTTTATTTATTTAATTGTTAAATAATAGCGTATCTATTCTACAATATAACCGCTATTCTTTCTTATATCTTAATGTCATTTTGATCGTTCACGTTTTTTCCATCTTAGATTTTTCCTTTTGCAACGTCTACATTTTGTGGCGTTGGGTGGATTTCGAGCACCACATTCTCTGCATATCATGAAAAATAATCTTTTTTGTTGCGCAATCTTTAAGGCTTCCTGATCCTGTATAGGCATATAATGCACCTAGTCTAGAATTAACTATTAAAGATAAATAAAAACTTTGTTGCGTTCATTTTAATTTTGTTATGACTACATGTGCTGAAGTGAATGTTATTCCATCTATTTTTGATATTTCTTTTAAGAATTCATCAAGTGACGACTGATTTACAACAGCTATCAAATCAATTTCTCCAGTTACCCTGTATGCTCTTTTCAAACAAGATATTTTGCTTATCTGTTCATATACTTGGTTTCTCTTTTGTGGCTGAACTTTAATTATTACAAACGATTCATTAGCTTTTTCTTCGATGATGTTAAGTGCTTTTTCAGTAAGATCTATAAACCCTCTACCCGTTCTGATAAGATTCTTCTCTTTTAACTTTCTTAAATGTACACTTAATGCTTGTCTTGTTATCCCAAGTTCATTAGCAAGTTCGCTTTGAGACTTATTAACACTCCTTATGCTTGTTTCTACTGAATTCTCATATAATTTTAATAGAAGTGAATATTGTTTCTCGGTAAGAAACATTTTTTCCTTATTCATCTTCATTTCCATCACCGACATTAATGTAAAACGTCTTCTTGATAATTTTATATCGCTATATTTTAATTTTTGCTTAACGTATTCGCTATTGGAAACCTTTTAAACAAAAACAAAAATACATATATTTCTCTTAACGGTATTCTTTAAACTAGGTATTTAAAAGTGGAGGATGGGCTTTGAATCTACCCATCTGTATAATATGCTTGAGAAGTGGTATTTTATGTAAAAGTTGTCAAAGTAAATTAGATTCTGGCGAAATAGAGGACATTGATATTCAGATAAGCAAACTTTTCCTTGAATTGGAAAACAGATTTCCAGAATTGCGTAATTCCACTTTCTACAAGGCTATGAATACTGATGACACAATAATATTACTTGTAGGAAGTGGAGGTAAAATACCAAAAACTACTTGGAATAAGATTGCATTAACAATAAAACATAAACTAGGTAAGAATGTTAAAATAGTGGAAAAAACCATGAGCATTAGACAACTTGCGGAGCAAATACTATTTCCCGTGAAGGTAAAAAGCGTTAACACCATCTGGCTTCCAGATGGTAGTTGCGAAAATCACGTAAAAATTTCTAAAACTGATATTTCTCGACTTAAGATTTCCAAAGATGTTGCAGAAAAAATATTATCTAGGTTTGTTAAAGAAAACATTCGTATAATTGAGGAATAACAAAACTGAAGGAGTTGACTGATATGAAACTCGACGAATTAGGTGATTGGAGGAGAACACATTTTTCTAATCAAATTACGGCAGATAAAGATGGTGAATCTGTCACAATATTCGGATGGGTTGATGATATTCGGGATTTAGGTGGACTAATTTTCATTATTTTAAAGGATAGAGAAGGGAAGATTCAGATAACAGTAAATAAACGAGATTTTCATAAAGATAGAATAAATGAAATACGAAAGTTAACAAGAGAATCTGTTATTGGTGTAAAGGGGATTATTAGGAGAAGTGAAATTGCAAAAAGTGGGGTTGAGGTGATACCTACAGACATAAAAATATTGAACATAGCGAAAACTCCACTTCCAATAGATACGTCCGGGAAAGTTCCCACAAACCTTGAAAAGAGACTTGATATGCGGGTGTTAGATCTACGAATGAGGGAGAGAATATGCATCTTCAAAATTAAAAATACCTTAATAAATGCTATACGAGAATACTTGCAGAATCACGGTTTTATGGAGGTTTTTACACCAAAGATATTAGCCACCGCAACTGAGGGTGGCGCAGCACTTTTTTCTGTCAATTATTTTGATAGAATTGCTTTCCTCGCACAAAGCCCACAACTGTATAAAGAGGCACTTACATCTAGCTTTGAAAGAGTTTATGAAATTGCACAATTCTATAGAGCTGAAGAATTTGATACCTCCCATCACTTAAACGAATTTATATCTGTAGATATAGAAATGGCATTCGCCGAAAGAGAAGATGTCATGAATATTTTAGAACAATTAATAATCTTTGCACTTAAAAAAGTCGTTATAAACAATGAAAATGAGTTAAAATTTTTAAATCCTGAATTTAAAATGCCAACAACTCCATTTAAGGTACTCACATACAAGGAAGTTATAGAGATACTGAGAAGTAAAGGGCTTAATATTCAGGTAGGTGAAGATATTCCAGTATCTGGAAATAAGCTTATTGGAAATGAGATTAACGGACCCTACTTCATAATTGACTGGCCTCTATCTCTTAAACCATTTTATATAAAGCCAAAGAGAGAAGATCCAGAACTAAGCGAATCCTTCGATCTTAATTGGTCTTGGTTGGAAATAGCGAGTGGTGGTACAAGAATACATGTTAAGGAACAACTTCTAGAGCGGCTCAATAAACTCGGATTGAACCCTGAGAAATTTGAACCATTTTTAACTTATTATGATTATGGCATGCCCCCACATGCTGGATGGGGGATGGGCCTTCAAAGATTGCTTATGATGATAGTAAATGTTAACGACATACGTGAAGTAACACTGTTTCCACGTGATAAAAGAAGACTAATTCCATAATCATATTTCAAGTTAAAATCCAACTTTACTTGGATTTTTCGGTTTAACGATTTCCCTTAAAACAATGGTTGCATAATTCCCCTTCTTCAATAAAAAATTGCAATGAATATTACCATCCTTTGTTAAATGCCACATAAAATTGTATACTCTAAATGTTAATGGTCTATAATATCCTGCCAGAGAAATTTCTGGGAATTCTTTGAATAAGAAATCCTTGTACACAACTTTTTCTTCATCTAGTACTTTTGCTATTGGTTCGTAAGCTTCCCCTCTTGGAATCTTTCTTTCATCTGTTAAATATCCTGGGAGAGGGTATAATACAGAAAGGACCCCCCTCTTTATTAAGTAATTTACTTTGTCTTTGTTATTTTCTGTTACTTCAATTATGTCTTCCTCTCTATATAGTGTGGTTTCTACAGGTCCTACAAGGTCTCCATTTATGGCTTCTTCTAATGGAATTCCTTCTTCAATTCTTTTATTAATCATTTTGTTAAATAAAAATGATTGATAAGATTGTAGAAAAATCCTTACGACTTCAATGTTCTTTGAAAAAACATTCCTCACCTCTTCCTCCCAAATTTCCTTATTTCCATTAAAGATATCACAATTCCCTTTTTCAAACATTTTTTGCAACGCTTCATCGTAATTTCTATTTAAAATCTTTTTTCCAATAATATGATTGAATGGTTGTTCCATACCGAACCTTTGATAACCAAAATATGAAAAAATACTTGATAATGAAAATATTTTTTGAATTTTTGCCATTTTTGTAATAAAAGATGTTTCGTCTCTTCTGTCATCTACTTTGATAATCACTGTAAATCTATTTCCCCATAGTTCGTGGGAACATAGTGGTGTATATGACCTGTACCAACGCAGAATTCTTATTTCACTAATTGTTTCGTTAATTTTATTCAAATTAACCCCATTTTTGCATTTCATGCTTATACTTTGAATGGCTATTCCCTTTGAATCTTTTAATCCTAAAAACTGTATATCAGAAATTGGTATTTTCATTTTCTTGGATAGTTTGCTTATTGCATATAAAGTGTCGACCCCTCTTTTTACCAATACCATTCTTAAATATTCCCCCTCACCAAATAGTGGAATTGTAAAATTGCTTACATCTTCTTTTGGTAATATTATTCCTCCTCTAAGAACTTCTTGAATAATGAATTCGTCAATACTATCCCTTATACGCGCATTTTCTATGCTTACATCTTTTGGAGTAGCGTAGTATTTAAGACCAATTTCTTGATCAATTTCACTATTTGTGATATCAAACATATTGCAACAACCTTCATTTTAGTAATGGTAATTGCCCTGTTATCTTGTCGATTAAATTCGAGGGGGCTGGTCCAATGCCTAGACATGTAAGAGTATTTGGGGGGATCTCCGTGTATCCCGCGTCATAAATTAGAGCTGCTGGTAAATTTAAAGCGCATGCTTTTTTATAAAGCTCCATTAACCTATCTTCCCCCTCGATTTTTAGTACGATCTTCTTTTGGCCACTTTCAATCCACCTTCTCCACCATTCATAAGCATTTTTCCTCGCAAGTTCAGATGCATTAACTGCAGCATGCGCTACTTCCGCTGCTATTTTCCCAGTGCTCATGTTTAAATCAGTTCTAACAATGATAACTTGTTTTATATCATTTAACATGCTATATCCCCCCAATATATTGCCACACTTAAATTTAACTTGTATTCAATCGGCATTATTTGTTTTTAGATTAGGTAGTAAAATTTTTATTGGATCGTTGTAAATCTGTGTAACGTGATAATATATGTCTAAGAGCGGATCTTTAGAGCTACCCATATGTGTTTCATGTAAATACCCGATACTACCGCTTGAGAAGGGTGTAAATTTTCCCTGCCCGAACTGTGGATATATGCTATGGCGTGATAAACGTTGCAGAAAACTAGCTACTTCCTACAAATGTCCAAATTGCGGTTTTGAAGGACCATAAGATGAGGTGAAATTATGGGGAAGGTATATGTTCTATTGAAAGTGTATCCATCATCAGTGGATATAGACTTGGATTCTCTTGCAAATGAAATAAAATCCTCATTACCTCATGGAATAACTTTTGGCAGTTATTCCAAGGAACCTGTTGCTTTTGGACTTTATGTATTGAAAATAGCTGTTGTAATGCCTGAGGATACCCAGGGTGGAACAACCATACTTGAGGATGCTATAAGTAAGATACCAAATGTCAGTCAAGTAGAAGTCGAATATGTAAGTAGAATTTAACTGATATAAACACTCTAATTTTGTTGCTCCCTTGCGAAGTAAACAAAATATCTATAAGCTTTTACGTACTATTTTTAGTTGAAACTTAGAGGGATATTTATGGGAACTAGTCCTAAGAATAAGAAAGAAATCCAATTGAGAGTAGCTGAAGCTAAACAAAGAGACGTTGGTAGAGGCAAGGTTAGAATAAGCCCAAAAATTATGAATGAATTAAATCTAAATGCTGGAGACATAATTGAAATAGAAGGTAAAAAGAAGACAGCTGCCATCGTGCTACCTGCATATGATGAAGATGATGATACCATCATAAGAATGGATGGTTTAATACGTAGAAACGCTGGAGTAAGCATTGGTGAGAAAGTTACAATAAGAAAAGCAGAAGCGAAACCTGCATCAATGGTAAGATTAGCTCCATCATCATTTTCAATAACCATAGATTCAAGCTTCATAAATTTTGTTAAAAGGAAGCTTCTCGATTACCCAATTATGGAGGGGGACACTGTTTTAATTCCAGTACTTGGCCAGGCAATACCATTCAAAGTTATTTTAACGAGACCAAACGGTGTTGTGGTGGTTAATGAAGATACTAATTTAGTAATACTTGAAAAACCCGCTGAAGAAGTGAAGGTTCCAAGAGTGACATATGAAGACATAGGAGGTCTGCATGATGCTATACAAAAAATAAGAGAAATGGTTGAATTGCCCCTTAAACACCCAGAATTATTCAAGAGACTTGGAATAGACCCTCCAAAGGGAGTTCTATTGTATGGACCCCCAGGATGTGGAAAAACATTACTTGCAAAAGCAGTGGCCAATGAAACAAATGCCCATTTCATATCTGTTAATGGCCCAGAGATTATGAGTAAGTTTTATGGGGAGTCGGAGCAAAGGTTGAGAGAAGTTTTCGAAGAAGCTAAACAAAATGCTCCTTCAATAATCTTCTTTGATGAAATAGATGCTATAGCTCCAAAAAGGGAAGAAGTAACTGGTGAAGTGGAAAAGAGGGTTGTCTCACAATTACTCGCACTTATGGATGGTTTGGAAGCAAGGGGCGATGTAATAGTTATTGGAGCAACGAATAGACCTAACGCTATAGATCCTGCGTTAAGGCGTCCAGGAAGATTTGATAGAGAAATAGAAATTGGTGTTCCAAACAAAGAAGGTAGATTGGAGATTTTGCAAATTCATACTAGGAACATGCCATTGGCTGAAGATGTAGATCTAAAGAAATTAGCTGAAATAACTCATGGCTTTGTCGGCGCTGATCTTGCTGCATTGTGTAGAGAGGCTGCAATGAAAGCGCTCAGAAGATATTTGCCTCAAATTGATCTTCAACAAGAAAAAATACCTGAAGATGTTTTAGAGAAATTGCAAGTGACCATGAATGATTTTCTTGAAGCCTTTAAAGAGATAACTCCTAGTGCGATGAGGGAAGTCTATGTTGAAACACCCAATGTAAGGTGGACTGATATTGGTGATTATGAAGATGTAAAACAAGAGCTAAAGGAAGCTGTAGAGTGGCCAATTAAACATCCAGATGCATTCAAACGCTTAGGCATAAGGGCTCCAAGAGGAATATTATTGGTAGGCCCCCCTGGATGTGGAAAAACGCTATTTGCAAGGGCTGTTGCCACGGAAAGTGAAGCTAATTTTATAAGTGTTAAAGGGCCTGAACTGTTAAGCAAGTGGGTTGGGGAATCCGAGAAAGCAGTACGAGAAATATTCAGAAAAGCTAGAATGGCTGCTCCATCAGTGATCTTCTTTGATGAAATAGATGCTATAGCTCCCATGAGAGGTTTAGATTACGGTGATTCAAGAGTTACTGAAAGAATCATAAGCCAACTATTAACAGAAATGGATGGCTTAGTAACATTGGAAAATGTAACAGTGCTAGCGGCAACCAATAGGCCAGATATATTGGATCCAGCTTTATTACGTCCTGGACGATTCGACCGAATAATATATGTTCCTCCTCCAAATCAAGAGGCTAGAAAAGAGATATTGAAGATTCATACTAGGAACATGCCATTGGCTGAAGATGTAGATCTAGATGAGTTGGCAAAGATAACGGAAGGCTACTCTGGTTCTGATTTAGAAGCTGTTGTGAGAGAAGCTGCTATGATAGCGTTACGAAGAAATATTGAGGCTAACAAAGTTGAAAAAGCCCACTTCCTTGAAGCATTGAAAAAGATAAAGCCTTCAATAAATGAAAATATGATACAATACTACAGTAAATGGATAGAGCAATCAAAGCAAATACAAGCGAGACCACGATTATTAACCTTTACGTAGAAGGGCTGATCTATGAGTAAATCAGCTAAAGACTCCTTATGGCTCACTGAACCCATAGAATCTCTAATAATTTCTCTTCTTACTAAAAACCCTAAAAAGACATTTGATGAAACTGAACTCTATGAAAAGATAAGACAAGAGTGCGACAAAGTTTCATATAACCTATTCATAAAAGCCCTCATAAAGCTTGAAATATGGGGTAAATTAAATGTCACATCTGGGAGAAAGGGTCAAAAGATGATAAGTTTGACCGCGGTGTGATTGAAATGGGCGTTGATTTAAGAGATATAATACCTGGAGAAGCGATAGAAGAAACTGATTTGTCATCCTTAAGAGATAAAGTTATAGCGATCGATGGATATAATGCCTTATACCAATTTTTGGCGACAATAAGACAGCCTGATGGTACTCCACTAAAAGATAGTAAAGGTAGAGTAACCAGTCATTTAAGTGGTCTTTTTTATAGAACCGTAAATCTTCTAGAAGCTCAAATTAAGGTGGTTTACGTCTTTGATGGAAAACCTCCCGAATTAAAAGAAATAGAAATTTCAATGAGGAAAAAGAGAAAGGAAGAAGCTATTAAAAAATACGAAGAAGCGATTAAACTGGGCGATCTGAAGTCAGCTAAAGTTTACGCCCAGCAAACTGCACAATTAAATGAAGATATGGTTAATGAAGCTAAATCTCTATTAGATGCTTTAGGTGTACCCTGGGTTCAAGCCCCCTCCGAGGGTGAAGCCCAAAGTGCATTTATGGTTCAAAAGGGAGATGCATGGGCTACTGCAAGTCAAGATTATGATTCATTGCTTTTCGGTTCACCACGTCTCTTGAGGAATTTAACTATAAGTGGTAGAAGGAAACTTCCACGAAAAGATGTCTATGTAGAAGTTAAACCTGAAATAATATATCTTGATAAGTTATTAAAACAACTAAATATAACGAGAGATCAATTAATTGAGATCGGAATATTAATAGGTACAGATTATAATCCTGATGGCATCGAAGGTATTGGCCCTAAAACTGCATTGAAGTTGGTTAAGCAATATAAGGACTTTTCTTCACTTCTAAAATCTTTAGGGGAAAAAGCAATATTTCCAGTTGACCCCCTCAAAATAAAGGAGTTATTCCTGAACCCTCAAGTTACCAATAATTATGTCTTAAAATGGAAGAGGCCCGACAAAGATAAGGTTATTGAACTTTTATGCGAATGCTATGATTTTTCAAAAGAACGTGTAGAAAAGGCAATTGATAGGATACTTAAAGTTTATGATACTCAAACAAAACAAACGACTTTAAAGAAGTGGTTTAATTAATATTCTTTCCAGCCATATTTACCAATCAAAGGTACAAAAACGCAGCCACCAGCACTAAATGTTAGAAGCTCATCCCCCTTTTTCAAACCAACTACTAACTCCTGGTAAAAACTTCCACCTATAGGTATTACTATCCTTCCTCCATCTTTTAATTGATTTATTAGCGGTTTTGGTATGTTAGGTGCGGCTGCCGTAACAAATATTCTATCATATGGTGCAGCTTCTTTATACCCTAAGGTACCATCTCCTAAAATTACATCAACTCTATCGTCATATCCACATATTTTCAAATTTGCCTTTGCAAATTCAACTAAAGCTGGTATTCTTTCAATAGTGTATACATGTCCCCACTTCTCGCGTGGAGCATCTTTTGGTGCAACTATTTCAGCGCATACAGCTGCATGATAACCAGAACCTCCACCAACCTCTAGCACTTTCATTCCAACGTCGAGCATCAATAATTCGCAAATTATTGCCACCATGTGTGGTGCTGATATTGTTTGCCCCTCCAATGTTGGTAGTGGAGCATCTATGTATGCTAGCTCTCTATATTTGGGGGGTACAAAAAGCTCTCTCGGTACCGTTAACATTGCTCTTATAACACTTTGTGACTTCAAAACTCCTTCACTTATCAATTTTTCTATAAGTTTCCTTCTTTCCTCATCGAAAGACTTCTTCATACTAACAATTATACAACCCTCTTTACATTAATAAAATTATTTCAGACGATAGTCATATCTGTAAAAATTAAAATACTCCTTTTATATATTAGGCACATGCTATATTATGGCGGTTATTGAAGAAGTGATAGCATACGGTCATCCGAACATACGTGCAACGCATAAATCTACATTCGAAATCACAAAAGAATCTACATTAACTAAAAGGGGCGACTGTATAATAGGTGTAAAATCCAATAAAGCTTGCAAAGACATTTCTGAATTATTCAAGAAAAGCCTAAGAAACAATGTTGCAGTAAAAGTGATTATGGAATGTAATGGTATTAAAGATGAGGTTATTGGTTACGGAGATCCAAATTTAATTCTAAGCGATCCCACCAGTATGGTTATAAGAAAGAGTAGTTATATATGTCCAAGAACACTGCTAATACATGCCAATAAAGCAGCATGCGATTTAGATAGAAGGCTTGTATCCTTTATGAAACTTTTCAACTCTATCATAAAAATAAAATTTTTAATATTGTGATATATACGTGGCGTTTCCCTTTTCCACCAAATTTTTATTTTTATTTATGCTAGACATACTTTAAATGAGGTGCCTATATGGATGCAGAAATGGTACTCCATTACGTAAAATTGCCCCCAACCGAGGAATTACTAACTGAAGAAAGATTAAACAATTACTTAACGCTCGGCATTCCATTGAATCATTACATAGGTCTCGAGATATCCGGCTATGTTCACCTAGGCACTGGCTTACTTTGTATGCAAAAAGTAGCAGATTTACAGAAAGCTGGAATAAAAACCACGGTTTTTCTAGCCGATTTCCATTCTTGGATTAATAGAAAGTTGGGTGGGAATCTTGAAATTATACGAAAAGTCGCTGGCGGATATTTTAAAGAGGCTTTAAAATCATCTATATTGATTTCTGGCGGGGATCCTGAAAAAACAAATTTTGTTTTAGGATCCGAATTTTATGAGAAAATTGGTAGAACTTACCTAGAAAATGTCATAAAAATAGCTATGAGAACCACCCTTTCAAGAATGAGGAGATCAATATCAATTATGGGCAGAAAGAAGGAAGAAACTCTTTATTTCTCTGATCTGCTTTATCCTGCAATGCAAGTCGCAGACATATTTTCATTAAATGTAAATTTGGCACACGGCGGTATGGATCAAAGAAAAGCACATATAATAGCTATTGAAATAGGCGAGGAAACCTTTGGATATAAGCCAGTAGCACTACACCACCACATACTTATGGGGTTAAACGTAAAAAAAGAAGATTATTTAGCATTAATGAGTGCAATGAAATCTAACAATTATGAGTTAATGGAGGATAAATTAGTTGATTTGAAAATGTCAAAATCGAAACCAGACAGTGCCATATTTATTCATGATAGTGAAATTGAAATTAAAAGAAAAATAATTAATGCATTTTGTCCTCCAAAAGAGGTGTCTTACAACCCAATAATGGAACTAGTTAAATACGTGATTATGCGACATTTAAAAGATGAGTGCATAGAAATTTTAAATCAAAAGACGAATGAGCGTAAAAAATATGGAAATTACGAAGAATTAGAACACGCATATATAAATGGAGAAATACATCCATTGGATCTAAAGCTATACGTAGCTAACAAACTAATAGAAATATTAGAACCTGCTAGAAAGCATTTTAGTAGTGGTTACGGAGCAAAATGCCTTGAAGAAATGAAAGAAATAATGTCACGGTCAGGTTGAAATATACTTTAGTCTAACATTTTTTAAAACGCTTACATTTAATTTGAAAAGCGTTTACCAACTTTATTTAAAGTGGATGCATTTGCATGTTTTATTCTAATTAATGGCGGGCCCGGTGGGATTTGAACCCACGACCAACGGCTTAGGAGGCCGCTGCTCTATCCATGCTGAGCTACGGGCCCTCCCCCTCAATATTATTTTAAGTTATGATCTTTTTAAATTTGTTGAATTATTCACGGAAACTAATATATTTACTTATATAATCCAACTTCTTAACATCACCAATAATTTCCCTTAATTCATCAATATTTCTTATGGGTCTATGGGTCATCACCCTAGACGCATAAGGCTCCCTGAAAAATGGTATCTTGCTCAACTGCCCCCTGCTCCATATGTTAATCTCTATTGGTATAGGTATCCCTAATATGGACCTATAACCATAACCAACAACTATGATGTCTGTAAATTTTTTTAGCTGATATTCAAATGGTATTGCTACAAGCAGTGGATAACTACCTACTTGTCTACCATATGTCATTCTTCCACTTCTTATTTCCACAAATACCTTTTTCAAGACGTTATATCTTGGAATTATTTTTTTGAGCATCGGTCGGTCGACTTCCTTTCTCATTTTCTCTTTATAAATCCCAAAATACCTTTTATGCTTCCTTATTATTCTTTCACCAATTTCCCACATTCTAGTCTCAGGCAATGGAATGCATTGCCTTATGTTTATCCTTCTTACAAGCAATCCCTTATTCAGCACATTTTTCATGAATTCTAAGTTTAACTTGTACGTTTCTTCACTTTCAGCGATTAAGCCATGAACGAAATTTATTCCAGGCAACAATTCAGGAAGACCATTCTCTCCTCTGATAGCACCAATTTCATTTATTATTTCTATCGCTTTTAATGCATCTTCTGGTTCAACTTTTAGATTATTTGCCTTTATGACTTTTGGATCTGCTGACTCTATTCCCATTGCAGCTACGTCGCCGGAGGTGTGATATTTTACTATTATTTTTGTTATTTCTCTACTTTCATTAGGGTAATTTACTATAGTTCCAGGATTTACATTATCAATATGTAATGTCTCTAAATCTGGTGCCACTTTCCTTATTCCTTCAAAGAGTCTTCTTAACGCTTCTGGATTTGGGCGGGGGAACTCCTTTTCTCCAACTTCACTTGAAAGGTAACAATAGAGATCTGGTTGTCTTCCAATTCTAAAATGTCTCACTCCATAATTGTATAAAGATGCAATTTCCATTAATACATCTTCAACTGCTCTGAATATTGGATGCCCCCATAACGGTTCAACGCAAAAGGAGCAACCACCAGTAACATATCTTGGACATCCTCTATAGGTTTCTATTTCACAAATCAAGTTTAATCCATAGTTAGGATGATCTTGAACTATTTTCGCCCCCCTTATGGAAACTTCCCTTACAATTGAATAATCTCTTCTCTTAGAAGCCGGATTTACCTTATCGCTCTTCAAATCATTTACTAGTAAATCTGATAATACGATTTCTATATCCCCACTTACCACTAGATCATAAAGATCTTTTATATACTCGATTTTCTTAGCTTTCTTCCCTCCCTCTTTGCAGAAACCATAACGAGCAATTGGTCCTCCTAGAATTTTTAATGGTTTCATCACTAGAGTACCAATTTTCAGAACTTCCTCTTCAGTTATTGGTTTACCTCCAATATAATTTCCAGGTACACTTATCCCTCCAAGAACTATTAGCATATCTGCTTTATTCATTATTTTTAAGTACTCTGAAAAATTTCCACGTACCATATCAATGGTATAATACTTTACATTTACTTGACTATTATACTTCCATATGGTTCCAGCAGCATATCTTGCATATACATCAAGATAAGGAGGAACGCCTAATCCGGCAGGTTCATCATTATATCCATCCAATATGATTACTCTGTTTAAATCGTTTGTACGCATTTCACATAACCCTTAAGTTATAAAATGTTGCCATCCCTTTTTCTCAATGATTCTTTCTTCCTTATCATTTTTATATATCATCTTTCCGCTTTCATTAGTCACTCTACCTATTTTAATTAATGTTCCACCAACTTTTCTTACTTCATTTAAGGCTTCTCCCCAATTCTCTTTGCTTATGGTTAATATCAATGTATATTCTTCCCCGCCATAGAAAACGAGGTCAAATGGATCTATCTTATTTTTTTCTGCAAATATTTTTGCTTCTTCAGTTATTGGTAAATTATCTATTTCGATCCCAACATTACTCATTTTAGCAATTTCATGAAGTGAGATAGCTAAACCATCGCTACTATCTATTGATGCGTTAACCAAACCTCTTTTTGCTAGAATATATCCCTCCTTGACGTATGCTCGTGGCTCATAAACGTCCTTTAATATTCTCCTTCTCAACCTCTTTTCTACTGATAATGAGTCCAATAAAATTTTTAATCCAGCAGCAGTGTTGCCGAAAAGTCCGGTTGTTGCAATAATGTCTCCAATTTTAGCTCCGCTTCTTGGTATGACCTTCTTAGCTATTCCAAGAGCTATTCCATCGATTATGATATCATCTGCCTCATTCGTATCTCCACCCAGAACTTTCATACCATACTTTCTTGCAGCAATGTTTATTCCTTCATATATTTCTTTTAAATCTTTTACATTCATATCTCTCTTCAATCCTATTGACGTTAAAAACCCTATGGGTTTTGCACCCTTTGCAGCTAAATCGCTTACACACATTGTAACTACTTTTTTCCCAATCTGTACATTACTCATACCAGGTGGTATGTCTGTTTTTCCCACTAGCATATCTACATTTATAACAAGGTTTTTTCCCCCTGGAAGTTTTATTGCAATGGCATCATCTCCGTATGGTAGCGTTATCTTTTTTGTTTCTTTATCTATAATGCTAAATATGATTTCAATAACCTTTTCTTCACCTATATCAGATATCTTGGTCTCCCTCACTTTCCAATTCCTCCTCAAAGTCAATTATAGCCTGAACAGAATTATTATTTAAGTTTATTAAGGTGGCTTTTGCTTTATCAGGATAAATTCCCATATTCTTCATATATTCTGTTTGTTCCTGCCAAGTTCCAGAGTTTACAACAGTAACTCCCTTGTAATTTGTGCTTTCAAAAGTGTGAACATGTCCTGCATGAAATACGTTGGGAATTTTTTCTATAACCATCAAATCCTCTTCTTCCGGTGCTATTAGTGTTCTTCCACCATATACGGGGGCTATGTGTCTCCTCTTTAGCAATTCTATCATGGCTTTTGCTGGTGTCTCATACTTTAAGTTGGCTATGCTAACCATGATGTCATCCAAACTCTTCCCATGCGTTATTAGAAACAATGATTTATGTAATTTTACGTATGCGGGGTCGCCTAGAATTATCACGTTACTTAGTTTGTAAAGTGGGGCTGCATATTCTTTGTATAGCGTTGGCGATGGTAATGCTTGCCTCGTTGCATCATGATTTCCAGGTACAATTATTATCTTTATGTGTTGCGGAATTTGTGATAAGTAGTGTGCTGCAACCTCGTATTGTCTTCTCAAATCTTTTATAGCTAACTCTTTTTCCTGTCCTGGATAAATTCCTATTCCATCTACTATATCCCCTGCAATCACTACATATTTAGTGCGCTTTGCAAAGCTTTTTAATCTAGCATCTCCGAAGACACCGTTTAACCATAACAGAAATTTATTAAATGCATGTCTCATGAAAAATCTGCTTCCAATGTGTAGATCAGAGATTAAAACAGCATAAATATCGGGGCCACCTTTTTTCTCATAGTTTATTTGTCTTGGAATTTCTGGTTGTAATATATCTGTTGCAAGAATCCCTCTTTCATTGATTAGTATACCTTCCACGCATACAACTTCATTTGGAATAATGTTTTGTGCTTTTTGCAGTAAGTCTGCATTTTTCGTAGTAACTAATACCGTTACTTCTCCAGTTAAATCTTCAGCATCGAATGTTATCATATTCTTACTGACCTTCTTTTCGCTCACTATACCGATTATTTTAACCTTATTTTCTGTAGCTCCTGTCATTTTTTTATTTGATAGATCTCGAATATCTATTGCTCCCCTGGCATCATATCTTTCTGAAAGTATAATTTTTCTCAGTTTCACGTATCTGCTCATAAAATAATTTCTAAAATCCTTTGAAAGAGGAGTTTGTAAAATGTATTCCGTAGGTTCAAAAATCACCTCTATTTCTTCAGCTAGGTCTTTTACGTCAATTTCTTCTTCATACTGTTTTGATGAATCAGAAATGAATTCTGGTGTAACAATTAAAGGTTTATTTTCCATTGTTGACAGTTTCTTTAAAATCTCCTCCAGTATTTTCAATGCTTCCTCTTTATTTTTCAATAACATATTTAAAAATTCAGGACTGATTTGTACTCCTTGCATAGATATTTTTGCTATTAACGCTTTTATCCTTAGGTCGCTCATAAGTTCTCTCGTCATTTACTCAATACCTGGTATTATGTTTGTATTATCTTGGATAAATTAATATACTTTGAAGTCTACTAGTATTTACGAAATCATTCAACATAAAAGGGTGTATATAATGGAGGCTTTGGGTGCAACTACTGTTGGTTTAGTATGTAAGGATGGTGTTGTACTTGCTTCTGAGAAAAGAGTAGCCTATGGATATACCATTTTAAGTAAAATGGGGAAAAAAGTATTTAAAATTACAAATAACTTGGCCATAGCTTGTGCAGGATTAATTGCTGATATGCAATTACTTGCAAAATCTTTAACTGCTGAAGCAAATTTATACGAACTCACCTATAAAAGTCCCATGAAAGTTAGAAATTTGGCAAAATTGTTATCTACAATCTTATACAGTAATCGTCTGTATCCATATTTAACTGAAATTATAGTTGCAGGAGTGGATGCCACAGGCCCCCACCTGTATGTTTTAGATCCATTGGGGTCATTGATTGAGGATAAATATGCAGCATTAGGCTCTGGCGCTCCTCTTGCTATGAGTATATTGGAATCTGAATATTCCCCAGAAATCAATGTAGATGTTGGGGAGAAGATAGCTATTAAAGCGGTAAGTGCAGCCATTAAAAGAGATATAATTTCTGGTGATGGTATCGATATATTGATAGTGAGACGAGAGGGTGCCATAGAGAAATTCCTACCCATCGAAGTATAGTATTAATTTCTAAATTAACTTAATGGGTTTGTCTAATCTGCTTAGAAGTACTATTCTTGAAGGCTCTGAAGCATCGATGATTTTCAGGGAGGTTAATTCACTCATTTTCTTACCGAATTCAAGGATTTCTTCAAAGCTCGGCATATGCGTTGATGACAACCTATATTGGAATCCTCCAAGGCTCATAGCAGCCTTTGGCTCTACATACGTTGGGTTTGCTTTATCTACTATTCTTGCATAATCTTCTACCTTCTTTAAATTTAATTCCTTTACTAATGTTAATCTAATTACGGTTGGGCATGAAAAACTTTTAATAAGTTCCATGCTACGCATAATGTTTTCCCATCCATTTGGTATCTTAGGTCTGCAAACCTTCCTATATGTTTCATAGTCTGGTGCAGACAAACTTATGTAAAGCTGGCTTGGTTCATTATTTAATTTCTCTAATACGTCTGGTCGAGTTCCATTGCTTACAAGGAAAACTGTTTTGAAGTTATGCTTAAAAAATTCGTATATTAAGTCGTCTATGTATGGATATAGTGTAGGCTCCCCGACTAGACTTATTGCTGCATGTATTGGTCTAAATGCTTCTTCCAGCATACTTCCATCTACATTTTTATTTCCTTTAAATCCAGACAAAACTTCCCTTTGCCTTTTCAGTCCATTAAGTACTATTTTTTCAGGATCGTCCCATTTTGGTAAGTTTAGTTCATTCCATTCTATCCCCATGTCTGATGCTTGCACTCTCCAGCAATATAGGCATTCATGTGTGCATGTTATTGTTGGTGATAATTGTAAACACCTATGTGATGGAATTCCGTAAAATTTTTGTTTATAACAGACATTTTTGCCTCTGGATGTTAGAGATGCTTTTAACCAATAGCATGGCTTTAATAAGCTGTAATCTCCTATAAACTTGTATCCTTGTTTTATGTATTCCCTTTTTAGCTTCTCTACCGCTTCCATCAATATCATCTCGGTAATTTTCATTTAATAAATTTAAGTATGCCATGAAGAATTTGGTTACTTATTTTGTGTATTTTTATATTTTTCAAATTCTTCTCGTCGCCTCAGTATTTCATTTATGATTTGAGATGTTTTGTAGAATGGGCTTTCTTTATATTCTTCATTTATCCTAATAACCTTAACATCGTTTAATCCTCTTTCTTTTAACTTATTCTTTAAATCTTCTTCTGATATGAATTTTTGATCTGGGCCTAAAATTATGATGTTCGGTTTTATCTCCTCCACTTTTCTTAATATATCCTCATCATCGCTTCCTAAAATTGCTTCATCAACATATTTAATGCTTCTCACCACCTCCAATCGTTGAGAACTGGGTATTATTGGTTTTCTCCCCTTAAATCTATTCACATTGTTATCTGTGGCTACAATTACTATTACTCGCCCATACTCTTTAGCTTTTTTCATTAACCATATATGCCCTGGGTGAATTATATCAAAAGTCCCTGTCACCAATACTCTATTTTGTCGTTTCTTTATGTCTTCATTTTCCCATTCAAACTTTATCATGTTTAAGAATTTTAGGCAATCCAACAATCCTTCAGCATATGCAATGCATGCTAAGCTTGTAATGCGCTCTCCTTTTTCAAAATAGAATTTTGCATCAGAACAATAGCTTTTGCATAACTCTATTACTTTCTTTACTCTCTCATCTTCATGTCTTTCCTGCTCAAGTTTATTCAATACTATGGTGACATTCTCAATGTATTTCTTTATTCGATCTAATTCCTTATCGGACATTTTACTCCCTCCATAACATTTACGGGTGCATTGGCCAATTTTACTAATGCTTCTGCCTCCATAAAATGTAATCTACCAACTATTATAAGAGAGTATGGTGGGGGTCCGAAATCTACTTTTGAAAGTTCATTTATATAATCAGCTTTCACAATTTGTGTATCTGAACCTATTCTTGCACAACCCACACATAAAGTGTCTTTTTTGATAACCTTCTCTCTCCGTTTTTCCTCAATTTTATTCAATATTTCAATAGCTTCTGCTATACTCATAAATTTCATATTTTCAGCATCCATATCTAATAACAACAGCGTATGCAATCCCTGCCTCATATTCTCTTTTATAACATCATAAGGAGTTTCACAGATACTTTCTCCATATGGAAACGTTACTGTCACACATCTCCCGAATTTATAACTAAAAAGGCCTGTTTCACCACATATTGCCGATTGAATTGATGTTGCATGCACAACCCTTGTTTCTATACCCTTACTAATTGCCGCCAATCTTAGTTGCATATGTGTTGTTGCAACAAAAGGATCTCCAGGAACTAATAGTACAACATTTTTATCTTTCGCCTCATTTAGTATTTTATCATAATTTTCTTCCACATCCCTTCTACTAACCCTAATAACATTTCTTCCAACGATATTTTTTTCTAAAATTTCAATAGAAAAGTTTGGGATTACGCTAGTGTACAAGTCTAAATACACCTTTTCTGCGCATCTCATCCATTTTACACCAGACAATGTGATATCTTCCAACCCATTTAGCCCCAAGCCTACAAAAATAAGCATACCTCATCATCTAGTGTTTTAAATCTTTAATTCTTTTAATATTGGAGCATATGTAAATCTTTTCCGCAACACTTAAAGATGCGAAACATTAATTTATACCATTTTAAATCTATTTTTAGTAAATGGGCCCGTAGCTCAGCCAGGACAGAGCAGTGGGCTCTTAACCCATTGGTCGCGGGTTCGAATCCCGCCGGGCCCGCCAAATATTCCTACTTTTACACGACATTGGAAACGTATTTATGTGCGACGATTTAACTTATATTTGAAATAAATGGTGGTGATGTATGGAGAAAGTTAGAGTAGTCATCGTAGGTATTGGAGCAATAGGGCAACTGCTTACAAAAGAGCTATTAAATAAACAGGGGTTTGAAATAGTTGGAGCTGTTGACATTGATCCCAAAAAAGTTGGAAGAGACCTTGGGGAAGTGCTTGGACTAGGTAAGAAACTTGGTGTAAGTGTTTCTAATGATATTGACAGTGTACTAAAGAATTCAAGACCACATGTAGTTATTCACATGACATCATCATATCTCAAGGATGTGTATCCACAGTTATTAACTATACTTAAGCATGGAGTAAATGTTGTTTCTTCATGTGAAGAATTGAGCTATCCATATATTGTTGACCGAAAAATTGCTGAAGAACTGGACAATACTGCTAAACGCTACGGGTCAACCCTATTAGCTACAGGCATAAATCCTGGTTTCCTAATGGACACTTTAGCTATAATACTAACAGCTCCATGTATAAAGGTTGATAGCATCAAGGTCACTAGACATATGAATGCATCTGTTAGAAGAGGTCCCTTCCAGAGAAAGATAGGAGCAGGATTAACTGTAGATGAATTTAAACGTAAAATATCTACTAAAGAAATATCTGGTCATGTAGGGTTAGAACAGAGTATATCATTGATAGCAGCTGCGCTAAAAGTTAAGCTTGACAAAATCGATGTTGGAGAAGTTCAACCCATAATTTCTGATAAATATGTAAAAACAGATTATGTGGAAGTTAATCCGGGATGCGTGGCTGGGCTAAGACAAACAGCTCAAGGTATCGTGAACGGAAAGCCATTCATAACTCTTGATTTCATAGCTTATGTTGGAGCAACTGAAGATTATGATGCCATAGACATCCAAGGGATACCTGAAATTCACGAACGGATATCTCCTTGTGTACATGGCGACTGGGGAACTATTTCAATGCTGATAAACGTTATACCAAAAGTTATGAAAGCTCCTCCAGGACTTTTAACTATGAAAGACATAACCATTCCTCACTGCATATTAAGTGATGTAAGAGATTATCTCTAAATCATTAAATAAATTACATTTTTTAATCTAAGTTGGTGTATGATATGTCTTCACTCGAATTTAAACCGACTAGAATGGAACTAATAGCATTAAGACGTAGATTAAATCTTGCTCAAAAAGGACTTAAATTACTTCAAGAAAAGCAAGATGCCCTAATAATGGAATTTTTTGCTGCTATCCAAAAATATAAAAAATTGAGAGAATCTCTTTTACCTGTATTTAAGGAAGCTTATTTTGCTCTTGCAAATGCTGAGATCGAGATGGGTGCTTTAAAACTTGAAAGAATAGCTGAGGGAGTCCCTGAAACAGTAAATGTGGAAATTAAATTTAAAAATGTCATGGGCGTTCTAGTCCCCGTAATTGAGGCAAAAATTGAAAGTATACGTAGACCCTATAGTTTGACGGATACATCTATTTATCTTGAAACAGTTTCAGAAAAATTTTCTCAGCTATTACCTGCTATAATCAAATTAGCTGAAGTTAGTGCCACTATAATTAAGCTATCCGAAGAAATTAAACGTATACGTAGAAGAGTGAATGTATTAGATAAAATAATTATACCCACACTTAATAATGCAATATCGTATATCAAATTTTATTTAGAAGAAAGGGAAAGAGAGGATCTATTTAGAGTAAAACGAATAAAGAAGAAACTCGAACGTAGATCCCAACCCCTATAGAGGTACTAAAGTTTATAATTGGCTACTACTTTTCTCCTTTTGATGCTGTTAGTGTTAAAATTGCTTTAGCAAGATCTCCCCCTGTCTGTTTTAACGCTTTTCTTGCTTCATCCAAACTTACTTTAGCCTGCATGGCTACAAGTTGCACATCTTCTTCAGAAACATCTTCTTGTTGTTCAGTTTTTTGTTCTTTGTTTTCCGTAATAATCTGTTCTCCAGTTACTTGAACTATTGTTTGATCTCCCATTTTTATGATGGAAACTTTTGGGGAAGGCATTTTCAAAATTTCTCCCTTTCTTACTATAACAACCTCTTCAACATCTTCCACTTCATTTATCTCCATACCCATTTTCTGCATAATCCTCCTCATATCTCGTGGAGACATTTTTCTCATTTTTCTTTCACCCCACTCCTCACTTTTACAGCTACTCCACTTCTAAATAAAGTCATTTCTTCACCATTTAATAATGCTTTTCCAACAGCAAGTAACTCATCTTTCTCATTAACTACAATCACTTCTTCTCCAGGACGAATTTCAGGGTCTACATTTTTTACGTGTTTTGCAAAAACGTTTCTTCCCTCCTTTATAACGTCTGCTACTTCATTAATTACCATAACCCTCCTTTTTGGAGGGTGCGTCTTACTTCTTATGATTTCTGCTCCATAAATTGTCAATGCGATTAAGCCATCGCGGGCTCTGATGGTTGCAATAACTTTACCATTTAGTATTATTTTTCTCATTTTGCCCGTTTTTTTAGATTTTTCGATAACTATATCATCTGGGAAGAGAATGGATCCTATGCCTTCTCCAAACTGATAATCAGCTATCTTTCTTAAAACATATTTATCATAGTTGAGAAAAACTTCTTCCAGCTTCCTGCTCATATTCTTTCAACGGTATATAGTCATTGCTGATTCTTTAACTTTTTTATTAATTTTCTTTATAGCTTCCATGAAATCCATCATCGTTACTTTATCTCCCCTCCTTCTTATGGCATTCATACCTGCTTCTACACATATCTTCATAATATCAGCGCCACTCATACCCTCCGTTTCTTTAGCAAGTAATCTAAACGATACTCCCTCATCCAGTAGAAGTTTCTTTGCATGCACTCTGAAAATATGTTCTCTCTCTTCCTCATTTGGTAAGGGTATGTATATTATCCTGTCAAATCTTCCAGGTCTTAAAAGTGCTTCATCAATTATATCAATTCTGTTTGTAGCAGCTATAACCCTTATGTTCTCTCTTGGATTAAATCCATCTAATTCATATAATAGTTGTGCCAACGTCCTATGAACTTCTCTTTCACCACTTGTGGCATCTTCCAACCTCTTCGCTCCTATGGCATCAATTTCGTCAATGAATATTATGCTTGGAGCCTTCCTTCTAGCAAGCGCAAATAACTCCTTGACTATTCGAGCACCTTCACCTATATACTTTCTTACAAGCTCTGAACCCACCGTCCTTATAAATGTAGCATTTGTTTCATGTGCCACTGCTTTTGCAAGTAATGTTTTTCCACATCCTGGAGGCCCATACAATAGAACCCCTTTTGGAGGGGTAACCCCTATTCTTTCAAATAGTTCTGGATGTTTGAGGGGTAACTCCACAACTTCCCTTATCTCTTGTTTTTGTGCTTCAAGACCTCCAATATCATCATATGTAACATTCGGTTTTTCAATAACTTCCATAACTTGTACGTATGGATCTTCAATTTGCGGCAGTATTTCCACAATAGCAAAATTTTTCTGACTTAAAGCTACCCTAGTGTATGGTCTCAGCTTGTTCACGTCTATATCGCTCGAAACATATACTACCAAATTGGGTCCTGTTGAACTCTTTACAACTGCTCTTCCATCATTTAAAATATCTACAACATAGGCCTCTATCAATGGCGGCATCTTCGTCTTCTCTAATTCATTTCTTAAATAAGCTATTTCTTCCAAAAGTCTCTCTTTCTCCATGTTCAAATTTTTTAGCTCACTCTCTATTTCAAATAATCTTTTTTCTAAGTATGCTTGATATTCTGATTGATTATCATAGCTCTTTAGATTATTGTTTTCACTGTGCGATTTAAATGCCATAAAACATCTGTTTCTTATTAATACTTCGTGTAAGATTAAAATTTCGCTTACATACCATTTCTTCGAAATAGACTTAAACGAAATAATTTATGTATGTATTCAAATAAAGTAGTATTTGAGTATACATGTCATGTGATATATGCGGAGCGAAACTTAAGGGGGAAGGTAAAAAGATCTTTGTATCTGGTGCAATTTTAACTGTATGTGATAAATGCAGTAAATACGGGTCTCCTGTACCTCCCTCATTTGATAAGGAATCCTCCTCGGCTACTGTGAAAAGCGGTAAGCCTTTGCTTCAAAAGTTGCCTAAAACTTTTGGTAAGGGCGTCGAATATGATATTGTTCCTGATTATGCGAAAAGAATTAAGGAGGCTAGGGAGAGCATGGGTTGGACTGCAGAGATACTTGCTGAGCAAGTTAAAGAAAAAGTTTCCGTTATTAAAAAGATTGAAAGTGGTAAATTGATTCCATCAATAAATTTAGCTAAACGATTGGAAAGTGTTCTAGATATAAAATTATTGGAGCCGCAAATAAGAGTTTTTGACAATTTATCAACTTACGATAAAAGTGAAGTTGATATTACCTTGGGTGATGTTGCGGAAATAAAGTTTAAGGACAAAAATGATTCTGCGAAATTAAAAAAGAATGGTTGACAATTTTATTCATGCTTCAACTACTTTCTAGACTACCCTCTCCACTTTTTCAATAATTTTTTCAACAAGAGAGTTCAGGTTTATGCCTTTTTTTGCGCTTATTGGTATAATGTCTGTATAGGGAAATATTTCCTTAACAACTTTAATGGCTTTTTCAATATCTTCATCTTTCATTAGATCTATTTTATTCAATGCAATCACCAATTCCACGCTTGGTGCAATTTTACTTATTATTTCGTGTGAAGAGTCGATTTTCCTCCTTATTTCATTTATTTCTTCAGATCCATCTACTACCAATACTATTAAATCTGATAGTGACAGTTCATTTAGTGTTGTGTAGAACGCGTTCAATATTATTGGGTGCATATCTTCTATGAATCCTATCGAGTCCACTACTATTATATCGTTATAATAATCATTCATTATACTCAGCCTTCTGGAATATGTTGAAAGTGTGGTGAAAGGTCCAAGACCTACGGGTTTTGTTTCGCATGTCAGTTTATTAAAGAGCTCTGTTTTCCCTGCTTGTGTATATCCAGTTAATACTACTTCTGGTAATCCATATTCTCTCCTTTTAATTATTCTCTCAAAGTTTCTCATTCTAACCTTTTCGAGTTTTCTCTCAAGAAGCTTCATTCTCTTCGTTATGTGTTGCTCATATACCTTATGAAGGTATTCACCTAAGGCTCCCCATCCAACTTGTTCTCCATACAAATCTCTAAATCTCAAGTATTCCCTAACCCATGGAAGCATGTAATGTAATCTCGCTAACTCTATTTGCATTTTTGCTTCAGCTGTTCTGCTTCTTTCTTCAAATATTTTTAAGATCAGTATGTTTCTATCGATGACGTCAATATTCCAACCTACTTCCTTTCTTATTCTAAATGCTTGGCTGGCTTTTAAATTATTTGAAAATATTATTGTGTCTATACTCTCTTTTTCTATAAAACTCTTTAATTCCTTCAATTTTCCTTCACCAATCAAGTAGGTTGGATCTGGTTTGGTCCTTTTCTGTACAATTTCTTTTACAACATCATATCCAGCACTTTTAGCAAGTCCTTTTAACTCCTGAATTTTTGTTTTTTCAGTCTTTTCCGTTTGTACTTCAATAACGACTGCTCTCATACGTTATCTTTACTGCCATTTGTTTTAATAATAAGTTGGTATTGGAAGGTAATATATATTTATAACGTTGTATCTTCCTACTACTTTTGAGGGCGCGTCTATATTGACGTTTGAAGTGTATGTTTTGAGAATAGGTCATAGGCCTGCTAGAGATAAGCGCATTACTACACATGTGGGTTTAGTGGCTAGGGCTTTTGGGGCTAGAGGGATAATACTTGATTGTCGTGATGAAAAAGTGGTTTCTTCGTTGTCGACGGTCTGTGAAAATTGGGGAGGCCCATTTTACATAAGTTTCACTGAGGATCCATACGATTACTGCATTAAGTGGAAAGATGGTGGGGGTGAAATAATTCATTTAACAATGTATGGTATAAACCTTCCCTCGGTAGTCAATGATATTAAGAGAAGTCAAAAAAATAAACTCGTTATAGTTGGGGCGGAAAAGGTTCCAAGGTTCTATTATGAGATAGCCGATTGGAATGTTGCTATTGGGAATCAACCGCACTCTGAAGTTGCTGCATTAGCAGTTTTTCTATTGGAGCTATTGGACGGTTGGGTTTTCCATAGTAGCTTTGAAAATGCAAAAATTAAAATAATTCCCTCTGAAAAGGGTAAACACGTCATTAAATTATCTAATGACACTTCATAAAACTGAAAGATTTTAAATGCTTGTTCAACAAAATAAATCTGTTAGTATGCAAATACAATCATAGGGAGTGAAATAAGTGTGTACGAATACTTTGAATCCATACCGCTTGATGAAAGTTTCATAGCCTTCATAAGAGAGCTTGTTGGAGAGGAAGGCGTCGCCATAGTTTCCTTTCTATCAGAAAACTATGACGTCACAGATGAAACTCTATCCCAAAAAACTGGAATAAAACTTAACAATGTCAGAAAAATACTCTACACACTCTATGATAACCAACTAGTATCATACAAGAGGATAAGGGACAAAACTACAGGCTGGTTCATCTATCTATGGCGTCTTAACCGAGACAACATAGAATTTTTAGTGCGCTCTAAAAAACGCGCCGTTCTAGAAAAACTTAAAGAAAGATATGAATATGAAAAACAACATGTCTTCCTCTTCTGCCCGAAGGATAAAATTAGGTTCTCCTTTGAAGAAGCGTCAGAATATGGCTTCAAATGTAAAATATGTGGTGGAAACCTAGAATCATTTAATAACACTCGAATAATAGAATTTCTAGAAAGAAAAATAAAAGAACTTGAAGAAGATATATCTAAATAACAATTCACATCAACTGTACATCTAGCAGGGCGGGTCGTCTAGCTGGTTAGGATACCGCCCTTACACGGCGGTGGTCCTGGGTTCAAATCCCAGCCCGCCCAC
>JAAOZK010000007.1 GCA_011605825.1 Thermoproteota archaeon
ACACGGCGGTGGTCCTGGGTTCAAATCCCAGCCCGCCCACTTCGAAAAAAGCATATTTTGAAAGAACAGAAGTGCTATGCAACATTATTATATTGATATTTCTTCTCCAACTTCTGGTATAATTATGTCTTCAGTTATTTTTTCATCTTGAAGTATCCGTTTAAATTTCTCAAGCTTATTTTTCTCACCATGAACTAATATGACCTTTTTGGCATCTGCCATTTTTATAGTGTGTAGTAATTCTTTGTTGCCGCAATGTGATGAAAAATCAAACCATTTTACTCTTGCATTTACTTTTTCAGTTTTTCCACCAAAATTATATACACCATTCTTCATTAGCATAGCCCCAGGAGTATCTTCAACTTGATATGAAACTAGGAAAATTGCATTTTTCTGGTCTTTTGCTGTCTTTTTCACATAAAATCGTACATTTCCTCCCTTAAGCATACCTGCAGGGGCTATTATGATCCCAGGCTCTTTACAAGCTTTCCTTCGCTCTGACCAGCTGTTTACCCATATCGCCCGTTTATGAGCCTCTAACAATAGGGAGTAATCTCTAAAGAAGTCAGGATTGTTCAAGAAAATGCTACTGGCATCCTTTGCCATTCCATCAATGTAAATTTTTCCCTTTATGTTGTATTGATGTAGTACACAGAGTATTTCTTGGGCGCGTCCAACCGAGAAAGCGGGTATGACTACGGTACCACCATTGCTCACTATTTCATTAACAGAAGAGACAAAATCACGCTCAACTTTTGTCCTATCCTCATGATCAATTGTCGCATATGTCCCTTCAATAATTATTGCATCTAAACGAGGAAGGTCTATTTGTGCACCCTGTAACATTCTTGTATTTATAACATTGAAGTCACCAGTGTATAGTATCTTTTTACCATCACCTTCTATTAAAAACATTGAACTTCCAGGTATATGTCCTGCATTTAATAGTTGAATAGAAAGATCTTTTAATCTAAACTGGTCATTTATATTTACAGGTTTTGTTGATTTAACCATATTGGTTAGTTCTAAAGACTCATATGGTAGATAATATGATGATAACTTTATAAGATCCTTTATTAACAATTCACTTATTTCAACAGTAATTTTTGTCGTTATTAATCTTGGCTTTGTTGAAACATAGAAGATGGGTATGCCGCCAGAATGATCTAAATGAGCGTGAGTAAGTAATATTGCATCCAACCCCTTACTGGAAAGAGGTATGGGAAATTTTGGTTCATTTTTAGAGAAAGAAATACCATAATCCATTAATATATTGGAATTTGATGTGGTTAATTGTATTGCAGATCTTCCAATTTCTCCAGCTGCACCAAGTATATTTACTTTCATTTTTCACTTACCCATTGATTAATATGACCTAGTAATTAAGACAAGGAACAAAGATATAATATTTACGCTTTTTTAGTAATTAGAAGGATGTAATTTTTCAATGTTTACAATTGGCTAATAGTTTTAATAATAGTATCTGATGAAGGAAAGTGATTAACAAACACTTTCAATTTAATGTTTTTGTTTTTCAAAAGTTTAACTATTTTCTTCATAGACATTCTTGTAATCGTTGTCGTGTCAAAAAGCACTACTGCTTTATCATAGTTGCTTTTATTTAACACTATTTTTAATGCTGATATTACTGTCTCCTCCGACTCAACGCTTGTTTTAAGTGCTTTCTCGTATTGGGAAAGAGGGTAAACGTTAATCAGCTCTAATGGAATTATTCCAAATGGAGGACCATAGATACACATGTGAATGCCACTTATTAAAGGATTGTTATCGTTTGATAATGTTAGAAATCGCTTTAGCAAGGATGATGAGTATTTACGTGATCTTTCACCTTTATCTGGTATAAGTATTAGTGTAGTCTTATCTTGAAACTTTACGTTTTTCTCTAATCTTATTAAATGCCTCGTAACTTCAGGTCTTATGAGTCCTTCTGGAGAGGTATAGAAAATGCCTCTAGTTACACTTTTAATCACTGGATCGTATTTTTCAATTAAAAATTTATATTTTTTCAATTTAAGTAATGCATTAAAAAGTCTTGGATGAAATTTTGATTTTGCTTCTATGAGTTCCCATAAACGTCCTTCATAGATTGCTTGTTTTATTTGATTCATCTCATTACATATAACCCATAAATTATGCTTAGCCAGTAGTTTTTCACGTTCAAATTTGCTCATTTCTAGTAAATCATTAACTTCATATTTTTTACAAACATCACAAAAACAAGGGAAGTATTTGAGATTAGATAGTTTGATAGTTCCATAAGATGTTATATAACGATCGTCTTTTGCGAAAAGGGCATATGATGCTGAATCAAAAGTATCGCATCCTAATGCCACTAGAAATGGTAATAGTATGGGATGACCAGCTCCAAAGAGATGTAAAGGACCATCTTTTGGCAAGGACATTTTTATAGCCATAATGATGTCAACAAGGTCTTCAAAAGCATAATTTTTCATATACTGTGTTGGTCCACCCACACCATACATTTTAATCGAAGAAATTTGACCCATTTTCATTGCACATTCCCTAATCAAATCTAAGTACCTACCCCCCTGTATCGGTCCGACCCAAAGTATGTCGTCTTTTGTTTTCTTTTTTTCCAACATCATAGCATTATTTAATGTAGCAAGAACTGTTCTTTCAGCTTCAATTTTTGTATGAGTTCGTAATGTTGGAATATCTAAAATGACGGAAATATCGCTATTTAATTTTTCTTGAAAAGATATTGCTTCTTCAGGGTTAAAAGATATATTGCCGTAACTTAGTATTTGATAAGCGCCAGAATCTGTCATTATTACTCCATCAAAGTTTAATATAAGATGAATATCGTTCATACGTAGAATTCCCTTTTCTATTGCTTGCTTTATCAAGTATGAATTTGTCATTAATTGATTTATTTTAAAGTGTTCTTTGATGCTTGTTATATCAATTATGTTTTTTACAGGATCGATTACTGGAAAAAATGCAGGGGTATTTAATGTTCCACTTTTGGTTTTTATTTTGCCAATTCTACCCATTAAATCTCGATCTACTATTTCAAATGACATTTAAGTTTCACTTTTTTCCTTCTCTTGCACAAATTGTTCATATATCTTTTTCACTTTTTCCGCTATTACACCGCTTCCTTCAATAACTCCATCCTCGGTCACTCTCACTTTATCCATAACAATTATTACACCAGCATCTTCAAGTAGTGTCACGTTATTTGGAAATAGTTTTTCTAACCGTTGAGCTAATCCTTTAAGATCAAATGGTTCTTCTTCTCTTATTATTTCAGAGATAACTTCTCCCCTTATAAGTATTCTTGCGTAATTATTATTTTCTTCATCTTTTGCATTGGAAAGAATTATGTTTAGTGAACTTGGGTCGTATCCTACAAGTTTTCCACGGAATTTCTTACTATGGATTGTTCTTACACTTACATTTTTATCTAGCAAAGATGCAAGCTCCTTTAAATATCTTGTCATGCTTGGAGTAACAGGGCTGCTCATCTAACAATTCCTCCAGAAATAAATCTAAAAACAGTGATTTATTTATTTTTGTGTATACCTTATCAGATAGTATTTAAACTATTACAATAAATTTTCACTTTCATGAAACACTCACATACATTACGATTATTTAAAATGTATATTTGAAACAATTAATTATACAAATATGTATTCAAAATATACAATATTGTAAGAAAAAATTTATTACATTATAAATGATTATAATTTTGAATACTATGGTGCATGAAGAAAAAGTGATGAAATGTAAGGAGTGCGGTGGTAGGTTAACAATTTCAGACTATGGAGAATTAGTATGCTCAGAATGTGGTCTTGTCCATGAAAGGATATATCTTCAACCATTATTCGAAATAGAACCACTATCTGATTTTTCTGCTGTTGAAAAACTTTATGTAAATCCTGATGGGAAACCTTTAAGAAAGGAGGATTTAGGTTCTACATTTATTAATGTAAAGGGGAAGCTTAAAGACAATAGAGGAAAAGAGGTAAATAAACAGCGTTTTTTCAGGTTAAAAAGAGTAGACACAATTTATGTTAAAAAACATGATAAGAGTATGGATGCAGTCATGACTTTACTTAGAATATGTTCATTGTTAAATGTTCCAAAAAGCGTTTATGAGAGGGCAGGATACATTTGCAATAAGATGTTGAACAATAAGGGGAGGGTTGGTACAATATATCAATTGGCTGCAGCATCATTAATTATAGCATCTAGAGAGTATAAATATCCCTTAACTTTAAAAGATGTTATAAGAATTTTCCGCGAATTAGGGCATAAGATTTCGGCAAAATCTATAATGCGCATAACTTCCGAAATTTTAAATGAACTTTCTATAAAAACGATCGCTATAGAACCAAAGAATTATCTCACTAGGATAATGAATATGCTAAAGAGTAATATGGAGATCAATAGGAGAGTCATTTACTCTACGGGAAGGAAAGCAGAGGAGTATTATAATCGTTTAATGAATTGTTCTCTTTCAATATATGAAAAAATAGATGAAAAATTTAGAATTGGAAAAAATCCATATCTTTTGGCAGTGTCTATTGTTTACATTGCAGATAAACTGGTGTGCAAGGAGTTAAATTGTCAACCTATCCTATCCCAAAAATTAGTTTCTGAAGTTTTGGGTTCAACACAATACACTCTTAGACAACATATGAAATATTTAAATAAAGTGATAAAAATCGAGGGAACATAGATGCTAATTAACTGTTAATGATTTTATGGTAAGCATTAAAATATAAAACAGGACATTATTGATAAAGGGTTTGGAAGCACTATTTAAACCTCCAAGAGTAGTTTATGTACAGCGAAAAAGCGTTGTGATTTCATTTTGCAGTGAAATGAGAATTAATGAGAATATCAAATATGGTGATTTTTTCAACAATTTAACATTGGTGCTGAGCTCACTGATGCCAATACATTACTATAACTTGAATATAACAGATATAAAGAATGTAAGTGGTTATTTTAGAAAAGATGTTTCCAAATATGCAGAGTTGCTGTCTAAGATACGTTTTTCAGAAAAGGGAATTATAAATTCAATTTTCAAAACAAATTTAAAGGATAAATTTCAAATTTACCCAATCACAGGGGCATTTTTTAATCCACCACTAAACGATCATGAAGAGAGAATTGTTAAGGAAGAAATGAGCAATTTACCAAAGGATATCAATAAGTTAATAGAAAAACTTATACATTATTCAAGTACTTTTAATAAAACAATTAGAAGATACGAATTATACGAATTAGAGGATAAGGAAGATGTTTTACTGACTGAGAAAAAAGATGTGGACAGATATACTGTAAACATTTTTGATGTAAATAAAGGTGTAGACGAAGAAATGGCAAAAATTTATTATAATGTTAAAATTAACTATTTGAATGTAAGGCTAATACCAGTTATATGGTGTTTAACAACATTTTTAGAACTAAATGTTCCAAAGGATGACGTAAAATTTGGTCCGGGATTTATTGAAGAATTGATGGAATATCGAGAGAATATTGCAAAAAAAGTATTGAGAGAATACTTTATCGAGATACCGGAAAATCTGCATGAAAAATTATGTGTTATATCAAATCTAGCAGCTATGGGCATGTTTAAGTTAGCACCTTTTCTCTTGGATGACAATATAGAGGAAATTTATATTGATGCCCCTGGGAAGAACGTATATTTGGATCATAGTGAATGGGGGAGATGTGAAACAAGGATATCGTTGGATGAAAGTGAAATAAAATGTTTGGCAACATATGTAAAAGCTGAAAGTGGTTTACCATTAGATTATGCTTCACCTACAATAAAAACAGATTTGAATACTAAACTTTTCAGATTAAGAGTAACTATCGATGCCCATCCTCTAATAGATGTGGACTATACACTTATTATTAGAAAATTTAGGAAAATGCCTTTAACGATCATCGACTTACTAAGAAATGGAACGATAACAATAGATGCTCTTACTTATCTTTTGTTAGCTTTATTCCATAAACGTAACATTATTGTTGTTGGGGAACCATCCTCTGGAAAAACAACTTTAATAAATGCATTAGATATGGTTGCACCATCATATTGGAGGAGAATATCTGTGGAGGAAGTTGTTGAGAGTTTGAATTTAACAGATTATGGTAAGCATGATGTTAAGTATAGAATAGACCCATTTGATCATGACCCGTCTAGTAAGAGGAGATTTATGGAAACCATCAAGCTACTACATAGATCACCAAATTACATATTTTTTGGAGAGCTCTTGACACCAGAACATGTTTCGATATTTCTCCAATCATTAGAGGCAGGGTTGCATGGTATCCAAACGACACATGCCACTTCTCCTGAAGCATTAATAAGAAAGTGGATACTTCACTACAAGCTACCTATTCAATCAATAGAAAATTTGGATATAATAGTGCATATGAGGAGGATATTGTCGTATAATGAAAATAAGAGATTTGTATATAGAGTAGTTGAACCTATCGTTGATGAGAATGGAGGAGAATATAGAGTTGAGTTATCGAACTTATTCATTTATGATGGAAGCTTAAAATTAGTTAGAGATCTAAAAGACTCATGGGTATTTAAAAAAATAGTGAAAGAAGAACAGATACCTATTGAAGATCTTTGTGAAGAATATGCAGCATTCAAACAATTGATAAACCAACTTTTCACGATGGGCGGCGAAGCAACTAGTATAATTCGAGCATTTGATAAAATGGTAAATTCAAGAATATGATTTTGGAGGGGGAAACCGATGTTTTTTAAGGTTTTTTCATCATTTCGATTACCATTTTTCAAAAAACTATTAAAAAGACGTGTCCCTCAACTATTCAGTGATTCTATTGATTTCTTGAAAAATAAATACGGAAAATTTGAAGTGGCATCAGAAGATGTTTACGCAAACATAATAGTTTCTTTACTAATAGTTTCGATAATATTACTGTTTTTAAGCATCAATTTTGTTAAGGACATCATGATTTCATTCATGATAACTTTATTTTCTGTCATTTGCATTTACATCTCAATATATTATGAAATCATTGGGGAATATGATCAAGACAATTTTTTGATACACATATACAAGTTCATGGTATTTAGGGATGTGATGTTGATTTATAAATCCACAAACTCTATTTTCGAGGCTGTAAATTTTGTTGCCTCTGGAAGTTATCCAATAATTTCGGATAATTTTGAAGTAATACTTAAAAACATTATTAATGGATTAGATCCAGAAGATTTTTCGAGTGAAGAAGCATATTTGAAGCCCATTACTCTGTTGCTAAACGAAATGTTGGTAAATGTGAAAAATGCTGATAAAATTAAGGGCTACATGTCAACAAAGGATTTGTTGAATTTGTATGAGAAAGTTTTTTCCAAAATAGAAGCATATTGTTTATTTCTGTTATTTATTGGAATGCTACTTCCATTATCGTTGATGTTCACTATTCCATATCTTAGTAAATTTTCTCCGATAAATGTTGTAATGCCACTATTAATTTTACTCCAGATTGTAAGCTTAACAGTAATGTCGAGAATTGTATCATCGAATATTTACATTACATTGGGAGGGAAAAGTCATGAAAAATTATGATGTTACATTAATATTATTAATATCGTTAGCCGTTATTTCTATTATATTTTTTGTAAAAAAGAAAAAGATTAGGAAGAAAGTTAATATTATGGAAAGTTTAAGTGAAAACATTAAACTTGAAAAATTCGTTACATTATTTATAAATAATTTAAAGACGAATAGGAGTGCAGAGTGGTCACTACTATCTACTTTAAAAGAATATCCTGAAAATGATATTAGGCAATTAATACTACAAAACATTACAGTAGGATCCTCCATTGAAGAAATTTTTGAGAATTTGTCGAATGTTTTTTCTATGGAAGAGAGTAAACGAATGTTAAGAATGATTTCGAGACTGATTTCATATAACTTAAAGTATTTCACAGATTTCATTTCTCCTGATATATTGGATTATGTAAGGGAGTCTATTCGATTGAAAAATCATGTAGAATCATTACTATTCAGAACGAGAATTAAGGTATTAGTGCTCTCATTTTCTCTATCAGCGGTTTTAGCATTTTTCTTAAAAATTTTACCATTTATTTTAACATTTATTATTAGTGGAAATACTACTTTAATCAGTATAGACGCTTTATCATCGCTTATTTTCTACTCATTCCTTATAGCATTGCTGTATGACACATACATAGTTTCAAGGACTGTTTTTTATTCTCATAGTATTTTGTTGTCAATGCTTTCGGCGCTAACTTTTATTTTCCTATACATCTTCCTTCCAAATATATCTAGTATTTAAATACTATAGGGAATTCTTCAAAATGGGGGGTGAGGCACTTCCCAAAAGATAATAAAAGAAAAAGAGGTTCCCCATTATTAGAGGAAGGATTACTTATAGCACTAGCAGTGATAACTATGTCAGTGGTTTTTTCAATGGTATTAGGGATATTGGATGGTGTACAGAAAGTCATTCAGAATTTAGGATTTAACACCCAGAATTTTATGAATTCATTAAACGATTTATGGAATAAAATAGTTTCATTTCTAGGATTAGGTGGTTGAGAGTTTTGATAGATATTCGTTTAAAATACCTTCCTTTTCCAACGTTTCGATCCAATTAATCTGTTTTCGTTTACCATTATTAGGATTTGATAATATCGCAAGTATTTCATTTACTACATCATCGATGCATTTATCAGTTACATCAATCTCTACAACTTTTTCAGGGCCATATTGTTCTATTGCATCGATAAGGCAAGTATCAAGCAATTCTGCCATTACATTCTCATAAACCTTTTTCTCATTCCATCCTCTTTGTCTTAATACAGTTTCTAGCTTTTTGGGGTGCAACCTTAATACAAAGGCTTTAAGGACATATTGTGGGGGAACTATATCAGCATAATGCCCTTCTATGATTAATAGGGTTTTACTTTCATTTATTTTTTGTAGAAGTTTACTTATTAGGAGATTATTGTTTGGTATGAAGGAATTTCGTTCAGGATCATTGCTATCAAATAAATTTTCCTCTATTACAAATTTAGATAAATCTATATAAGGCACATTTAAAGTTTCACTGAGTTTTCGGCTTATCGAGGTTTTTCCAGTACCTGGACACCCTCCAATAATTATTACTTTCCCTTTCATAACTGTTCAATAGCTAGGAATAGAAAAATGAAAATATAAATTTAACATTCTCTATGTTAAATTTCAATTATGTCTAGGTTTACGAGTATAAGGGATGTTTTGAACAGAATATGCTGGCATCCTAATGAAAATAGAGAGTGCTATGAAGTAATTTTTATTCATAGAGGAGCCCCAGATGATTTAAAGAGTATATCAGCAAAAGTAATAGTAAGAGTAGGGCAACAAAGTTTCGAATACAAAGAGGATGAGGAAAAAATTGTTTATATTCCATTTCATCGGATTGTAGAGATAAAAAATATAAAAACAGGGGAAGTCGTCTGGAGAAGCAGAAAATATAGAGTAGAGTAATTTTAAAGTATGAAGGCCTTAAAGTAATTATGTGATTACATTATGTATAATAGAGGTTTATATGTCGGGAGATTTCAACCATTTCATAATGGACATTTAGAATGTGTAAAATATGTTTTGGATAAATGCAAAGAGGTTATAATAGTCGTTGGTAGCGCGCAGGCAAGTCATACATTAGATAATCCATTTACTGCAGGGGAGAGAATTGAAATGATAAGATTAGCTCTTCAAGATGGAGGTATTGAACTTAGTAAGTGCATTATAATACCAGTGGAGGATACTTTAAATAATAATCATTCAATATGGGTTTCAAAAGTGAGGAGCATGACTCCAAAATTTGATGTTGTTTTTTCAAATAGCCCTTTGACGAAGAAATTATTTGAGGAGGAAGGATTTAAAGTTGAAGGAATTCCATACATTAATAGGGAATATTATTCTGGAACTAATATTAGAAAATTAATTATATGTGGGGGGGATTGGAAAAAATATGTGCCAAAAGGTGTTTATGATTATATAAAATCGGTGAAGGGAGAGGAGAGATTGAGAGACTTATCGATGAAGGATTATGGGTGTCAGAGCTTTTAACTTTCGTCATTTTCACAATTAGGCACTCAGCCAGCTCATCATCCACAAATTTAAGTTTAAGGTAACACTTTTAATAATTTAACGTTCTAGCAAAGTCCTCCAGGTATTTACAATATCTTTAAATGAAGATTCATCTATTTTTTGTATTGCAAACCCAGCATGGACAAGTACATAATCATTTTCCTTTACGTCATCTTTAACTAAAGTTATTATTATCTCTCTTTGAACGCCGCCAAAATCAGCTATCGCTTTGTCATTATGGATGGCCAGTATTTTTGCAGGAACAGCCAAGCACATATACGGGTCTATAACTAATTATAACCAAAAAGTAATTAAGTATTTTTGCATTTTATTCCATTGGTTGAAACATATGCCTATGAATAAGGGGGACTTCGTCCTAGTGAATTACACGGTGAAAGTAAAAGACACCGATGAAATTATTGATACGACAATAGAAGATATTGCAAAAAAAGGAAATATATATCAAAAGGATAGAATATATGAACCTCTTCTTTTGATATTAGGTGAAGGCCAGCTATTTAAAAAAGTTGAAGAAGAAATCATGTTGATGCAACCTGGAGAAAAAAAGACTATTGAGTTGAAACCTGAAGATGCTTTTGGTCAAAGGGATCCAGCAAAGGTAAAGATAATTTCTGCAAAAGAGCTAACAAGTAGAGGCATAACACCTAAACCAGGAATAAGAGTTGAAACAGATGAGGGGATTGCCATCGTTAGAAGTGTAGGTGGGGGTAGGGTAGTTATAGATTTGAATCATCCGTTGGCAGGCAAAACTTTAGTTTACGAAATTGATGTAGTCAAAAAAATAGAAGACCTTAAAGATAAAGTGTTATCGTTAATACATAGACGGATACCATCAATTGATATATCAAAGTTTACTGTGGAGATAAATGAGGGAAGAATTAGGATAATTATACCAGAAGATGCATATTTGCTAGAAGGGCTGCAATATATGAAGCGTGGTATAGTTAATGATGTACAGCGATTTATTAAAGATGTAAGCAAAGTTGAATTCATCGAGGTATATGATGTTAAACAAAAAGAAACAACAACGTAAAATTATTTTTTCAATATTGGCAAGGATAGAACTTTAATGAGATCTTTACCTTTTTTACAATAAACTGGTTCCAACACTTTTTCGATTTTTATTTTATCGTTCTTAAACACTCCTAGTGGCTTACAGTACATAATGTTTGCACAGGGGGTGAGGCAATCAATTGGAGTATATGTGATGGTAACCCCCTCAACTGCAAATTTACGTTCCAAAAAGAGTTCTATTGACGCTAATTTAACTTCTACGATGGATACTTTTCCATTTAATAATTTGCAGAAATGTTCTTTGTTTCTAACGTTTACTATTTCATATACTCTTCCTTGTTCTAGCTTATTTATGCAAATTTTTTTAAGAATGCACTCTGTACACTGCAAATTGTTTTTTTCAAAAATAAACTTATACCCCTTTTTTGCAACTTCACTATTAACTACTGTTACTATGATGTCACTCTTTGATGACACCGGTGGTGGATGCAATATTTTCCGCCTCTCTCCATCCTAAACTTTTTTCATTCAAGATAGTATATCTATCTTTACGTATTTCTTTAGCTTTAATAATGGCTTCTATTATTTCATTCTCTTCAACACCCAACTCTTTAGCGTTAGTTGGGGCACCAATAATAGATAACGTTTGTTTTATGCGTTGCCAGTTTCCTCCATGCAAATACATCATAATTATTGTACCAACACCACATTGTTCTCCATGTAACGCTGGTTTTTTCGCTATAATATCAAGTGCATGACTGAAAAGATGTTCAGAACCACTACATGGTCTACTGCTTCCAGCAATGCACATTGCTACCCCACAACTTATTAATGCTTCAACAACTGTTCGAACACTTTCTTCCTTCAATGCTCTAATCTTTTTTGCATGTTTTACTATAAGACTTGCAGACATGAGCGCAAGTGATGCAGCATATTCACCATAATACTCATTTACACGTTTATTGGCTAGTCTCCAATCCCTTATAGCTGTAAATTTTGCTATAATATCTCCGCAACCACTTGCCAACAGTTTATATGGAGCTTTAATTATAATGCTTGAATCAGCAACGACTGCCAATGGAGGATTCACCATAATTGAGGGTTTATACTTACCGTTGAACGCTTTTATAGATGCTATTGGAGATGCTATACCATCATGGCTTGCAGCTGTGGGAATGCTTATATATGGAACTCCCACTTTAAGCGAAATTAATTTGGATATATCAATAATTTTCCCTCCACCAACACCAAATATACAACTAACATTATTTGATGCTTTTATTTTTTCAGATATATTTTCAACATCATAAATTGGATTTTTCCCGTCTAGAACGTATAGCTCACTTTCCATGTTATTATCGTTCAGTATTTTGTATACATTTTCTCCAGCCACTTCTTTAACGTGAGGACCTGTTAATATTATTAATTTCCCGTGCATTTTTAAGTCATTGCATATGTTGTTTATATTATTTATTGCACCAGGACCCACGAGTATTGTTTGAGGCAAAGCGATTTTATGTATACTCAATCTATCACCTCAACCTACATCTCATTTTTAATCTTAAGTTAGAATAAGAAGATAAATATATAGGCTGAGGGTAATTCTTAAATATTAGGGTATATTCTCTTTAGTTGTAGTTTTACATCAATTAAATCTTTTTGGAGGGATGAAAATGTATGACAGCTATACAAACGTGGGATACTATGTGAAGAACAATGGGAAAATAGTCGTAAGTGGGACTACCACGGTAGGGTTAGTTTGCATGGATGGAGTGATTTTAGGTTCTGACAGAAGAGCTACATCTGGATTTTTTGTTGCACATCCGCATGTGAAAAAGATATATAAGCTAGATAATCATATAGCGGCAACTATAGCTGGAGTCGTAGCAGATGCACAAAATATAATGGGAATAGCTAGTGCAAACATAAAGTTATACAAGTATATTCACAATAGGCCAATAAGTGTAAAGGCAGCTGCAAACTTAATTTCGAACATACTTTTAAGTTCAAGGGTATACCCATATGTGGTACAATTACTAGTGGGGGGATATGATAATAGTGGTCCTCATCTTTTTGCGTTAGACCCTTACGGAACAGTTACTGAGGAGAAGTACACAGCAACAGGGTCTGGATCCCCAATGGCAATAAGTATATTAGAAGATTCATTCAAAAAAGGGATGCCAGTTAAAGATTCCATAGAAATAGTTGCACGGGCAATTTCATCAGCAATGAAAAGAGATCCTGCAAGTGGCGGAGGTTATGATATTATCATTATAACAAGGGATGAAATGAGAGAAATTGGCAGTGAGGAGTTAACAGTATACAAATCAGTTTAAATAAGAGTTGATAAATGGGATGAAGGACATTAATTTACGTATTAGGGAAGCTATAATAAAAAACATATTATTAGAGACAGGTGTAACAAGGATAGAATTTGAAGGGCCTGAAATTGTATTATATGCAACAAGGCAGGAGTTGTTGATAGAAGAAGAAGTATTGAAGAAAGTAGCTAAGGAAATTAAGAAGAGAATAATTGTTAGAAGCGATCCAAGTATTAGGATGGATAAGCAAAAGGCAAGTGATTACATTCGTGAGGAAATAGAGGGGATATCAGATAAAGTGAAGGTGAAGAACATATTTTTTGATGATACCTTTGGTGAAGTATACGTAGTGGTTAAAGGTTTAAGTTATCTTTCCACAAAAAGTGAAGAAATTACTAAAAAAATTACAGTGACAACATCATGGAGACCTAAGTTAATAAACGATGCCCCCATGAAGTCAACAGTAAGTGAGTTTGTTATGAAGCTTAGACTCCAGGAAGGGGAGTCTCGTAGAAAAATATTGCGAGGAGTAGGATCAAGAATTCATAGGCCATTAATCTTTCAATCGGGAGATGTAAGGATGATTTGTTTGGGTGGTTTTAGGGAAGTTGGGCGTTCTGCTATTTTAATAGAAACAAGTGAAAGTTCAGTTTTACTTGATTGTGGAGTAAAACCAGGCGCCACGCATCCGCTTCAAAGCTTCCCAAGACTAGATTTGCCTGAATTTTGCATTGAAAAGATAGATGCGGTAGTAATTTCGCACGCACATTTAGATCATTGTGGTTTCTTGCCATATCTTTTCAAATATGGTTATGATGGCCCAGTATACTGCACACCTCCTACCCTTGATTTAATGACGTTACTTCAACTTGATTATTTGCAAGTAGCAGGAAAGGAGGGAATTAAACCGCCGTACTCAATGCAAGATATACAGGAGACAATACTTCACACAATACCGATAGAATATGGTGAAGTTACGGATATAGCTCCAGATATACGTTTAACATTTTATAATGCAGGGCATGTTTTAGGTTCAGCTATGGTTCACTTACATATAGGTGAGGGAGAGCATAATATAGTTTATACAGGAGATTTTAAGTTTGGAAGGACAAAACTCTTAGAACCGGCAAATTATGTTTTCCCTAGGGTAGAAACATTGATAATTGAGGGAACTTATGGAGGCCCAACAGATATATTACCACAGAGGATAGAATCCGAAGCTAAGTTAGTAGAAGCAGTATTGAAAACGATAAATAATAATGGTAAAGTGTTAATACCAGTACTTTCGGTTGGGAGAGCTCAAGAGATAATTGTCTTATTAAATGAAGCATTTGAAATGGGGTACATAAAGCCAGTACCAGTGTTCATTGAAGGAATGGTTCAAGAAGCTACAAGCGTACATATGTTACATCCGTATGGATTGTCGAGAAAGGTTCGGGAAGATATTTTAATTAATGATAAAAACCCATTTTTAAATGAATATTTCCACATATTACCTTCATCAACGGACAGAGAGGAAATAGTGAGTGGAGAGCCATGTATAATAGTAGCTACCTCAGGTATGCTTACTGGTGGACCTGCACTTTCATATTTTAAGCTTCTTGCTCCAGATGAAAGAAATTCCATAGTATTTGTATCATATCAGATTCCAGGGACGTTGGGGAGAAGAGTCTTGAGTGGCGTTAAAGAAATACCAATAGTTTCTGAAGATGGCCGAAGCGAAGTTATAAAGGTCAATATGAACGTTTATTCTATAGAAGGGTTTTCAGGTCATAGTGATAGACGGCAGTTATTGGGATTTATGAAGAGGATAACGCCAAAGCCGAATAAAGTACTGATTTGCCATGGTGAGGAGGAGAAGGTGATTAATTTGGCTGAAACGTTTTCTAATCTTTTTAAGGTGTATGCATATGCTCCAAATAATCTTGAGGTTATAAGGATAAAGTAGTGGTGTTCACTTGCTGTATTCATTTGGAAAATATTGTTTTAATGTTTCCCATATTTTGTCATTTACGTGATGTATGTTTTTCACAACTTTTCCACGCTTCATATTGCGTATAATTTCAGAGGAAAATATAGACTCCCCAATGGCAATAACCATATTATGAGTTTTTTCTACTATTTGAACTATGGAATTTTCTTTAAAATCACCTATGACCCCAGTGATTCCAGGGGCCATTACATCAGCACCATTGATTATATGTGGTATTGCTCCTTGATCTACGATGATTTTTGGTAGACATTCCCCTATTTTATTGAGTACGTTTATTGTAGGGTAAAGCTTATCATCATTCATTTGTATCAGTATTGGTTTATTGTTAAGTACGTACACGCCAATATCGTTTATGGAAAGATACTCAATTTTCGCATCATCATTTGCCATCATTATTTGTTCATATATTTTTGGATACATAGATTTTATTTTATTTAATAAAAGTTTAATATCTTTGTTTCTTAGGAAATATCTTTGTTTAACTTTCAGCATAGTTGCACTCATAAACAGTACTGGAGATCCGACCAATTAAATGTACCGCTATTTTTAAATTTAAATATCTAGAAAAGAGTATTAGGTGTATTGAGGGAGTAGTATGTCCGAGACCACGACAAGTGAAGTTTTGGCTAAATCCTTGGGTGGAATGGTATATGTAAAGTTGAAAGGGGAAAAAGTGATTAGAGGATTACTTAGAAGCTTTGATCAACATTTAAATTTGGTTTTAGAAAATGCGGAAGAAGTCGAAGGGAATAACACGAAGACTCTTGGAACTCTAATAATTAGAGGAGATAATATAATTTTGATATCTCCAGTATCATTGTAGGTGTTTTGTATGGTTAAGGGGACTACATCATTTGGTAGAGCAAATAGTAAAAAGACGCATATTGTGTGCAGAAGATGCGGGCATCGTTCATATAACGTTAAGAAAAAGCGTTGTGCATATTGTGGTTTTGGCCGTTCAAGTAAAATGAGAAAGTATTCATGGAAATCGAAATAAATGTATACGCTGATAAGTGGTGGACCGGGCGGGATTTGAACCCGCGACCTCCTGCGTGCAAGGCAGACGCTCTTCCAGACTGAGCTACCGGCCCATTCTACTAAATGTATAAGCATATGTTGATGAATATTAAATTTTTGACGCATAATTATGGAGGCCGCCGGCGGGATTTGAACCCGCGACCTACAGGTCCACAGCCTGCCGCTCTTCCAGACTGAGCTACGGCGGCCAACTTGTTTAGAGTTAGCTGCCTCGACTTATGTTTAATATGAAGTTTCCGATATATTTTATGTTTTGGTGATGTAAGGAGATTTTATTTTTAAATTTTATTGGTTTGCTCCATCACATTGTAGCGTAGGATTGCGGCAATACCTCCGAATGACTTTCTTAGCTGTTCTCCCTCTTCGGTTTCAGTTGAAATTAATTCTATTTTAACATTGTTTGCTTCTGCTTTTTCAATTATTTCATCTAGAAGATTTTGTTTGTACTTTATATTCATTTGAATGCCACATTTTGGGCATATTTCATTTAGCACTTTATTTTCATCTGTAATATTGATTATTTGCTCCTTTGAATAACCGCAGTTTGGACATACCATGACTATTTTTTCCAAATCACCAAGGGCTGTTGATACGAGAACCTTTTCTACAAGATTCATGGATAATAGCTTTTCTACTTCGCCAAGGCCGTATGTTATACGACTATCGCCTTTAACCAAATTTGACAAAAATTCTTGCACAACGTTTTTCTCATGCATATATTTAATGTTTTGCAGTATATCTTTGCTTCTATTTATAAGTTCATATATTCCTTCTTCGCCTGTGTATCCAGTGTCTATTATACCTATAATTTTTGATTTTAGTGTGTAATGGAGGTAGTCCCCTTTTACGAAGTCCTCCTTCGTTTTTCCTGGGCCTCCTATAATCAGCCCCTTTATTTCCACATCTGAATGTAGAAAGAATTTTTCTGCGTACTCCGCAATTCTTTTATAAAACTCATGAGCCATCTGCTCTATAACTCTCTCATATCTTCTCTGAGATTGCCCTCCAGCGTCATGTTTTCCAGGAACTCCAGAAGTGATGGTGTCAAGTATACGTAGTTGTCTACCCTTTAGAATTGCGAAAGTTGCTTCATTTCGATCCATTACTATTAGGCCGTAAAAATCTTTTTCGCTAATGATCTCTTTGAGAGGATCTAGGTAGAATTTGCTATCACATCGATATAGGTATATGTTGATCGGTTCTGGAGGTATAATTATGTGCACTTCCATGTTTTCATTCCCAGGAACGTCGGTGGATGTATATCCACAGAATATAACTAGACCATTTTCTGGAACTGATTTAAACAGTTTTAATCTTTGCATACATGATGTTAGGGCGTCTAGTACATGATGTCTAGTTCGTCTATCTTTTATGTTACTAGCTTGGGAATATTCTTGCTTAAGAGCATTCATGACGTCGGATATTTGGCGGCCTGGAGGAATATATAAACTAATAAGTTCAGTTCCTCTACCTTCTTTACTTTCCAATTCTTTGATGAGTTTTTGGAACTTGTATTCTTCAACTGAACTTTTCATATTAGGTTTGCTCAATTTAATACACCAACTGCCTATTTGAATGATTCAAGATAGAGAGAGTATTCCAAATCTTTATAAATTTTCTTATCTAAAAGTTGATTTAATGAGTAAAAAGGTAGTTATAAGGCTTGGTGGGCACATATTATTCCGTCAAGGCATAATTGATGTTGGTAAGGTTAAGGAGATAGCTGATGTAATTAAGAGTCTTAATGACAAAGGAGCAATTATAAGAATGGTGGTAGGTGGAGGGGATTATGCTAGGGATTACATAAATGCTGCTGAGACTATTGGTGCTTCTGAATTTGAGAAAGATTATTTGGCAATAATGATTACGAGGGCAAATGCATTTTTATTTGTAATGGCACTGAGGAACTACGCATATAAAAAAATTCCTCAAACATTAGAGGAAATATTGAGTATAGATAGTTTAACGGATAAAATTATAGTCTGCGGAGGCCTCATGCCTGGTCAATCCACCGTAAGTGTTGCAACTACTATTGCAGAAGCTATAAAGGCGGATCTCATTATAAATGTAACTAATGTAGATGGAGTATATACATGTGACCCAAGAACACATCCTGAAGCAAAACTTCTTAAAAAAGTTACAACGCATAAATTGAGGGAAATACTTAGGGAACAAAGAGTTAAGGCAGGATATTATGAATTAGTGGATATCCATGCAATAAGCATTATTGAAAGATCTAGAATACCCTTAAGAATAGTAAATGGGAGTGATGTAAACAATATTGCTAGAGCATACATGAATGAAGATGTTGGCACGATCGTAATTCCTGAAAATAACGATACGATGAAAGAGTAAAGTAAATATACTAGAAAACCAGTAAAAATATTTGGCCCACACTCAAAAGGGCGGCGTCAACTAGACAGGGGATGAAATCCCCTTGGATGAGAAGTTGGCCTCCAAGTGTGGGTAAAGTTATGTGGACCTAAATCTCATTAATTTAGGTCTGAAGATGGTTCAATCCCCCGTGAGTGCCCCCATAAAAGTTAAATTGTGAGCGGCCGTACTAACCCCGGTTGATCCTGCCGGACCCGACTGCTATGGGGGTGGGACTAAGCCATGCGAGTCAGCACCCCAGGCCACGTTGGGGTGCGGCGTACGGCTCAGTAAAACGTGGCTAACCTACCCTAGGGATGGGGATAACCCCGGGAAACTGGGGATAACCCCCAATAGGAGAAGAGTGCTGGAATGCCTCTTCTCCAAAAGGATGCCAAGAACATGCCTCTTGGCATCGCCCTAGGATGGGGCCACGTCCCATCAGGTAGTTGGTGGGGTAACGGCCCACCAAGCCTATAACGGGTACGGGCCGTGAAAGCGGGAGCCCGGAGATGGGCACTGAGACAAGGGCCCAGGCCCTACGGGGCGCAGCAGGCGCGAAACCTACACAATGTGCGAAAGCACGATGTGGTCACCCCCAGTGCCACCCGCTGAGGGTGGCTTTTCTCCGGTGTAAAAAGCCGGAGGCAATAAGCGGGGGGCAAGTCTGGTGTCAGCCGCCGCGGTAATACCAGCTCCGCGAGTGGTCGGGGCGTTTATTGGGCCTAAAGCGTCCGTAGCCGGCCCGGTAAGTTTTCAGCTAAAGCCCAGGGCTCAACCCTGGGAAGGCTGAAAATACTGCCGGGCTAGGGGGCGGGAGAGGCTGAGGGTACTCCTGGGGTAGGGGCGAAATCCTATAATCCCAGGAGGACCACCAGTGGCGAAGGCGCTCAGCTGGAACGCGCCCGACGGTGAGGGACGAAAGCCGGGGGAGCGAAGGGGATTAGATACCCCCGTAGTCCCGGCTGTAAACGATGCGGGCTAGGTGTTAGGTGGACCTTGTGTCCACCTAGTGCCGCAGGGAAGCCGTTAAGCCCGCCGCCTGGGGAGTACGGCCGCAAGGCTGAAACTTAAAGGAATTGGCGGGGGAGCACCACAAGGGGTGAAGCCTGCGGTTTAATTGGAGTCAACCCCGAGAACCTTACCGGGGGCGACAGCAGGATGAAGGCCAGGCTGACGACCTTGCCAGACGAGCTGAGAGGAGGTGCATGGCCGTCGCCAGTTCGTGCCGTGAGGTGTCCGGTTAAGTCCGGCAACGAACAAGACCCCCACGTTTAGTTGCTACTTAGCCCTAGTAAGGGCTAAGGCACACTAAACGGACTGCCGCCGCTAAGGCGGAGGAAGGAGGGGGCCACGGCAGGTCCGTATGCCCCGAAACCCCCGGGCCACACGCGGGCTGCAATGGTGGGGACAATGGGTTCCGACCCCGAAAGGGGAAGGTAATCCCATAAACCCCACCTCAGTTGGGATCGAGGGCTGCAACTCGCCCTCGTGAACATGGAATCCCTAGTAACCGCGCGTCACCAACGCGCGGTGAATACGTCCCTGCTCCTTGCACACACCGCCCGTCGCTCCATCCGAGTCGGGCTTAGATGAGCTCTGGCTCGCAAAGGGTCAGGGCGAATCTAAGCTCGATGAGGAGGGAGAAGTCGTAACAAGGTGGCCGTAGGGGAACCTGCGGCCGGATCACCTCCTAAGTTATAAATGGGGGCCATGAGTGGGGATTGAACCTGTTAAATATGCAATCTGAAGGGACTTCCCTTCAGATGAAGGGCGAAGGGGTTATACCCTTATGATCGCCATGCATAGTTGGGAACGTTAATTGGCATATTTTGCAAGTTATGCCACGGGTAAGCCACATGGTGGATGGCTCGGCTAGGGCGCCGAGGAAGGACGCGGCAAGCGGCGATATGCTCCGGGTAGGCGCATGCAGCCTTTGAACCGGAGATTTCCGAATGGGACCTCCTGACATGGGTTAAAAGCCCATGTCATTTGAGGATCCTTTTCAGGGGATCCTCAAAGGGGAACCCCCCGAACGGAAACATCTTAGTAGGGGGAGGAAAAGAAATCAACAGAGATTCCCTGAGTAGGGGCGACCGAAAGGGGAAGAGCTCAAATCGAACCTGCTAGGGATAACCTAGCAGGGATGTAAGGTTAATGGGGCTCAGCATATTCCTCCCTACTGAGGGAAGTAGAAGTGGCCTGGAATGGCCCGCCGTAGAGGGTGACAGCCCCGTATACGTAACCTCAGGGGGGGCGCTGAGCCCAGAGTACCACGACCTGGTTTAGTCGTGGGAAGTTGGGAGGCACCAACTCCCAAAGCTAAATACGTCCCTAGACCGATAGCGAACTAGTACCGTGAGGGAAAGCTGAAAAGCACCCCGGAAGGGGGGTGAAAAGAGCCTGAAACCATGTGGCTACATAGGGTATAGCCCGAAAGAAATGAGTCTTCCCAAAGGAAAACCTGGCGACAGGTGAGTACGAAGGAAGATGATCAGGGTTATACCTTCCGTCTGGAAACACGGGCCAGGGAGTTCATGATTGTGGCGAGTTTAAGGGGATTATCCCCGAAGGCGTAGGGAAACCAACTGCCCGCAACCAGCATAACGCTGGTGAGGGGCGGGGTCTGAAAGGGCCCGGAGCCACAATCATGATACCCGAAACCGGGCGATCTAGGCCTGGGTAGGGCGAAGTCGGGGGAAACCCCGATGGAGGCCCGAAAGGGTGTTGACGTGCAACTCACTCCCATGACCTGGGCCTAGGGGCAAAAGACCAATCTAGCCCGGTGATAGCTGGTTCCCTCCGAAGCGGGTCCCAGCCCGGCCCACCTGGAGGCAGTTAATGGGGTAGAGCTCTGATTGGGTGATAAGGGGTCGAAAGACCCCGTCACCCTTTCAAACTCCGAACCCATTAACGCCGTAGAAGGGTGGAGACGGGTTGCTCGGGGTAAGCCTGAGCGCCGAGAGGGGAACAACCCAGACCGAGGTTAAGGCCCCAAAGTGCCGATTAAGTGTCCTGAAAGGCGTCTCCGGCCTTAGACAGCGGGGAGATAGGCTTAGAAGCAGCCATTCTTTAAAGAGTGCGTAACAGCTCACCCGCCGAGGCCGGAGGCCCTGAAAACTAACGGGGCTTAAATCGGCCGCCGAGACCTCGGGGCACTTCCCCATTGGGGAAGTGATCCGGTAGGAGGGCGTCCTAGCTGGTCAGAAGCTAGGCCGTGAGGTCTAGTGGACCGGCTAGGATTGCAGATCCTGGCGGTAGTAACAGCAAAGCCGGGTGAGAATCCCGGCCGCCGAAAGGGCCAGGGTTCCTCGGCAATGCGTCGTCAGCCGAGGGTTAGCCGATCCTAAGGTGGGACGTAACTCGTACCCACCGAAAGGGAAACCGGTTAATATTCCGGTGCCATGGGGGTACGTTTGCGGCAACGCAAGTCCAGTCCCTGACCCTTCAGGGTAGGCTGAGTGGGGCCGTCGCCCCATTCAAGCGCTGAAGTCCGGGGAGAACCGTAATGGTGAGAACCGGACGAAGGCGTGATGAGCTGCCTATGGCAGTTCAGCCGATCCCTGGAGGCCATGAAAAGGGGACTGGAAAGGATCCCCCATGCTCGTACCTAGAACCGACACTGGTGTCTCTGGGTGAGAAGCCTAAGGCGTGTCGGGGTTAACCTGGGGCTAGGGAACTCGGCAAATTGGCCCCGTAACTTCGGGAGAAGGGGTGCCTGAAGTCTTCAGCTAAAGCTGGGGGCTTCAGGTCGCAGTGACCAGGGGGACCCGACTGTTTAATAAAAACATAGGTCCCCGCTAGCCCGTAAGGGTGTGTACGGGGGCTGAATCCTGGCCACTGGTGGTCCGTGAAGCCCGGGTCCAACCGGGTGAAGCGCCACCGAAGGCCGGGAGTAACTCTGACTCTCTTAAGGTAGCCAAATGCCTTGCCGGGTAAGTTCCGGCGTGCATGAATGGATCAACGAGGTCCCCACTGTCCCAGCCCAGGACCCGGTGAACCCACCTGGTGGTGCACAGTCCACCAACCCCCAGTGGGACGAGAAGACCCCGTGGAGCTTTACTGCAGCCTGCTGCTGAGGGATGGTTGTGGATGCATAGCGTAGGTGGGAGCCTGTGAAGTAACCCTTTCGGGGGTTATGGAGGCGCCAATGGAACACCACCCTTCCGCAACTATCCCCCTAACCCGACCGTTATGGTCGGGGACAACGGCAGGTGGGCAGTTCGGCTGGGGCGGCACGCCTGCGAAAAGGTAACACAGGCGCCCAAAGGTCGGCTCAAGCGGGTCAGAAACCCGCTGTAGAGGGCAAGGCCAAAAGCCGGCCTGACTGTACCCTTGAACGCAAGGGGTACAGGGGGGAAACCCGGGCCTAGCGAACGTTCGTGCCCCCCTTGGTGGGGGCCGGACATGACAGAAAAGTTACCCCGGGAGTAACCGGCTCGTCGCGGGCGAGAGCTCACATCGACCCCGCGGTTTGGTACCCAGACGTCGTCTCTTCCCATCCTGGGAGTGCAGCAGCTCCCAAGGGTGGGGCTGCTCGCCCATTAAAGGGGAACGTGAGATGGGTTTAGACCGTCGTGAGACAGGTCGGGCTCTATCTACTGGGGGTGCTGGCCGCCTGAGGGGAAGGTGCCCCTAGTACGAGAGGAACGGGGCGCCGTGGCCTCTGGTGTACCGGTTGTCTGACAAGGCAGCGCCGGGCAGCCACGCCACGGGGGATAACCGCTGAAAGCATCTAAGCGGGAAGCCCTCCCCGAAAATAGGCGGCCATTCTCCAGCGAGGGTATAGGCGACTATACCCTGCTGGGGACGAGGGTGGGGATAGAAGATCCCGTTGATGGGGTGGGGGTGTACGTGCCAAGACCGAAAGGTCGAGGCACTCAGCCCGCCACTCCCAATAACCCGAGGTGGTATAACTTGCGAAATATGCCAAACGATATTCCCAACTATGCATGGCAATGTTAGGGGGTGAGTGGTGGAGCAGGCGCCGGGCAAGGAGTATACTCCTTGCCTGAGGAAGCCCACCCCCATTGTGGCACCGCAACCCCACTTATAGGGGTAGGATGAGAATCCTAGCGTGGCACAGAAACGACACCCCTTCCAGCTAGATGAAGATGATGTAGCATAGGCCTTGTAAAAGGCCGAGCAAGCTATTGATGAGGCTGGAAGATTGGTTGCAACGGCCAGCTTGCGGGGGTAAGGCCAAAAAGGAGCCTATGAGGGCCACATGAGGCTCGGGTAGGCCGCTTAGACAAATCCTGCTAAAACAAAAGGTGGGCTACCACCACACACCCCTACTTAATTACGTAATGTTGATAGAACTCTTCTTCAACCCTTCTAATTTCAAATTCATCTCTTGCTTTCAGATAAGAATCTATTAACAATTTATTTAGGGAAAGAAAGGTTTCACCCCATTTAAAAAGAGATAACAATCTTACGGCAAGATCTAACTTCCTTATTATTATTAAAGCAGATGCAAATGCTTCAACACTACTTAAAATGTATGGTTTCGCATAATTAGTTGGATTAGCAGCAAAAAATAAAGGTAATCTTCTTCCCATACTAATGTTTTTAAATTTGTCCAAAATAGTAGTGTCTTTCCACGAACAGTCTATGACAACTAAACCCCACTTTTCTACTATCGATCTATCAGTTACGCTTAATACTTTATTTGATAAAGGATTTAAAATTATAGAAGATTTATTTGCATATTTCAGAGATGGAATGAATTTGACAAAACCATGCTTTTTTAGTTTTATTGAAGTACATTTATGAGGATCGCATTCATGCAAATGCCAAACGTACAAAGGAGGTAGCTCATTAACCATTAAAAAAGACACCATCAAAATATAAAGTTCATTTGCTAAAGCTTAAATTTTAGTTTCGTAATAAATTAAGAAGGAGAATATTATGAGTATGGCATTCGTACTTATAAATACTGAAATTGGTGCTGAAAGAGAAGTTGCAAAAGAAATTATACAAATTGAGGGGGTAGAAGAAGCGTATGTAATCTACGGTGTATATGACATTATTGCAAAGGTCAGAGCAGAAAATATAGATAAGCTAAAAGAAATAATAACACTAAAGATAAGGAAAATGAGTAAAGTACGATCGACGTTGACTATGATCGTTGTTGAAGCAGGGAAAAAATAAAATATTTAGCAAAACACCCTCCACTTTTTAATGTTATTTATGCACATAAAGATACATATAGGAATCGATGATACAGATTCACTCAGCGGTGGATGTACAACATATATAGGAGCATTAGTAATTGAAGAACTTTTAAAAAATGAAAAAGTAAAATTTCTAGATTACCCAAATTTGATAAGGTTAAACCCAAACATACCTTGGAAAACTAGAGGTAACGGAGCCATAGCATTGAGAATAGAGGCCATACATAATGAAGTAACAAAAATTGAAGAAGAAGTTATCAAAAAAGTTTTAGAAAATGCATACATAGATGAAAATACAGAACCGACAATAGCATTCTTAAAAGGAGAATTGCCAATTTTTTTAAAAGAATTTGCATATGAGAGTGTAAGAAGAGTGGTAGATATAGATCAAGCAGTAAAAATTGCAGAAAGAAGTAATATAAAATTGTTCACACTAAACGATAAGAAAAGAGGCATTATAGGAGCAATAAGCGCAATAGGGTTGACACTTGACAAAGGAGATTACACATTCGAACTCTTAGCTTATAGGAGGAAAGAGAATTATGGGAAAAAGAGGGAAATAGATGAAAAAAGCGTATATGAAATGGATAAGTTAACATCACCCTATACATTTAACAATATAGATTACGAGAAAAATAGAATATTAATTACTCCAAGAGGACCTGATCCAGTATTATTTGGAATAAGAGGGGAGAACCCAGAAATTCTGCTGACTGCATTCCAAAAAATAAAAGTATATGAGCCTATAGAGAGATGGGTGATTTATAAAACAAACCAAGGCACAGATATGCACTACAGGGGTATAAAAAGAATTAAAGAATTAAAGTGCTATGACGCTGTAAAGCTGCTAGGCAAAATCTCTATCCCACCAAAAATAATAAAAGGAGGCCACTTAATACTAGCCATAACAGATGAATGTAACGACGCTATTGAATGCGCAATTTATGAACCTACAAAACGACTTAAAAAAATAGCTATGCAACTACAATGTGGGGATGTAATAAAAGTCTACGGAGTTGTAAAAGAGCACAACAATACTTTAACAATAAATGTGGAAAAACTATATGTAAAAAAATTGGAGAAAATCATTAGGAAAAGAAATCCAAAATGCCCCGTATGTGGAGCAACTATGAAGAGTGAAGGAAAAAACAAAGGATTCGAATGTGAGAAATGCAAGTATAAGGCTAATATAAATTTAAGAAAGGAAGAAGAAGTTATTTTGAGAAACATTTATGAAGGAATCTATCTACCGCCACCACGATCACATAGACATTTAACAAAACCATTAATAAGATACATGAATGAAAGAGTAAATGATTCGCAGCAAAAAATGATAAAAAATTGGTATTGGAGCGAAACTCTTCACGCTAACATTAATTAAAAAAGGGCAATAGTAAAACTTATTGCCCAGAAAAGCAACATTAGAAAAATAGATTAAAAGCGGGGTGGGCTAGCCAGGTTATGCCGCGGGGCTCATAACCCCGAGGTCGGTGGTTCAAATCCACCCCCCGCTACCAAAGTATATATACAATGCAAAATCGTATTGAAGCAGAACCTCCTCATCAAAATTATTCAATTTAACATGAGCTAAATCTATGGCCCTTACAATTAGACATGATCATTCATCCCCAATTTTTGATCTTAAAAAACTTTCCATAGGCCCAATCCTCGAGTTTGAATACATTAAAATTTGATTAAAGTGTTTTAATACTTTCCAGCTCTAAGCAAAATCAGTACAAGAGGGGCAAGCTTCTCTAAAACGGAATTCTTACACTATACATAGTCGCAATTTAAGATTAATCTAATATTTTTCAAAATATACCTGTTAGTGCCTAAGTAAGATTAACTTATTGTGATGTAACTACTGGAATAGATCATACCAACATACGATCTACGCCTATACCTACAATACTTCTGGTTAATACCTACGAAAGAAAGCAAGTTACACGGACTTGATCGTGCATTTTTAGTATGGTAAAATGAAAAATATTCTATGATATATATTTTGAAGCAAAATTTGATAACATACTTAGCTTTGATCATAGCTTATTTTTCAGGACCTAGCTTTACAAAGTAAAATCTGAATCTACTTAAAGTTTAGAGCAGTCAAATACATGTAATCGCAAACATAAGGTTCAGGTCCTGCTTTGAATACATGAGCAATTCGTCTCCCTCTTTTTCACACTACTGAAAGCCATATTCAATATAGTTTTGAGCATATCAGGAGTATTAAAAATGCTTACCGGAATCCCCTTTACTCAGGTCCTCTTTGCTCTAGGAGCGGTCCCCCTCTTTTTCCACTGGAAATAAAAGTTAATATTCTTGAAAATGTTGTAAGCCTGATGTTTCTTTCGAATATTTTTGACTAAAATGTCTAACATTCTTTATAAAAAGCATTATATATTGATTAACTCTTTTAACTAATAGAGTATTCATCTAATGTATAAAACCAAAAGTAATTAATCAGAGTATTCTCCAATAGAAATTAAGGGGTGCCCCTTGTCGTATATTGATATTGAAAGAGCACAAAAACTGGCGCAATTTGTTCCATTAAATGAAAGAGTAAAATTACTCAACTTAGTTATCGATGCTTGTGGTGGTAATATTTCAAAAGCTGCAAAAGAAATTGGAATAACCCGTGCTCAAATATATCGGTATATAGGAAGAACTGAAAGAAAGGACCTGCCATCTGATGAAATATTTGCAAGAATCATAGTAGCTGCATATCGCCTTAGACCGTTGCAAACGCAAGAATTCTTCAGATTCATATTAAAGCAGGTTAGGGATCTATTTTCAAGAATTTGATGTTCTAATTTCCGTTGGTGTTAATTATGAGGTTTGTTGATGTGCATTGTCATATCATGGATGAGTGTTTTGATAATGATCGTGAAGAAGTCCTCATGAGGGCAAAGAAGTCCAATGTTATTGCCATAATATCTTGTGCTTTTTCAAAAGATGAGGCGATGAAAACTATAAAATTGATGAACTCTCACAAGTATTTCCTCTTCTTAACATGCGGCTGGGATCCCACAAATTTTGACATTAATACTTTGACAGAATATCAATCTTTTATAGTCAACAATCTTGATGTAGTCATAGGTATAGGTGAAGTAGGTCTAGATTATTACTATATACGTGATTCCTCATTGAGAAATAAGCAAAAAGAAATTTTTATTTCATGGATAGCCTTTGCTAAAAAGGTTAATTTACCAATCATCGTTCATTCAAGAAATGCGGGAGATGATGCTATAGAGCTCCTTATAAGTGAAAATGTAAAAAGGGTAATCTTACATGCATTTGATGGTAAAATAAGTTGGGCTAAAAAAGCTGTAGAAAATGGTTTCTTCTTTTCTATTCCTCCATCAATAGTAAGGTCCTCACAAAAACAGCAACTAGTTAAAAATATTCCATTAGAATCTATTATGTTGGAAAGCGATGCACCTGTTCTCTCACCTTATGCTAACCAGAGAAATGAACCTGCCAATTTAATTTACTCAGCGAAAATGATTTCTGAGTTAAAAAATATAAACATTGAATTAGTTTCTGAGGTCACTACACAAAATGCTCTTTCTTTCTTTAACATACTTTTTTGATGGTTTATGGTTCCATATGGAATCATAGACCATGATAAAATTCATGATGGCATTTCACCATTCGTTTCAATTCTCTCATTAGATTCATAGTGCCATATGGATACATTTACTTATCAAATAAGCTTTAATGTAGTAGTTTATGTTCTATACATGATGAACTATGATTGTAATGTTCACAAATGCTTCAATTTCAATATATAAATCTTTCTATCATAAGCATCATGAAATAAAGCTTTCATAATGAAGTTAATGTTAACTGACATCATCACCGAAAACATTTTTTGATTTTATAGATCTAGGTTACAACATTTGCTTTAATCAAATCAGTTTGCTAATAGTTCACTGTTTAGTCAAGGTTATTTGCTGCCCACTTTACTTAGGATTTAATGATAATATTTCCCTCAATTTCATTCTATATGCTCTTTCATCTTTTTGAATATTTCTAATAATTAGATGCCAACAGTCGAACCCCATAATTTCCAATGGAATTTTGGAAAAAGGGAAAAAAATACTATTTAAACTCTATTTGGTTTTCTGGGGAAACTTCATATTGATTTTTTTGGCAAGAATTCCTCGTTTTTTAAAAACATGGTTATAATTATCTTTTAATCATATTTATACTGACGTAAACACTGATTGCAAAAAAAGTAACTTTTATATTTTTCTTACTTCCATATATTACTGTTTCCTTACTTCTATTAGCTCAGCCTGTTTGGAGGTGCATAGTATTGGTGCATAGTTCAAAGAAAGGAGGGAAATGGTTATTGCAGTATACGTCTCCTGATGGTAATAAAATCACGATCTCTATTGAAGGATCCTTCAACGTTGAGAAAATAAAGCAATTGGTTGAATTGGTTGAATTAACAGGGCTTCCTAGTGATAATTATTCCCAAAATGAAATCACAGATATGAACATATCACATAAAAGGAATAGTATCAAAGAGTCGCTAATACTATTGTTGGAAAAGGAGTTTAAAGATCGTTGGTTTACTACGAAGGATGTTGTTGATGCATATTATAAGTATTATGGGGAACGATTACCTTTGAATACTATTTCATCTTACTTATCAAGATTAAATCGCTCAGGAATTTTATCATGCAAAGGGTCTAGAATAAACCGTATGTACCGCATTTCTCTTGAAGCTTTAAATTCTATGTGATGTGATATGTGATTTAAAATCACTATCTCACATCATTATCTACTATAATATACTGTTTTATTTTATCAGGGACTATATACTTATATGGCCAACTTTTTTCATCCCTTACCAATATTCCTTCGTCTGCAAGTTTTTTCAAAAGTCTACTTACATGCTCCCTGGTTTTCCCTATACGTCTAGCTAGTGCTGTTCCTCCTCTAATATCGGGGTTTTTGGCAAGTATGCTTATTATTTGTTTTTCGGTTTCAGTTAAAGTATTTATTTTATCCATTATTTCTTCACCAGTTTTTTCTTCTTTTATGGGTGTCGCTATTTTTTTCTCCTTCATTTCTTCAACAGTTTCCTTTGATTTTTCAATTATTGGTTTTTCAATATAACTCTTTGGGCGTGTGGGCATAACGGGGCCTCTACTCTTTTCCTCGTAAGCACCAATGTAATCACGCAACAAGTCCTCTATCCTGCGCATCCTACTAATTACAATGTTTAAATTTTCTTCCAAGTTCTCAAGTCTCTCTTCTAGCATCCTTATCCTTGAAAATTTTCTATTAATCAATTCTAAATAGGCTATAATTTCCTTATAGGTTTCTTCAATGGTGTTTGCATCTTCTCCTTCTCGATGTTCTTCACTCATATTTACATCTATATGACTTTTATATCACTTCTTATTTAAAGCTCTTTTGGATGAAACATTACAGTCATCACAATATGTCTTACTCCGCTTCAATATCCTGGGTAACTAAAAATAACTATATGTGAATTTTTACTGGATCTCCCTCATAAATCATCATCTACCAGTACCTCTCCTCTGGTTTAATTAACATAAATTTATGGTCTTCAAATATGATCATCACATAAATGTGATACAACAAATGTGACCGTCACTTATTTGTGGCGTATTTACTGTTGATCATATAGAACATATTGAACTTTACCATAACATCCACTATGTTCCTCATTTAAAATACTCAATAGCTCTAAAAACTCATCTGACTTATAAATTAATATGTTAATCATGCGTTGACATTTTCAATTACCTGGCACTCTTTTCTATCTAAATACTTTTCTGCTGTATTCTGATTTTTCATAATTTATAATTTTCATTTATGTTACTTCGTCATCCTCATCCTTTTATAATATTAAATGCTGTACAGCCTCGTAGACATTAAAAGAAAGTCTTGTAAATATAAAAGTGTATCTTAATTTAACTTTAATATTATTAAACATTTTATTCTAAAGTTCCAAAACTCCAAAATATTACTTTACTGTTAGAGAATGGTAACAACTTTCCTTCGCATCTTCAATAATCTTTCTTTTATAGTAGTGTTTCTCTATTCATAGTTCTCTATTCTATAATGATTTTACTATTGGAACTACCCCAAATATAATTGGTGTAATAACTGATCATTTAATGTATGCCTGATTCAAGTTAAACCTTATAATAAATTTTGATTTTAACATTCTCATTTTCCCCTTCTTTCTTCTAAGCACTTTTAAAATATTATTATTTTGTATATCAAATATGAAGAATGACGATCTGAGTCTCCCTTGGCTAGGGTTTTAGTAAGATGTTGCTATAAGAACTTCTAATAATATGCATAGCCAAACCATGCTTAATTTATACATTCCTGGAAATTTCAGGGGTATGTGTATAATGCATGTATATTGCTGAAGTACTTGGTTAAAATTTAATGAAATTTTCAGGAATTCCTAATTAATTCATAAGTCAAACTCAATAAGATTTTTCATTTAAATCTCTAGGACGAATATCCAATCATACTGAAGAACTTTCTTGGCTCAACTATTAAAATATGCTTAAGAAAATAACTCCAGGGATTTACGTCATTAACATGGATATTAAAAAAGGGCTTCTAGATGTTTGTTTCCAAATAATATCGGTTGAATATTAAAATTGATATGATGCTTTTTAGTTTATTTAGACGACAACCAATTCTTCTCATAATTTAAGTTTATTTTTCATTCCCCAGAAAATGTTATTAAATTCAAATTGAAGGGTTGCTCGCAATTTTCTTCAATATATTTTAGTGATTTCATTTATTGACAATTTTCAATAAGGTTTACTGTCCCTACTAATTCTACATCTTACATAATAACATCAAAAATGTTTTATACGTCCTTGTTCACATAAATTATAACATATATAGGTCAATGAACAGAATTTTTAAACTATAATTAACGTGATAAAAAGTGATATGTGACATCAATGTGACCAGGAATCACATCAATTTACCGCCATCATCATTTTATGATAAATAAATTAAAACTTTCCTAATTTAGGGGATCATTAACTAAGTCAGGTCCTTCAGCAATAGAAACGTTATTGGGATGTGACATTATCTCAAATAGGAGCTGCATATATACAATGGGTATAATGGATGGATAAAATGTATCTTTGCTAACTTTCCTTCTTCTTTTTCAATAATTATTATCCCATTAATGAAATTATGCTTGGCTATACTTTCTTATACTCATATTTTTATGAACGAAAAAATGCCCATGTTTCCCATTATAATCACTATGGTGAATATCATGGTTATTATTACTATTTGTAATGGAGTGATCTTTACTCCCTTCATTTCCTCCTCAAAAAAACGTATGAGCCCCGCCCCTGTGACAGGCATGTACGTGCTATCTCTCTTCTTCTTTGGCATCCTTATCATTTATTATCAAAGCTCTTTTGAAGATAAATATTTTTTTATCATTATTCTAATATTATTCGATGAAACATGAACTTAAATGATGCTCAAAATATGATAAGAGCTCTATATTTCAACAAAGATAGTAGAAGAGGATTGGAAAAAACTTTCATATGGTTCATCGAGGAAGTAGGAGAACTTGCGAAAGCATTGAGGAATGGATCGGAAATTGAAATCAAAAGTGAAATTGCTGATGTGCTTGCTTGGCTTATTTCCATAGCTAATCTATTGAATATAAACTTAGAAGAGGCATTTAAATCAAAATATAATTCATATTGTCCTCGTTGTAAACAAAACCCATGCAAATGTCCAATATAACATATGATTCCTATAGGAACCATAAAATAATAATGAAAAAATAAACTCCCATAGTTCAAATCATCATCTTAAGTAAAACAACAAAACAAAAAACTATAAAAGGATTAAAGCCCCATAGATTATTTGAACAATCCTTTCAATCTAAGTTGTTCTGTTACGATTAGAAAACATGGACAATATAACATGTAAAAAGTGAATAATTAAGGAGAGGGGGAGGTATATGTATGAAAAATTATGCGTTAAGGATTTTATGACAAAAAATGTGATATACTGTGAGGTACCAAGTACACGAACAGAAGTTTTGGCAATAATGAAAAAACATAAAGTTACATGTTTACCTGTTGTGAAAAAAGGCACTAGAAAATTGGTTGGATTGGTCACTCGTTTTTCTTTTTTGGAGAAACCTTCTGAGGAACAAACAGCACTAGTAATGATGCGAAATCCTTTACATATTTCTCCTTCAAGTAGCATCAAGGACGCTGTTCATATTTTTGTTAAGCATAATATTAGATATCTACCAGTCGTGGATCAGGATGAGTTAGTGGGAATAATAACAATTAGTGATATTGTTTATAAATTACTCACCAATAGTATGTTCAACTATCCTATTAAAGAATTCATGGAAAAAAAGGTTATTGCTGTGTGGGATGCAACTCCGATCAATGTCGCATGGAAAATTATGGAATTATCAAAAGTGCCAACCTTGTTAGTTATAAACACAAGACTTGAAGTTGTGGGAACATTTTCAATTTCTGATATTTTCAATCATGCTGACATTATAATGAGTGAATACAAGTCTTCATTAAAGGCATCAGTTGAAGGTCAAGAATGGGATTGGGATTCTTTAACGATCATATATATTGGTAGCAAAAAACTTACGCTCCCTGAAAAACCGATAAGTGAAATAATGTCGCATAAAGTTAATGTTGTGAGAGAAGAAACGCCAATAAATCAATGTGCTAAAAAAATGAGGGACCTAGACACTCATTTACTCCCAGTTGTCGACATTAATGGTAATCTTATCGGGGTTGTCAGCGATTTTAATCTCATTCAAGTCCTTTTAAAATAAACGATAATTCACACAGTTTTATGTTTCCTATAGGAACCATAAAATGATAGTGCCAAAATTATGTTTCATCATTTCATACCAAAAAATCAACAATCTTTGATTGCTTTCCCTTCTCACTTTTTTCAAATAACAATTGTATTTCTCTTTTAATCAAATCTAGCCTTTGCTTATAATAGACTGGCAAATTGTATTTTGCAACTAAGTTTTCAGCAAAAGCCATGTATTTCATTATATTACTTTTATGGACTGTTAATGAAAGATTTCCTCCGCATTTTTTACATTTACCCGAAAGAGGAGGTCTGATGTATTTTGCATTGCACTTTGTACAGCGTACAATTTGCGTGGAAAATGCTCTCAGATTTCCCATAAGATCTGGTATGCAATGATGCTGTAAAACTCTTTCCACAACGTCCCTAACATTAACTGCATGTATTTTTTCAGCCATCTTAATTTGAAGAATTATTTTTTCATTCATTGTCCTTAACTTCTTATATGCTGAAACCTTCGGTCCTTTATCAATATATGTTGTATCTATTGTGAACTTTAAGTCTTCGTACTGTGATATTTTCCCCAATCTATCCTTCACTTTTTCAATAATTTCACTTACAGTTTTAGGATCTGCATTTGTTAATGTCTTCTCATAAAATTCGGTTGGATATTTGCTGCATACTTCCATGTTAAATACTTCATCATCAACCTCATGTGGATCTATAATTAGAGTTACAACAAGTGGTGCATCCATGTATCCTCCCACCTTTTCTGGTAAGTATGTTTTAGAAAAATTCAAAAAAGCATCTAAAGCTAAAATTATTGAATCTTCGTCTCCATCACAATTTCTTCTTTTTGCGGCGTGCCAATATGGGTGAGCAAAGCATACTTTAGCATCTGTAATACCTATTATCCTGCCAATTACGCCGCACGAGGTATGAGGTGCCAAACCAATGACTATATGTCCTATTATATCTTCCCTTCTTTTTATGTTATAAAAAGGTTCGGTCTTATAATATCTAACAAGTAATTCGTCGATGAATCTAGATACTTTAACTAAATAATCTGCTGCTTCTACTGGTATTATAATGTCTTGTACCTTTAATTCAAGTATTTGTTCATCGCTCCTTAGTTCATTTCCATAAATATCCTTTGTATATCCCAATTCCTTCAATTTTTCAATTGAAGTTTTTATCTCCTTTGGTTTGAAATGAGTTAAGGGGGCGTTTGTGGCATCAAACCTTATTGTTCCATCCTTATAGACAAACACATCATGTTTTGCTCTTAGAATCCCTTTTTCAAGAGGTTCTGGTGTTCTATGTTTGTTCATTAACTTCTTTACTCCCTTAACTACTCTTGGGGGAGAAGCAACATCTAAATTTATACATGCTCTCTTAAGCTCTTCATAAATGTCAAATATTTGTTTGCGTAAGGGTGTTGTTTCTTCATTACATCTTCTACATTTATCTTCAATTGTACTTAAACCGCATTTTTTGCATACTTTTACTTCTATTGTTTCCCCTCCACATTCATTGCATCTGTAGTATATTGTTTTATTTCCACATTTCCCACAGACTCTAAGAGCTGCATCTATTTCAACATTTTTATTTCCAGCAGCTTCAATTATGTTTCTATTATTCTTCCCTACTCCGACAGGAAATAAAGCATGTATTGGTGGCTTCATTCTTCTTTCTTTCGCTTTCTCAGGTCTACCCATCCTCAATCCTATAAATGTTGGTGCAATATCTCTTATCTTAATTTTTGAAATTAAATTAATAGCTTCCAGACCATTTTTTGCTTCAAGAATCTTTTCAGAATATTCTTTTAAGCATGTTTCTAAAATTTTAAAATCTTCCTTGTTTAGGATGATCTTCCTCTTCTCATGATCGTATTCATGCGGCACCCATATATCTTCCAATATTATCTTTATTTTTTGATCGTAATCTAAAGCCACATTATTTAGATCGATATCCTCTCTTGTTTCATTTAAAATCCAATTCCTAAGATAAAGTATATCGCTGGGGCTTATTCCCTTCCAATAATATGAGTAAATCGGATGTAAAGGGATTTCCAATTCCATAGCAATTTTTATGGCTTCCTCAGCAGATGGTTTGACATTATTAAAAATAATGTCCTTCAATCTTTCCTTACTTATCTGTATTTTTGATTCTAAGATACTTAAATTGTTGTATTTTTCTTTAACTTTTAACAGTGCTTCCTCACTCCACCATTGTTCATCATAACCAGCTGGCAAAAGTTGGCAATTGTTTTCTAAAAAATCTCCATATGATATTAGTATATCCCCTAAAAATATTATCTCCTTCACTTTGTCTCTAGCCTTTTCAACATCAGTTTGAGATGTTATCCTAATTACACTTCCGTCAGTTAATTTTACTATCGGCCCCCATATAGTGTCAACAGACATTACTAAACCGCTTTTTCCTGGAGTTTCAGTTTTAACTTGTGTACCAATTGCCAAGAAATCTCCTAAAATAGCCATAGTATATGGATTCAAACCTATCGCTGCTATTCCCGTATTCCTACTTCTACCATACCTTAACCTAAATCCTCCTACCTTTGATGGATGTGCAAATATAGGTCTTCCAATTATGACGTCTTCTAAATACTTTTCGTTAAAACTTTCTTCACTTTCCTCCTCCTTTTTGCTTATTTCTGATAACCATTCCCACCCTTGAATTCCTATTGATTTCACAATCTTCATTAATTTTGAAGCTTTCCCAAGGACTCCATCATTTATTACTCTACATGCTCCTCCACGCAATTTGTTTGTTTCAACTCTAGGTAGATCGCGATTTACACTAACTTCAATTTGAGTAGTGGGTAATCCAGTGATTTCAACAGGTATTCTCCTTACCGCTTTTTCTATTTCTTCTTCGCTATTATGGTATTGAAATTTTCCAACATATTTTTCGTATAATCTTATTTCTTCTATGTATCTTTTTACTTCGTTATCGGTAGGTTTATACTTGTCTAAATGTAAAAGTTGCCTAATATAATCTGCTATAAATACTGTTAGTGCTTGCTCTGTGCCACCTGCGGATCTTATAGGCCCTGCATAATAAACAGCTAGATACTTTGTCTTATCATGATTCTTCTTTATTTTTACATTGTTTATTCCTTGAATTGGTGCAGCGGTTATTCCCTCAGTTAGTATTGCAAGTGCTGCCCTCAAAGCTATTTCTGCGCGCTTCTCAAGATCAAAATCACCATATTTTCCATATACTATTTCCTCAGCTATTTTTAATGCAACTATTTCCTTACTATTATTTTTTAATAATTCATTTATCCTCTCTGATATCTTTGTAACTCCATATTCAGCAAGTAATCCTTCAACTCTTTCTGCAAGATTATTTGCCAAATATATTTCACATTTTTGTGAAGGATCAAAACTATTCTTCTTAACCTTATTCGCTATTTCATATAATTCTTTGACTTTAAGTTTAAGGTTATTAAAATATTCTTTATACGAATCACTCATCAAAATATGCATAATTCATTCATCTAATTAACACTGTCTAAACTATAATTAATTTTTTCACTATTGATCTTTCATTTAGCTTATCCCTTCTTTAAATAGATTTGCTTAATTTTTATGTTTCCTATAGGAACCATAAAATAATGCTGTTGGAATATAAGATCATCATATTACACTATAATCCTCTTTTGTTACGGATACTTTTTATTATTTCTTTTATACGTTTGCCATCTCCTTCCTCTATTAATGTTCCCGTAACTATTATGTCTGCTCCTGCCTTAACGGCATTAATAGCTTGGTTTACTGTTTTTATTCCGCCACCTACTATTACTTTTCCTTTAACTACCTTCCTCACAGCATATATAATTTCTGGAGGTACTGGTTCTTTAGCACCAGAGCCTGCTTCTAAATATATATACCGCATTCCAAGATAGCTTCCAGCTAACGCGTACATGGCAGCTATTTCTGGCCTATTATATGGTATTGGCCTAGCATAGCCTATATATCCTGCTGCACCTCCTTCTCCAAGTATTATGTATCCCATCGGTATAGCCTCAAGTCCATATCTTTCAACTATTATTGCTCCTTGTGCTTGTGCATCAATTATATAATATGTGTTAGATGAATTTAAAAGGGACATAAACCATATGGCATCTGCACATTTACTTATTCCTGAAACATTTCCTGGGAAAAGTATTATTGGCACTTCTTTTATTTCCTTTTTTATGTTAAGTATTATATCATCAAGATTTCTCTCACAAACTCCAATACTTCCTCCAATCATTATTGCTGAAGTTCCTGCTTCCACAGCCTCTTTTACATGAGTTATTATCTCAAGATTTACTTTATCTGGATCTATCAAAGTGATGTGTATTGCTCCCTCTTGCTCTATTCTCTCAACAAGATATTTTTCTACCTTACCCATCCTTATGCTCATGTTCTTTTCCCTCACCAACTTTAATTCCTCCAGAGTAATATAGATCTATAAACTTACCATATGCATCGACAGCTGTGAAAATAGATGGAATTTCTATCTTCACATTTATACCGCAATTTCCACAAGTTATAGTTGCCTCCCCTTTATTTTCATCAATTTCAACATTTACTGACTTTTTACCACAATTTGGGCATTGAAAAACCGTAGGTATCTTTTTCGGTGGCTTTATAGGTAGTTTCTTTTTATATTTTTTACCCATTGTTACCACCTTTACTCCTTTTTTATTTCTTTAACTTTTTCAATAAACATATAACTTAATGATAATATCAGTACAACTATTGAGAAAATAGTCAATACTGTGATCTGTAAGCTTACCTCCATAATTGTCAGAAATAAGTTGTCTTTCTTAATATTTAAGTTTTAAATATTTGGTGGCTAATTAAATTATGAATGAATAAGTTATGAAGAATCAACTGATGAAAGTTTCGATGAAAGATCTGCTTTACTTAACCATACAAAATATGCGAAAACGAAAAGGTAGAATACTTCTCTCCATTTTTAATGTTTTTTTAGGCGTTGCGTTAGTTTCTTCCATGATGATTATTAGTTCTTCATATATTTCTAAGTCTAATGCAAGTTTGTTTGTAGTTAATTTAAATGAATATCAATTATGGGTCTCAACAATATCTATAGTTGTATGTATAATAACGATTTTTAATTCAATGTTAATTTCCGTTGCAGAAAGGTATAAAGAGATAGGAGTCATGAAATGTTTAGGTGCAAGAAATGTATTAATACTGAAATTATTCCTTTTTGAGGCATTGGTGATAGGCACGATAGGTGGATTCCTAGGGTTCATTATAGCTATGATTTTTACACTTCCTATACTAATCATTCAATATGGAGGCGCCCTTCCATTTATAGCATACATGCAAATTCTATACATCTCCCTATTAATTGCCATCATTATAAGTGTAATTGCTTCAGCATACCCTGCACAACACGCTTCTAAAATAAACCCTACAGACGCATTAAGGTATGAGGTGTAACCATGTCCCTTGAATATTCTGTTGAAACTTTAAATCTAACGAAATATTACCATCTTGGGGGCACAATAATAAAGGCTGTTGAAGATGTAAGTATACAAATACGAAAAGGTGAGTATTTATCGCTAATGGGACCTTCCGGATCTGGTAAAACCACCTTATTCAAACTCATAGGAGGATTAGATAAACCGACTAAAGGCCAGGTTTTCATAGAAAATATAGATATCTCGAAGTTGGATGCATATGAATTAGCTTGGTTAAGGTGTAAAAAAATAGGTTACATATTTCAAACATTCAATCTAATCCCCATACTTACAGCTATAGAAAATGTGTCGCTACCCATGATCTTTGCGGGGGTCCCAAAGCAGGAACGTACAAAAAAAGCGCGTGAACTGCTTGAGAAAGTAGGTTTACTTGAAAGAATTAACCATAAACCATTAGAACTTTCAGGTGGTCAGCAACAACGTGTAGCAATTGCACGAGCATTAGCAAATAATCCCTCAGTAATTTTAGCAGATGAGCCTACTGGCAATCTTGATTTGAATACAGGTTTAAATATAACGCACTTGCTAAAGAAAATAAATAAAGATAACAATGTAACCATATTCTGTGCAACACATGACTACAAGATATTAGAAGTAAGCGATAGAATAATCTGGATTAGAGATGGGAAGATAGAAAAGGTGGAAAATAGAAATTATATTCATAAAAATTAAGGCATTTAACTTTCTTAAATGCAAAATAATCTCATACAAACTTATGTTATAATTTTTAAATAATATTCATCTCCCACCTTTATCTCTTTGTACTTTTTTGTTTTTTCTGCAACCATCTGAGCTAATAAATGATAACATATTTGTTTCTTCTTCTTTATTACAACTGATATGTAAAAATCTTCACATTGACAAAAAATGCTTGGTAAAACGATATAATTCCTCTTTTTTCCTTCAACAATCCATCTTTCTACACCACTAGGAACGAAAATATATTTCTTTACTCCTCCTCTATTCACTAAATTCCATGCTTTTAGATATTCTTTTTTATATTTTTTTATAAAATATTCTAAATTAGGTGAATCAATGATATCATCCATACATTTATCCCCACATTTATCTCATTTTAAGTTAATACTAACATTAAATTCGTTGCTAGCAACATTTACTTTTTAGCAATAAAAATTATTAATCACTACTCACATTTATATTGTTGGTTTTCCTCTATACAGTGTGGAAATTATGGCTACAGATTTTGATGTGATCATCGTTGGAGCAGGACCTGCTGGGCTTTTTTCAGCTTACGAACTATCATACAAAAGCAACTTAAAGTTGTTGGTGATAGATCAAGGTAGAGATGTGGAAGAAAGAAAATGTCCTGCAAATGAGTACTATATATGTCGTAAATGTTCTCCCTGTAATATAATGTCTGGTGTTGGTGGTGCTGGCACTTTATCCAGTGGATTGTTGAATTTAAGGCCAGACATAGGAGGTAACCTAATTGAGCTAATAGGCAATGATGAAGCTTGGAACCTAATTCAATACGTAGATTCAATATTTCTTAAGTATGGTGCTCCAGAAGCTCTCTACTATGGAGAGCCACATAAAATAGAAGAATTAGAGAGAAAGGCTGCTGCAGTAGGTGCGAAGTTTATTCCAATTCCACAACGCCATATAGGCTCAGACAAAGCTATACAAGTTATAAAAAACTTTAAATTAGATTTAGAGAAGAGAGGAGTACGTTTTTTATTAAAAACGAAAGTTGTTGATATAAATAAAGGGTCAGTTAAGCTAGAGAATGGTAAATTACTCAATTCAAAATACATAATTTTGGCACCAGGACGTATTGGAGCAACATGGCTTGCCCAACAAGCGGAAAAACTTGGAATACCAACTCACCCAGAACCAATAGATATAGGAGTAAGAGTCGAAGTACCTGCTGTAGTAATGGACCCCATAATTGAGGTAAATAGAGATCCAAAATTTCACATATATACCCACACCTATGATGACTTTGTAAGGACATTTTGTGTCAATCATCGAGGATACGTTGTGCAAGAATTCTATGATGATGGTTCTGTTGGTGTTAATGGACACTCGCTGTCAGGGACGCAATCTTCAAATACCAATTTTGCATTTTTAGTCCGCATATCATTGACTGAACCTATAGAAGATACAACAGCCTTTGGTCTTTCAATAGTTCGTATAGCAACAATACTTGGTGGCGGTAAACCCATACTGCAAAAACTTGGGGATTTAAAACTGGGTAGGCGGTCAACGTGGAAACGGATATCCCAAGGGCATGTTCAGCCTACCTTGAAATCCGTCACTCCTGGAGATATATCAATGGTTTTACCACATCGAATTCTAACAGACATATTAGAAGGGTTAGATATTCTCAATGAAATAATTCCGGGAGTAGCAACATCCTCAACATTACTTTACGCTCCTGAAGTAAAATTTTCCGCCAAGAGAGTTAAAACTAATCAATTTCTAGAAACTGACATTCCCAATATCTATGTGGCAGGTGATGGTGCAGGTGTATCTAGAGGTATTGTTATAGCTGCTGCTACCGGTGTTATTGTTGCTAGAGATATTCTGAGAAAAGAAGGATTCATTAAATGAGCATTTTGGGGCCGTAGTCTAGCTTGGGTATGACGTCGCCCTCGGGCGGCGAAGGTCGTGGGTTCAAATCCCACCGGCCCCACCAAATATTATATTTCACTCTTACTTATTTCAAAATTGTAAATAAAATTGGAGCCTCGGGCGGGATTTGAACCCGCGACCAACGGCTTACGAGGCCGCCGCTCTACCGAGCTGAGCTACCGAGGCGCATGAAACAGAATATTTATTTACAATCATGCTAAAAGAATATTTATAAACCAGCAATTATAAATTTTAATTCTCAAAACTTGTAAATGTACAAGAAGGGGATGAATAAAAAGAAGAGGGGTCTTAAATGGGAGGTGCTCCAGTTACCGCAAAATATAATGTGGTCATGGGATTTGAAGTAGATGGCGTTGTTGAAAAACCTGACATTATAGGTGCTATCTTCGGGCAAACAGAAGGCTTACTTGGTGAAGAACTAGACCTTCGAGAGCTTCAGAGAACGGGAAGAATTAGTAGGATTGAAGTTAAAATAAACAGCGAAGGAGGAAAAACTACTGGGGAAATCATTATACCATCAAGTTTAGATAAAGCTGAAACTGCATTGATCGTGGCAGCAATAGAGGTCATAGACAAAGTAGGTCCATGTTCTGCAAAATTCTATTTGAAAAGTATAGAAGATCTAAGAGAGAAAAAAAGAGAGCAGATTATTGAGAGAGCTAAGGAAATTTTAAACAAATGGAAAAAAGAATCAAACATAGATACGCAAGAATTATTGGATAAAATAATGAGTGAGATACGGGCGTCAGAAATAATTAAATTTGGTGAGGAAGGGCTTCCAGCAGGACCTGGGGTCACTAAAGACGATACTATAATAATAGTTGAAGGGAGAGCCGATGTAATCAACCTACTTAAACATGGGTATAAAAATGTAATTGCAATTGAAGGTGCGTCAATACCTAAAACCATAATTGAGCTTTCAAAAAAGAAGAATACAATAGCATTTGTAGATGGAGATAGAGCTGGCGAATTAATATTGAAAGAATTATTACAGGTAGCAGACATAGATTATATAGCACAAGCTCCACCTGGAAAAGAAGTTGAAGAATTGACAGCAAAGGAAATAGCTAAATGTTTATCAAATATGATTCCAGCAAAAGAATATTTAGAACTTCAAATGAAACGTCCCTCTATAGAAAAAGTAAAAGTAGCATTGCCTGAAAACATTATTGAAAAGGTGAAAGAACACGTAGGAACTTTAAAAGCAAGCTTATATGATGAGAAGGGAGAAAAAATAAAAGAAACATCAGTAAGAGACTTAATAAATGAAATGCAACAACAAAACAAAATTTACGGGATTATCTTCGACGGTGTGGTTACACAGAGAATAGTTGATCTCGCGGGAGAAAAAGATGTTAAATACATAATAGGCGCTAGAGTAGGAAGCATAATTAGACGTCCACCTACATTGACTATACTAACGTTTGACGACATTCTGGCAACAACTTAAACATCACTATCGCATCACAACCGTTAAAATAATAATTTGGCACTTCATATGCTTCAACAAAACCAATCTTCAAGTACAAATTGCGAGCTACGATATTTGTCTTTTTTACTTCAAGTCTTAAAACAGCGCATCCCAATATTTTTAAAGTTTCCTCGATTTTTATCATTAAAAGTTTTCCAAATCCTTTTCCTCTAAAAGAGGGGTTTACTGCTATTGACACTATGTGGCCAATATAACCTCGTCTAATAACTGCTATAACATATCCTACTATTTTTCCCCCGACTTCCGCTACCAAAAACGTTTTGGGGGCAATACTTAAATAAAATTTTAATAAATCCTTAGGGTAAACTTCTTGTTCATGAAATGACAACCTCTCAATTAAGTATACTTCATCTATATCATTAACGGATGCTTCTCTAATTTTAGCATCATTGTCATGACATCTACTCATGATATCCTCAAATAAATATTTAGTGAATTCAAGCTTTAAAATTAACAACTTTAATTGTTTAAAAGATTTTATGTGTGGGGCCGCGGAGATTTGAACTCCGGTCACGGGGACCCAATGGGGGGGGTAACCCTAACCCCGCAGCCTTCCAGGCTAGCCTACGGCCCCAGACAAATCCCAATCCACATACTTCTTATTTCTCTAATCAATATAGTTGAAAGATAATAAATTTTTTTAGGCTCAAATTATGTATGGAATTTTGATGACAGAAGAAGATATCGCAAAAAGAATAGCAGGAGAAATAATATTATCTGATAAACCATGGATTATCATGAAAAAATGGAGAGAAATTTTCGAAGTTTCTCAAGTAGAAGTTGCAAATATTATGCAAGTGACACCTTCAGTTATAAGTGATTATGAAGTGGGAAGGAGGATACCTGGTTCCAAATTTATTAAAAAATTTGTTAATGCATTAGTCGAAATTGATAGAAAACGGGGCTGTAAAAAGATAAAAGAGTTTTCCAACATGCTTTTAGACATGCCCAAAAATGCTATTATAGATATAAGGGAGTACGCAGAACCAGTTACTGTAAATGATATATGCTTAAGTGTGAAGGGAGAACTTATTGCTTGCAGCCACTTATCCGGTAGGAAAATATTTGGGCATACTATCGTCGACAGTATAAAATGCATAGAACAACTTTCAGGAATAGATTTCTTCAGGTTGATGGGAGAAACCTCCATGAGAGCGTTGATCTTCACTAAAGTTAGTATAGGAAGATCGCCGATGGTTGCTGTACGCGTATACCCAATAAAACCGGCCATGGTCGTTATGCATGGTACACAACGTATAGACGAGTTGGCCATAAAGTTAGCGACTATAGAGCAAATACCATTAGTTCTGTCAAAAATAGAAAGTGTTGAAAAAATGGTAGAAAATTTGAAGAAACTTACATTTAGAAAATAAATAACAAGATGCTATGAAGGTAAGAGTAATATACTTTTGCATGCTCTTAATCTATATTGTATGAGCAAATTTTCTGAGGATAGCTTGAACAAGGTATTTAAAGCTATTGGAAACGAAACACGTACAAAAATTTTACTAAAATTGTATTCTTCAAAAGAAAGTAGCTTCACTGATTTAATGTTAGACCTAAACATGTCTCCCAGAACAGATTCAGGAAAATTTGCACATCATTTAAAAATACTAATCGAAGCTGGTCTTGTAAGAGAAAATGAAGAGAAAAGGAAATATGAATTAACTGATTTTGGAGAAGAAGTTGTGCTTTTATTGCAAAAAATAAAAGGGGATATTATAAAGAGGGAAGGCAAATATCTTGTAAGAACATCCAACTTAACTATGGAGCCATTTGAAAGAAGAAAAATAGTTGAAGCATTAATGCGTGAAGCTAAAGCTCCACGATCAATTGCAGAAGAAATAGCCAAAGAAGCTGAAGAAAGAATTTTGAAGAGCAATATAAAGTACTTAACCGCCCCATTAATAAGAGAAATAGTAAACTCAATACTCCTGGAACGTAACTTAGAGGATTATAGACATGATATGACAAGGTTGGGTCTGCCCGTATACGATGTTGAAAAAATAGTCAATGAGAAGACGCCTACCATAACTTCCCCTTTAACCACATACCTAAGAGCAGGTAACTCAGTTATGAGTGAATACGCATTAATAAAGGAACTTCCAAGAGATATTTCAGATGCACATATTTCAGGGGCTATAAATTTAAACAATCTATCATTCTGGGGAGTTATGCCAGAAACTATTCACCATAATATTAAAAAAGTACTAAACAATGACCTAACTTTTAATAACTTATCTAGCGCATTTATTCCCAAAATCAGTAAGGCCAAAACTATAGATGAAGCGTTGGAAAATACAATAAAAATCACTCAACTAGTGGAAAACCAGATTTCAGTAGGACAAGTTATTGACGATATTAATGTTATGTTATCTCATTTTATAAGTGGAATTAGTTATGATGACATATTTGCAAAAGTTAGAAAGATGATTATTAGTTTAAATCAAATACCTGGAATCCTAAGGTCTCCTAGATCAGTGGCGATAGGCTTAAGGCTTGATAAAAGTTTAGAAAAAGACGGATTTTTTGAAGAAAAGGTATTGTTATTCAAAGCATTTATTGAAGCACTTACAATTGGAGATGAAGGAAAAAGACCCTTTCTTACACCATTGCCCATAATAAAGATGGATAAATTTGTTTTTGAAAGCACAAATTTTGATGAGGAAATATCTAAAGTTTGTGAATTAGTCCACAAATGGTGCACACCAATTATTGTAAGTTCAGAATGGGAAAATAATATAGAATCAAGTTATTGTTGGGATTTATCGAGGATAGATAGCTCCCTAGGAGAAAGAAATAATACTGGCACATTAAATACCGTTATAATAAATCTACCCAGGATAGCACTTGAATCTAAGGGAGATGATTCTCTATTCTTTTCAAAATTAGAAGAAACTATTAACTTAAGCATAAATGCCATAAATTATGGAAAGGAAAAAATAAAAGAAAAACTAGTTAGAGGAACATTACCCTTTCTTTCCTTGGAAGTAGATGGTGAAAGTTATTATTGTATGGATGAGGGATATGGAAGAATCGGATTTGCCGGGCTATTTGAGGCTACGAGGATTCACATGAATAAAGATATACATCAAGAAAAAGAAGCACTAAATTTTTCTAAGAAAATTGTTGAAAAAACACTTGAACTTCTAAAAGATCATCCAAAAATAAAAATTACAGAAATAAGCATTGAAGATCCTAGCAGACGATTATTCATTGCAGACGGTATTCGTTATGGTTTTAGAATTATTGAAGAGAAAGTGAATGGAAGAATTTCAAAATATTCAATGAATACTATAATTCCATATGACATCTACGTACCATTAAATAGACGAATCGAAATAGAAGGAATATTTCATAAGAAAATGTTAGGAGGCAACTGTTTAAATATACCTCTCATAGAGCCGATTCCACCAAAAGATACGTTTTACAAATACCTTAAAGAAATAATATATAATAATAGGGTTGCCGCATTTACATTTTCGCTTGATTTTACATACTGCAAAAAGTGTGGAATACTAATGCATGGAAAACGTGAAAGATGCGATTATTGTGGGCGTTCACTGGCTGCATTAGAATACTACTCAAAAAATGTAAATACATACATGACAGATACAAATAATGAAACAAAAAATGTTAAAGGGTATCTATTGTAATGGAGCTTCACCAAGTATTGCATAAAGCAATGCCATTCGCATTAATAAGCCATAGTACGTTTGGATAAAATATTTTGCATTTGGCGTAGAGTCTATTTGATAATCCATTTCGTCAACCCTTGGCAACGGATGCATTATCATTACATCATGTTTACACTTTTTTAATATGTCAATAGTTATTTTATATGAATTCTTCACTTTTTGGTATTCAGCTGGATCAGGAAAACGCTCCTTTTGTATTCTCGTTACGTATAATACATCTAAATTTCCTAAAACATCATCTCTAAAATCGAAATACTCTTTAAATTCAACATTCGCCTTCGTCAAGTCTTCTATTACTTCACGACGCATACGCAATTCTGGAGGAGATATGAAGTAAAGATTTACATCATAGTAAGTAAGCGCATAAGCCAAAGAGTGAACAGTACGTCCATACTTTAAATCGCCTACAAGGGCTATATTTAGACCATCGATCTTACCTTTCTCCCTATATATTGTGTAAAGATCCAATAGTGCTTGTGTTGGATGTGAAAGCGCACCTGAACCCGCGTTTATTACTGGTACTTTCGATAATTCTGCAGCCAACTTTGCTGCGCCTTCCAATGGATGTCTAATAACAATTCCATCACAATAGTTCTCCACCACTCTTATAGTGTCGGCTAAGCTTTCACCTTTAGCAACGGAAGACGTGGAAGGTTCTGAAAACCCAATAACGTCCCCTCCTAGTCTTAACATTGCAGCTTCAAAACTTAATTTAGTTCGTGTGCTAGGTTCGAAGAAAAGCAATGCTAGTACTTTATCTTTCAATAAATAAGATTTTGACTTTGCAAATTTTTCCATTTTATTAGCCAATTCAAATAGGTATTCAATTTCATCACGGGTTAAATCTGTGATTTCTATTAGATCACGACCTTTAAGCATCACAATTTTTCACCACATATCAATTACAAAAAAAGAAATAAAGTTTTTTGGTCTTTATGACTCAATTTTTCATGCAACATACAACCAAAGCAGGAGATATTTTTAAGTAAGTAAAATTATAAAATGGAAGAAAGGTGGATAAAATGGAAAAATATGAGCTTAGGGTCCAGAAGATAAAGGAAGGAACTGTTATAGATCATATTCCTGCTGGTTATGCATTAAGTGTTTTGAAAATTTTAGGAATAACGGGAAGAGAGGGATTCATAGTAACGATTGCTTGTAATGTTCCAAGCAAAAAATATGGTAAAAAAGATATTGTTAAAATAGAAGGGAAAGAACTAAAAATTGAAGAAGTAAATAAAATTGCATTGATAGCTCCTACTGCAACGATAAATATAATAAAGGATTATAATGTTGTCAAAAAATATAAAATAAGTGTACCAGGAGAAATAATTAACATTTTAAAATGCACCAATCCTGCTTGTATAACGAGAAGCGAAAGAGAACCTATAACACCAAAATTCAAAGTCATATCTGAAAAGCCAATCAGGTTAAGATGCATCTTCTGCAATAATATATTAGAGTTGGAAGATATAGAAAAGCAGATTAGTGAAAAATATTAAAATAATGGTAGCAATGAAGTAGTGATGAAATTGTATGAATAAGAAACCTATTACTGGGGGTCTCAAACCAACATTATTAACTATATTGGAAGCTGAGAGAGAGGCTGAAACCATTATAGAAAATGCAAAAAAGCAGGCAGAGGAAATAATAAACAAAGCAAAGAAAGATGCGGAAGAGATGATAAACAAAGAAGTAAAAGTAGAGATTTATAAAAAAATAGACATTTTGAAAAAGGAATCAGAGCATCGACTTAGAGAATATGAGAATGAGGAGTTGGAACGAAATTATGCTTTCATCAAAAAAATAAGTAAGATGATTGAAGACAATAAAGAAAGCATCATTAATGAAATAATAAGAGCGGTGTTGAAACATGGCAAGTAAAACTATTAAAAAGGGCGTATTTGGGGATTCGAAAAATATTTCTAATAAAATTATATTGGAAGCTGAGAGAGAGGCTGAAACCATTATAGAAAATGCAAAAAAGCAGGCAGAGGAAATAATAAACAAAGCAAAGAAAGATGCGGAAGAGATGATAAACAAAGAAGTAAAAGTAGCTTATGAAACTATTAAAATGGAGGAAAAAAGAAGAATTACTGAAATTAATTTAAAGATAAGAGAAATGATGTTGCATGAAATGGAAAGAATTTTTAATGAAATCTTGAATGAAGTGAAAAAAAGATTCCACGAAGTTAAGAAGACTGCTGCCTATGCATCTTTCTTACAAGAACTAATACTAGAGGGCTGCGAAGCTGTAGGTAGTGAGAAGCTCATCATAAAAATTGATTCGAAAGACAAGGATGTCAACATTAATATTGAGGAGTTGAAGAATATGATTGAAGAAAGAATACGTGAAAGAAAAGTTGAGATTGAGTCGATTCAAATTTCACCTCTTGCTACCGAGGATCTATTTGAATTTGTAAGTAGTGGGATCGAATCCTTAGAAGAGGGTATGGCTAAACCATTGAAGATAAAATGCCCATTTTGTGATAGTGAGTTCAACATTAATATTGAGGAGTTGAAGAATATGATTGAAGAAAGAATACGTGAAAGAAAAGTTGAAGTATCAATAATTTTTGATAACATAAGCGAAGTAGGTGGAGTACTGGTGTCAACACCTGATGGAAATATAGTATACGATAACACGTTAGAAGCAATACTTGAAAGAAATGCTAGTGAGATTAAAAAGATAATAACAAGAAGTATATCGGAAGGTGAGGGTGAACTACCATGGGCGTTGCATTAATAGCTGATTTTGACACAACAGTAGGATTTAAGTTGGCTGGTTTAAAGAAGGCTTATACAATCAGTGATGGGAAGGAAGCAGAAGAAGTTATACGTAAATTATCAAAAGCTTCAGAAGTACGTATCATCATAATAACCGAAAGTTTGGCTAATCAAATAAGACAATATATTAAGGAATTATATAAAAAGGAGTTTCCAATAATAGTTGAAATACCAGACAAAGGAGGATTTTCTACAACCGCAGAGTTCATTAGGAATATAATAAAGAAAACAATAGGTATTGAAGTATTAATTAGTTAGTGGGGTTGGTACGAAATGGTCGTAGAAAACGTTGGCATGCTAATAAGAATATCTGGTCCTGTTGTTTACGCTAAGGGGTTAGTGAATGCAAAAATTTATGAGGTGGTTAAAGTAGGTCATGAAGGATTGATAGGTGAAATAATATCACTAAGAGAAGATGTAAGTGTAATTCAAGTATACGAAGAAACAACGGGTCTTAAACCTGGAGACCCAGTATATCCAACAGGAGGGCCACTTTCAGTAGAACTGGGACCTGGACTTGTTGGGCAAATATACGACGGGATTCAAAGGCCGTTGCCAGATATAAGGGGCAAAGTTGGTGACTTTGTACATAGAGGAATAACCATGCCTGCACTACCAAGAAACAAAAAGTGGCATTTCACACCATTAGTTAAAGCAGGGGATAAATTGTCAAGCGGGGATATTATAGGGAAAGTAGAAGAAACTCCATTGATCGAACACAAAATTATGGTTCCCCCAGGATTAAAAGGGACTGTCATCGATATTAGTAAGGAGGGTGATTATACAGTTGAGGATACCATACTTACGCTTAAAGATGAAGATAAGGAATTTCATTTAAATATGATTCAAAAATGGCCAGTAAGAGTACCGAGACCATTCCTTGAGAAATTGCCACCAGATGAACCTTTATTAACTGGCCAAAGAATTATTGACACACTATTCCCAATAGCAAAAGGAGGTACTGCTACCATACCTGGAGGATTTGGCACAGGAAAAACTGTGACACAACAGCAACTTGCCAAATGGGCTCATGCAAAAGTTATAGTGTATGTAGGTTGCGGAGAAAGAGGTAATGAAATGACCGAAGTATTAGAGGCGTTTCCAAAACTAATAGATCCTAAGACGAATAGGCCCATAATGGAAAGAACAATACTCATAGCAAATGTAAGCAATATGCCAGTAGCAGCAAGGGAAGCCAGCATATATACTGGTGTGACTATAGCAGAATATTTTAGAGATATGGGGTATGATACAGCATTAATGGCGGATTCTACATCTAGATGGGCTGAGGCACTTAGGGAAATTAGCGGAAGACTTGAGGAAATGCCTGGAGAAGAAGGTTTCCCCCCATATTTAGGTAGAAGATTAGCTGAATTTTACGAGAGAGCTGGTAAAGTAATAACATTAGGCAAGGAAAAACGTATAGGGTCAGTGACAATAATAGGAGCGGTCTCCCCGCCTGGTGGAGATTTCTCAGAGCCAGTTGTACAGTCTACATTAAGATTAGTTAAAGTTTTTTGGGCTCTTGACAAATCTTTGGCAGAAAGAAGACACTTTCCAGCTATAAACTGGTTAACAAGTTATTCCCTTTATGTGGACACATTAAAAAATTGGTACACTAAAAATGTGGCGGAAGATTGGCCGGAACTAATTAAGGAAGCACTATCAATACTTCAAAAGGAAGACGAATTAAAGGAAATTGTGAAAATAGTTGGTCCTGACGCTTTACCAGAAAGTGATAGAGAAATTCTTGAAGTGGCAAGAATGATAAGAGAAGACTTTCTTACACAACATGCATATCATCCAGTTGATTCCTACTGTCCTATAGAAAAAAGTTACATGATGTTAAAGATTATTCTCCAATTCCATAAAGAAGCAAGGGTTAAATTGAGTGAGGGAGTACCATTAACTAAAATAACATCTTTACCAATAAAAGATGAAATAGCAAGAATGAAAATAGTTCAATCATCTGAATTCAAGAGAGTATATGAACATATAATGAGCGAATTAAAAAATCAATTTTTATCCTTAAAACATGAGGGGTGATGAGCAAATGCAGGAAAAAACGTGGGCGTCAAAAGGGGGAGTACAATATAAAACTGTAAGCCGTATAAGTGGGCCATTATTAGTGGTAAAAGGTGTAAAGTCGGCACTGTATGGTGAAATTGTAAAAATAGAGGGGCCGGATGGTGAAACAAGAACAGGACAGGTGCTTGAAACAGGATTTGGTTATGCAATAATTCAAGTTTTTGAAGGAACGAGAGGTTTGGATACAAAGAACACCTCAGTAACATTTACTGGAGAAACCATGAAATTTCCAGTCTCTATGGAGTTGCTTGGGAGAATATTTAATGGTAGAGGAGAACCGATAGATAATAAACCGCTACCACTAGCTGTAGATGAATTAGACGTGAACGGCGCGCCGATAAATCCATCTGCAAGAGAATATCCTAAAGAATTTATACAGACGGGCATATCAGCAATAGATGGCATGAATACATTAAGTAGAGGACAAAAACTACCATTATTTACAGAGTCTGGTTTACCACATAACATATTGGCAGCTCAAATAGCTAGACAAGCTACCATACCTGGAAAGGAGGAAGAGTTTGTAATCGTTTTTGCAGCAATGGGCATAGGAATGGAAGATGCATTGTTCTTTAAAGAAGAATTTGAAAGAACAGGAGCTTTGAACAGATTAGTAATGTTCTTAAATTTAGCAGAGGATCCTGCAATAGAGAGAATAATAACACCAAGACTGGCGCTCACAACAGCGGAATACCTTGCATTTCAGCAAGATCTACATGTTCTCGTGATAATGACAGATATGCTGAATTATGGTGAAGCATTGCGTGAAATAAGTGCTGCAAGAGAAGAAGTTCCGGGAAGAAGAGGATATCCAGGATACTTATATACGGATCTAGCAACAATTTATGAAAGATGCGGAAGAATAGTGAATAGAAAAGGGAGCATAACATTAATGCCTATAGTCACAATGCCTGGTGGAGATATAACTCACCCAGTAGTTGATTTGACAGGATACATAACTGAGGGTCAAATATATCTAGATCGTAATCTACATAGAAAAGGTATATATCCACCAATAAATGTGTTACCTTCACTTTCAAGACTAATGAAAGAAGCAACTAGATACACACGTGAAGATCACCAATCGCTAAGTGATCAACTATATTACTGCTATGCAGAAGGAGTTGAACTAAGAGGATTAATTGCAGTTGTTGGAGAAGAAGCATTAACTGAAAAAGATCGAAAATATTTGGAGTTCGCGGATGCCTTCGAAAGGAATTTCATAGCACAAGGAGTATATGAAAATAGAAGCTTAGAAACGACTTTAAACATCGGATGGGATTTACTTTCAAGTCATATCCCTGAAAGCGATTGGAAGCGAATAGATCCAAAAATAATAGAGAAATATTGCCCAAAACATGCAAAAAGGTAAATAAATTATACTTTTTTATGAAGTTATTATAATGTTACCTTTTTTCATGAAGCATCGATTGGCATCTAACTATTATTACAGAATTTCCAATATTTTATTCAATGATCATATAAATCATGGTAGTTGCAACCAAACAATTTATATTTGAAAGACTGATGGGGCCGGTGGGATTTGAACCCACGACCAACGGGTTTCTCCTCGCTCCAGAGTTTCATCATCCCATATATAGGTCCTTATTTTTCCATCTTATTGCTCTGGAGCCCGCCGCTCTACCTTACTGAGCTACGGCTTGCCGCCCTTAAGGTCCCGGCCCTTCACGGCCCCAAATCTAATAAACTTAAATGGAAATAAATCCTAAATATTTTTCCCTTGCACTTAACATAATTTAAATACCATTTTTAATACTGTGATTAAGGGAGAACATTTCCATTAAAAGCAGAAAAGAAAATAAAATAAAAATAACTTATCAACTTCCTATAACGTTGTTTTTAGAAGAAAGTAAACACTGCAAAACCATCAAGAAATAATTCTGGTATTTATATGCAAATAAATATTTTAAGTGTAATATCCTCTCTTAAATATTGAAATTTATGCGAAATGAAAAGGTAGTCGCCGTTGGTGGAACCTTTGATAATTTTCACTTAGGCCATGTACAATTACTCTTAAAATGTTTCGAAATAAGTGAAAACGTTTTAATTGGAGTTACTAGTGATGCTCTTGCAAGAAATAAGAATCATTTTATAGAATCATGCGATAAAAGAAAAAGAAATCTGTTTTCACTTCTACTTTTTCATAAACTACATGACCGTGCAAAAATAATCACACTAAATGACCCATACGGTCCAACAATATTTAATGAAGATATATCTGCCATTGTAGTTAGTGAAGAGACATTGATACGCGCCCTAGAGATTAATAATATCCGAAAAGGGAAGCATCTCAATCCGTTGCAAATTTTTGTAATCCCTTTAGTTAAGGATGCTGATTTAAGACCCATCTCATCAACTAAATCTAGAAGGGATGAAAAATTTTGTGAAAAATTCTTGATGTATACTTAATTAGTTTGATGCATTTTTAGGTGAAGTGAGTGTACCCCGTAGGCGATCACCAATGTTCATTGTGAGAAATTACTTCTCACTCCCATGGCTCTCTCACCTACGGGTTTAGAGTCACTTCACCTGGAGGTGTATCGCACCTGGGTAGCCCTGAGCGTCATCGAGGGATCGTTCTCGTTCAGGTCCGTCTGGTGCGAATCCCCCCATAATATTTCGCCATAGCTTCAAAAATAAATTTTACTCAAACTTTAAACAATTTAAATTGTAGTGAGTATTTCCATGTATTACACGCCAGATAATTTGAAATTTAATAAAAAAATGGTCAAAATTACGCAAGATAGTGAAATACCATTAATTGGATGTATAGCATTTGGAATTATAGATAGAGGTACAAATATTATTCAAATACGTCCCTCTTCTCTTTGCCCATTATCCTGTATCTTTTGTTCTACTGATGCTGGACCAAATTCAAAGAAGAGACAGTGTGAATTTTTAGTTGAATTAGATTATTTGTTGTTTTATATAAAACAAGTCGTTGAATATAAAGGAATTAAGAGTATTGAAGCCCACATAGATACTATAGGTGACCCTTTAACCTACCCTAACATTGTAGATCTAGTGCAAAAGCTTAGAAACATGAGTGGAATCAATGTAATTTCTATGCAAACACATGGTTTTCTTTTGAATGAAAAATTAATAGATGATTTAGCAGACGCAGGTCTTTCAAGAATAAATTTATCAATTGACGCGTTAAATCCTGTTCTTGCTAAGAATTTATCTGGTACTGAGAGCTATGATGTAACACGCATACTTTCACTTGCCGAGTATATTGCCAATAGTTCTAAAATAGATCTGTTAATCGCGCCTGTATGGATCCCTCCCTTCAATGACTTAGAAATTCCAAAAATTATTGAATATGCTAAAACTATTGGTGCTGGTAAAAAGTGGCCCCCATTAGGTATACAAAAATATGAACTTCACAAATATGGTAGAAAACCAAAGGGAGCTAGTACAATGTCTTGGAGAAAATTTTACGAGCAATTAAGTTACTGGGAAAAAATATTTAATGTAAAACTTAAGTTATCTCCAACTGACTTCGGAATATTTAAAGTTAAAAAAATACCCATTCCCTTTAAAAAATATGAAAAAGTCAAAGCTAAAATCGTGGAAAACGGTCTTTTTAAAGGCCAAAAAATTGCTGTGGCAAGAGGCAGGGCAATAACCATAATAAATTCTAATAATCTTCCCATTAACTCTCACGTTTTCGTCAGAATACTACGTGTAAAGGACAACATAATAATTGCCGAGCCAGTACTATAACATCATTTCATCCTCAAAGATCTTCATAAAAATCTAAAATGCGCGCTGAGTTAACTATTTATATTTGGCATACGTCACTATTTCACAAAGCAAAAATACCGTGATGTGATGATTATGCCACTAAGACCTGGAAGATGTTACAGACACTTTAGCGGGCCTCCATATACTAGAAAGGAATATATAATGGGTGTTCCCCCTCCAAAAATAAGCGTCTTTGAAATGGGCGATAAAAAAGGACAGTTTAACGTTACTTTAAAACTAGTAACAAAGGAAAGGGGGCAGATAAGACATAATGCACTTGAAGCGGCGCGTATATCATCAAACAAAGTTATGGAAGAGAATGCTGGTAAAGATTACTATTTGAAAGTGGTCGTATATCCCCATCATATACTGCGCGAAAATAAAATGATGGCATTTGCAGGTGCTGATCGTTTGCAAGATGGTATGCGCCTATCTTTTGGGAAACCAATAGGTACTGCCGCAAGAGTAAAAGAAGGTCAAGAAATCATTATAATAAAAACAACTGAAGAGCATTTGGAGGCCGCCAAGAAAGCTTTAAAAATCGCAGCATCAAAAATACCACTCCCAACGCAAATATTAGAAGAAAGAGTTGTTTGAATTAAACTTTAGAATTACCAATTTAAAATTATGGGAAATGCATCATTTTAGTTTGCTGAAAAATTTAATAGTTCTCATTAATAAATATCCTTTTGAATAATTTTTGGTAGATGCCGGGGTGGCCGAGTGGCGAGGCAGCGGACTGCAGATCCGCCTTACGGGGGTTCAAATCCCTCCCCCGGCTTTATCAGAATTATTACACTAAGCCTACATCATTTCTTTTTTATTCTAAGAACAAATCGTTTGTCTAAAACTTTAAATAAATGCCGGGGGCGGGACTTGAACCCGCGATAACCGGATATCTCCTCTGCGCCCTATACATATGATTATGAGTCCGGCGCCCTGACCATGCTAGGCGACCCCGGCCTAAAATTATTTTGACAATTTAACTCTAATAAGTTTAACTTTTCTACAAAAGATGTTTTTGTCATTCATTAAGTATAGTAAAATAAAATTTTATTAGTCAGTTCATTACAATAACATTTGGCGCTGTCGGCCATAGGCGGTGGGGAAACACCCGTTCCCTTTCCGAACACGGAAGTTAAGCCCACTGCCGCGCTTCCGAGTACTGGTGCCGAGAGGCATCGGGAAAGGAGCGTGCTGACAGCGCCACTGCTTATCATGAACTTATGAAATAAATACATTTTTATCTTTGAGTGCTTCCATTAACTAATAGACTTAGTTTGATGAGTGATAACCAATGGGTCATGAAACCTTTGTAAGATTTATATTTGCAGTTTCCTCCAGCATATTTGATGATTCTACAAATAACTTCATAATTACCTCTGCCCTTTTCTTGATATATGCATTCATCTTGGCATTTTTAAATCAAAGGTTACAAACATACCTTTGGTTAAGAGAAGCTGAATCATCCCTAAAGAGGTTACAGCTTTTTGCATCAAAATCTAAGGAAATCGTCATTAAAAAGATAAACGAAGTAGGAAAGCCAAACTTTGACCCATCCCCTTCAATAGAAAGTTTTTTAGACTTTTTTGTAATAGAACCAACTTCATTAGACCCATATGGCATCGTAAATAAATTCAGACATATATTGGATGTTCGGAATGAAAGATTTGAATCTTTCATCAAACAAATAGCTCCAAATGTACCGCAAAATTATATACCCAATCTAGAAGGTTTGATGGAAACAGCTATTGGTTTAAACGAGTTATACAGATTAGTTAGGCATTACTTTATATTAGGCAAGAAAACTAAGAACATGCTATTTATCATGCAACTTCAAATGAATTTGCCCATAATAATGCGCTACGCAGAAGCTTATTTCAATGCTACTCATGCGTTTTCTAGTGGGAAACCTATAGGTGATGGTGTAGGTGCACTTGTAGCATCAAAATTAATGCATGGTAAGCAAGTAAATCGCATAACTAACAAAACAGTATTCTCAGAATTTGAATATAATGGCCGAAAATTAATAGTGATTAAAGCTGAAGGACCTGGTGCAGAAGTTGGTGAAATAGATGATGCCATAGAGCGAATAATAAACATATATGGGGGTGGGATTTCACGTATAATAATGATCGATGCTGCTTTAAAACTTGAAGGTGAAAAAACAGGACAAATAGCTGAAGGTGTAGGAGTAGCTATTGGAGGTACTGGTGTTGAGAAATTTAAGATAGAAGATATAGCAACTAAATATAAAATTCCCTTAGACGCATTAATTATAAAGATGTCTTTAGAGGAAGCTATAACGACCATGAAGAAGGATCTAGTCGACGCTGCTGAAAATACCGTGAAAAGAGTTCTCAATATTGTTGATACTAGAACTTCTAAAGGTGATAGTATAATAATAGTTGGTGTAGGAAATACTATGGGAATCCTTTGAGGTGAAATTTATGGTTAAATTATCGAAAAATAATGTTTTACTCTTTCTTTCTATCATCTTTTCAATACTCTCCATAATCTTCCTCTTTATAGCCATTATTAATATTCAAAATGCATACGATCTGCTGGATTTCTACTCCATAGACTTTCTAGTTGCAGGTATATTATGTATGGTTGTTTCACTCTTCTTCTCATATAGGCATAGGCGTTTACTTGGTTTAAAACTTCTTAAACAATCACAAACAGTAACTAGGATAAAATGTGGTAACATTGACTGCAATTATAAGGAAGAACGTTTCTTCCAAGAAGGTGACTATATATTTAAGGAAGTAGGTAAATGCCCAAAGTGTAATGGGAATTTGTATATAGATGCCATATACGATCTTGAATTAAAAACAAAGAAATAAATTTGATGGAAATCAACTTTCATTAATGCCAACAGTTCCTAATAAGTTACTTATATAATCGATATCTTTTCCATATTCATAGCTTATCTTTTCATTTATTTCACAAAGCTTTTCATTTAAAGTATCTATTTTTTCATGGATCCCAAACAAAATCTTTTCAAAAACCTTCTCGTCAATACTCTTAATTATTCCTTCTAAACATAGTTCTATAGTACTATCTGATGTGTTAACTAAAACATTTTTATGGAACGCATGTCTCAAAATGGCTTTCATTACATCTTTTATTGCTTCTTTATTTGGCTTTCTAATAGTGTTTATTCTCAAAATATTTTTTACATCAAAATCTTCTTGCCCAAATAATGTTTTATCTACTATAATTCCATTAATTATTTTTGAAGAAATTTTTATCCTAACTTGCGGGTGATAATATATGAAAAACTCAGTTCCAGCCTTTTCTAATCCAAGAACATTAAAGTAATCATATAGTGGGCTTAATAGATAATCAATACTTTCAATATAACTTCCCAAGGCTAAATATTTAACTTGCGTTTTCAAAATGTTTCCACTTATTTCCTTTATAAATCCTGATGCGCATACAGCCTCCACTTTTCTTCTTTTTGCTTCTTCAATGGTTGCTGCGTATATGTCATTTAATTTCTCATACATTTTGTTGTAATCAACTGTAATCTCCATAACATCCAGATTGGTGCTATTAAATTTATAAAAGTAGCCTAACAATAAGACATCTATTGCTAACATATTTCGCTCACAACACCTAAGAAGACTTTTGGCATATTTACGTATTAGTTATTGGAACGTAAATTTTAATTTTATCATTTTACATTCATTTTTAAAGTGATGTTTTATGTTTAAATTGAAGAAGCTGATGGAAGGAGCATCTATACTACAAAAAATATTTCGTTTAATAGAGAATGCCTTCCCATTCATTTGCCTATTTCTCTTTGTACTATTTTTAAGCGGATTTACATCTACTCTACTCTCTCCTACTATTGGTTTGTTCCCTACAAGTTCTGGTTACTCCTTTATAATCCCTCAAATGGATTATCAAACAGTTGTTGAATTTGTCATGGTATTCTTTTTAGTATCATTGTCTTCGCTTGGAGTTATATTAATGTTGTATGGTTCTAGGATATCTGTTGACAAAAGATTTTCTAATGTCGTCATATTAAGTGGTGCTTTCCTCTTCCTTCTTATGATAATATTATTACAATATTTACTCTCAATAAAACTTGGCTTAATATAGTTACCATGGAACCTTCTTTATGCCTAGGATATATGCAATTTTATTGGTGACTACATGTAAAGGTATAGTAATCGCTATTATAACAACCATATCTTGTAACGTATATGTCTCAAATTTGTATGATAATAACATGGCAACCAGGATAAACATTACTTGATCTAGAAGTGGGGCAGGCTTCCCTCTTTCTATATTAAACCTTCTTTTTATAAATGAACCCATCGAATCGCCCAGCATCGCTCCTAAAGATAATGTAAATGCTCTAATTAAATTATCTGGTGTTTGTAATACACCAATAATGCTCCCCGTCACGATTCCAGCGATAAATCCTTCAATAGTTTTTCCAGAACCGAGAATTGGTCTCTTATCGATAAACTTTTTATTAAAATCTAATGGGTGACCTTTCCTATTTCTAGTTACTAGTAGGGGGCTAGCATTCGCAATATATGCAGGTAATATTTTCCAGATACATGCAGCAATTTCCTCAATTAATTCCTTTATCATAAACAATTCCTCCTTCTGTTATTCTAAAAGAAATTACAATTTTTTCTATATATTCTACATCGTCTTTGTAAAATTTTTCAATTGTTAAAATCCTTTTTTCACCTTTTTTTTCCAATCTTATAATATTGTCACACCAATATCTAATAACCTTTGAAGCCACAACGTCTCCCTCCATTTTTTCACTCGAGGGTTCGATTAAATGTCCTGTCACTATTATAGGAATACTTTTCTTTTTTGAAATATACTTTAATATAGCCATTTGCTCATTTAATGCTTTGTTTATTAGTATAGTTGTCTTCTTCTTACCAGTTAAAGAATTAAGATATTCATCTGTAATATTGTCAAATACAATTAATCTAATTTTTGGCAAAACAAAAAATTCTAATTTCTTAATTAATAATGTTTGCTCATTAAAATCATTAGGCATTAGTACTATCAGATTCTTTAATAGTTCCTTTAAGTTTATCTGATCTTTAATTAATTGGATGATCCTTTCAATTGCAAAAGGACTTTCTGTTGATATGTATATGGCCTTAAAACCATGCTTCAAACATTTAATGGTCGCCAAAAAACACAGTAACGTCTTTCCAACACCTTGATCGCCGTATATCAGAGTCATTTTACCTTCTTTAAATGTGCCGCATATTATATTATCAATAATTTCATTTTCCAATTTGAACTCATCATAGTTGTTTACATTTATATTAGAACCCCCTCATACATTCAAATAAACTTTATAAATTTCTTCTTTTCTTATAACATTTACGATATGCTTTCCACTCAAAATAAAGATATGGTTATGGCCTCTCTTACATCACGATTTTATAATTTTATGAGGGTGTACGACATTGATAAAAGTGGGATTATTGATTAAAAACCCAAAATTAAAGTATGCTATAATGTGTTCATTAAATGAATATAACATACCTTTCAACGAACTTTCTTCATTAGAGAATATTCCCAATGATATGAATGCTATTTTCGTTGACACTTTAGACAATACTTATCCCTCTGCCAAATTATATAAAAAGTTTAAAATAATCTCTGTAGCAAATGATTTTGTTAATCAATATTCTCTATTAAAAATGCTTCCTCTTATTTTTAAAAAAGATATTTTTAATGAAGTGATTATTGGAATAGATCCTGGCAAAACATACGGTTTTATAGTACTTGTTGATGGTCACATTCTTTTTCCAAAACAATTCACTGAACTAGACTTCTTAATTAAACCATTATTTCACTTCATTGAAGAAATCCCAACCAGAACATTAATAATAAGAATTGGAAATGGTGGAGGAGAGTATTTTGAAAATCTTCTTTCAAGGTTAATGGAGTTTTCATCTAAGATATCTCATAGGGAAATCACTATTGAAATTGTTGATGAATCCTCTCTAGTAAATGTTGCAACGAATTTCAATTGCAACGATTTTCCAGACAATATACTTTCCGCATATATCATTGCTTTAAGTAGAGGTAAGAAAATAAAATTTTGATAAGTATATAGTTTCTTTTAGCAAAGAAATGAATATATATCTCTTATCAATCTTTTTTTGTGGTGATAGAGGTGGCAGCAAGTTCTGGGGGAAAAATTGCTACTCTAGGAGAAATAGGAGGAGTCCCTGTCTTAATATTGAAAGAAGGCACTACTAGAACTGCTGGTAAAGAAGCCTTGAGGGCCAATATCATGGCTGCAAGGGCAGTGGCAGAAATATTAAAAACTTCGCTTGGTCCTAAGGGTATGGATAAGATGCTTGTTGACAGTCTCGGGGACATCACCATAACTAATGATGGTGCTACTATTCTTAAGGAGATGGACGTTCAGCATCCAGCTGCAAAGATGATGGTGGAAATATCAAAAGCTCAAGATGATGAAGTTGGTGATGGAACAACAACAGCAGTAGTACTCGCAGGAGAACTA
>JAAOZK010000006.1 GCA_011605825.1 Thermoproteota archaeon
GGGAAAAATTTCTTTAATGTCACTTATTTTTGTGCGATCGCTAACACTTAACAAAACTGTGCCATTTCTGATGGGTAGGTTCAATTCTGCTGAGTGAAGAGCCTTCAATAACGCATCAGCAAAATTCTCACCCATACACGCCACTTCACCTGTACTCATCATCTCTACTCCAAGTATGGGATCTGCACCGGATAGCCTCATAAAACTGAACTGAGGTACCTTAACACCCACGTGGGGTATTGATGGTAACTCAAATATTCCAATATCCCTAAACCTTCTACCTAAAATTGCCATTGCCGCCAAATCTATTAAATTTACACCAACAGTTTTACTTGTATATGGGAATGATCTTGAAGCCCTCAAGTTACATTCAATTACATAAACAACGTTATCTTTTACCAAAAACTGAATATTAAACGGCCCAACAATCTTAAGCCTCCTAGCTATTTTACTGGAGTAATCTCTAATAACATTTATGACTGGGGGCGCTAGAGTTTGAGGTGGTATACACATGGTTGCGTCACCACTATGCACTCCAGCTTCCTCCACATGCTCAATAATGGCGCCTATAATGGTGTCATCGCCATCAGAAACGCCGTCAACTTCCACTTCCTTGGCTCCACTAATAAATTTTGAAATCACCACAGGGTGTTCTGGGGAAACTTTAGTGGCGAGGGATAAATATTCTTCTAATTCCTTCTCATCATAAGCTACACGCATACTTGAACCTGATAAAACGTAACTTGGCCTTATTATTACGGGGTAACCGATCTTGGAAGCAAATAGTTTTGCTTCATCAATTGTTTTAAAAGAGCCCCAAGCAGGTTGAGGTATTTGTAATTCATCTAATATGGAGCTGAATTTAGCTCTATCTTCAGCCATATCGATACTTATAGGCGAAGTACCAAGAATATTAACACCGTTCATATTCAACTTCAAAGCAAGATTATTGGGTATTTGACCACCCACAGAAACTATTACTCCAATAGGCTTCTCAAATTCATAAATATCTAAAATTCTCTCTAAACTCAATTCCTCAAAGTAAAGCTTATCTGAAACATCATAATCCGTTGAAACAGTTTCAGGATTATAATTTATCAATATAACCTCCTTGATACCATGTTTCTTTAAAGCCCAAACCATGTTCACTGCACACCAATCAAACTCAACGCTAGATCCTATCCTAAACACACCAGAGCCTAAGACTATGACCTTACTTTTTTCAAGTGAACTTTCTGCTGTTATATCATTTTCATCTCCACAATACGTTAAATATAGGTAATTGGTTTTCGCAGGCCATTCAGCAGCTAAAGTATCTATTTGCTTTACACAGGGGAATATTCCAAACTTTTTCCTCAACATCTGCACATAATCTTCCGTAACTCCCAAACATAACGCTATTTGCTTATCTGAAAAGCCAAGCCTTTTTGCTTCTTTTATTAATACTGCAATATTCTTGTCATTTATATTTGCTTTACGGAGTTTCTCCTCCATATCTACAATGTTTTTAATTTTATATAAGTAGAAGGGGTCTATGCCGCTAAGCTCATATATCTTTTCGATACTAACACCAAGTTTTATGGCTTTAACTATCTTGAATATTCTATCATCTCTTGGATGGGAAATTGCATATAGAATGTCTTCAAGTGATTCACATTCATTTTCATCAGTATTGCACACCAAACCATTTTTCCCAATATCCAGCATCCTAATGGCTTTTTGTAATGCTTCTTCAAAACATCTCCCAATGGCCATTACTTCTCCTACAGACTTCATCTGAGTACCTAAACTTCGATCCACACCAACAAACTTTTGAAAATCCCATCTTGGAAACTTAACAACCACATAATCCAATGCTGGTTCAAAACATGCCGTTGTAACCTTTGTAACCTTATTGATAAGTTCTGGCAATAAGTAGCCTATCGACAACTTGGCAGATATATATGCAAGCGGATATCCAGTGGCTTTACTAGCTAAAGCAGAACTCCTCGACATACGTGCATTAACCTCAATCACCCTAAATTCCTCAGAATTAGGATTCAAAGCCCATTGGATATTACATTCACCAACTATCCCTAAACTTTGAATAACCCTAATCGATGCAGACCTTAGAATATGATATTCACGATTAGTGAGAGTTTGTGATGGGGCGACGACGATGGAGTCTCCAGTATGTATCCCCATTGGATCCACATTCTCCATACAACAAACAGCAATACAGTTATTCGCATAATCACGCATTATTTCGAATTCTATCTCCTTCCAATGCCCCAAATACTCTTCTACAAGAACCTGGGAAATGGCGCTTTGAGTCAATGCACGCTCAACGATCTCAATCAATTCTGAATCATTATGAGCTACTCCAGAGCCTTTCCCACCAAGAGTATATGCCACCCTCACCACAACAGGATAACCTATATCTTTAGCTGCTTTCAAAGCTTCTTCAACAGAAGTTGCTGAGAAACTTTTCGGCACAGGGATTCCAGCATTTATCATCGCATTTTTAAACAGCTCCCTATCTTCAGTTTTCTCTATGGCATCTATAGGCGTACCCAAAACCTTAACGTTATATTTATTGAGAATACCCATTTTAGACAGCTGCACACCACAATTTAATGCCGTCTGACCGCCAAAACCAAGTAGAATACCATCAGGCTTCTCCCTCTTAATAACCTCCTCCACATAAAATGGAGTTACAGGTAGAAGGTATATTTTGTTTGCAAGCTTAGGGTCTGTTTGTATCGTTGCAACATTTGGATTTACCAGTATAGTCTCAATGCCTTCCTCCCTCAACGCCTTTAAACACTGACTGCCAGAGTAATCAAATTCTGCTGCTTCACCAATCTTTATAGCTCCACTCCCCAATATCAGCACTTTTCGAATGCCATCAAGTTTAGGCATGAAATTCACCTCAACATTTTTATGAAAACATCAAAAAGGAAGCATGTATCGAGGGGACCTGGAGAACCTTCAGGATGCCATTGAACTGAAAAAACATCTTTCTCCATATGTCTTATTCCTTCAACAGTTCCATCATTAGCATTTACATACCAAACTTTCAACTTGGTATCTTTCAGTGATGAAGCATCCACAGCAAACCCATGATTTTGAGAAGTTATAAAGCAAGTATTATTTTCAATGTTTAATACTGGTTGATTCTGAGATCTATGACCATACCTTAATTTATACGTTAAACCACCCAAAGCTAAAGCAAGTATTTGATTTCCAAGGCAAATCCCAAAGGTGGGAATACCACTATCAACAATCTCCCTTACAGTTGCAATAGTTTCAGTTAATAATGCTGGATCACCAGGACCATTGCTTATCAGAACACCATGAGGCTTATAAGATAAAATATCTTCAAATTGGAAGTTATACGGAACTCTAATAACATTAACCCCTCTTCTCAAAAGATTGCGAATTATACTCAGCTTAACTCCACAATCTATCACAACAACATTCTTATCACTACCAATATAGTGAGGTATAGGCTCTTTAATGGAAACCTTCTCCACAAGATTACTTTCAATCGGATTAGCTGAGCACTTCAATTCCTCAAATAATTTCCCAGAATCAACAGATACACATTCATCAAATACATAAAGTAAACCCATCATAACACCCTTAGACCTCAATTTCTTAGTAATACTCCTAGTATCAACGCCAAAAATACCTGGAACACCATTTTCAAGCAACCACTCATTAAAAGATTTAGAGGAAGCCCAATGTGAAGGCATGATACATAAATCACTAATAACAACCCCTGAAACTTTTATACCAAATGACTCAAAGTGTAGGGGGATATTAAACTCGTCAACCAAACCTAGTGATGGAACACCATAATTTCCGATTAATGGATATGTAAATAATAAAATTTGACCCATATATGAAGGATCAGTTAAAGCCTCAGTATATCCAACCATAGAAGTTGAGAAAACAACTTCCCCTACAACCTTAGTGGAAGCACCGAAGCCATAACCAATATAAGTAGAACCATCCTCAAGAACCAGCACAGCCCTTTTAGATGTAGTCTCGGTCATTGAAATACTTTCAGCCTCCAAAAACTTGAACAGAAAGACGCTTTAAATTTTATGTTACAATTGTAACAAGAGAAATTCATAAAAAACAAGAGCATTAGTAGGATGACCACGTAATCCTAGAGAAAGAATCATTACGTAAATAAAACGTCATCTAATCATCGCAAAATTAAAAATGGCTTTCCAAAATTCGACAAAGCAAAAATGCTAAATTTATGTAATGTTTTAAAGCCTCGGGCGGGATTCGAACCCGCGACCTACGCCTTACCAAGGCGCCGCTCTAACCAGGCTGAGCTACCGAGGCATTACATCAATATAAATTAAAAATCATAAAGATTCTTTAAGTTTTTGCTAGAATGGCAATAGGCATGCTACACTACTTCTTTATGAGATCCATGAACTTAGCACAATTAACGCAGACCTGCATACCCTCCCTCTCTGTTATACAGTTTTTACACACATTTTTGAAACACATTTCGCACTTGTACACTTCATTAACTTTAGCTCCACATATTGGACATGTATACAAAGCGCATTTCACCTTTAGAAATAATTATTGTAAAAATACTATTTATTCTTTGTTAAAGCCATTTCGCCGTTAAATCATCCTTGAACGTTTTCACTTTGACACCTTTAAGTGGGAAAGTTGGTTGACAATGAGTAAACTCCAAAATGGATACTGGCATTTCAATGTTAAAATTAATTAAAACTTTTGGATGAATTTCACCCATTAAGCCAATGCATCTATTTTTAACTTTCACAACAGCAGTTCTGCCACTTATAAATGATGGATGACTATATTGCTCTAGGGAGACTTCGACTCCAAGACCATCCATTAATGACACCAAAACTTCCTTAGCATCTGTAAATGTAGCCCTTGAAGCTGAAATAGCAATGGCAGTATTTCTCTGAACATAAATGTCATCTTCTGACGGTATTGCCACATACCCTATTTCAAATATTTTTTGAGGATAAGCAGAATGTTTATTTTGTGAAAGGAAGCGTAGTAGGTTCGGAGTTATCCAAAATCGGTAACAATTATATTCTTCACTAACAGGATTTGCCAATTTCAATACGTTTGTATTAGCGATATTCATTAGAGTAGTTTGGTTAGCGATATTTGTTAATGTGAAGGTCATTACTTCCTGAAAACCCATTCCAATGAGTATTCCTCTGATTTTCCCTTCTAAAACTTCTATCAATGATGGTTTCCCAACAGTCATTATTGATGGGAGATCAGGAGTTATGTTTTCATATCCATAAGAGATCAGCATATCCTCAACAATATCAACGGGATGGAGAATGTCAACTCTATATGGGGGTATAATAACCTTGACCTCTCCATGATTTACCACTTCAGCTCCATAACCCATTCTCCTTAGTAGTGTTAAAGCTTCATTTAGGTTTATCCTTAAACCCGTAAGTTTATTGAACATCTCAACATTGACGTGCATTTGTTTAGGCGTTAAATCGGGGGTTATTTTGCTAAAATTGGGATATTTAATAGAAACCCCCTCCAAAATGCCACCTCTCTCAAGAATGTTACAGACAAGCACATTTAATGTTTGCTCAACAGCTTTCTCATCGATTCCAGTCAATTCTATAAATAGATTCCTCGTGTATTCATTTACTCTAGTTCGTGCCCCATTTATTATAGGAGGGAAACTGAAAATACCTTTCCCATCAATGTATACTGGATAAGCCCCCTTTATAAGTGCAGAATAAGCTTTACCCTTAGGATGCTTGATTAATATTTCTCTAAGGGACAGCTCTTCCTCCATATCCAATGGAATCATCCTCTCATCCCCACTCACCTCAGTATATATTATTGGCGGCGTTATTTTGTCATAATCATGTATTCCTATAGCAACCTTCCTTCTATTCCTACCAAGAGTTATATGCAAAGCCTCCTGCATGTTCATTAAACTCTTTATAAAGGCACCATCAATAGTTAAATTTCTAATTATTGCACATGCTATGTATGGGCGTGTCTGAGCATCTTTAACGTGAACTTCCACGCAAGGTTTATTTGAAGACAAGGGAGCATACGTAGTATAGCTTAACTCGATTCCAAAGAAGTTTCTTATGGCTCTGGATAACCCCTCAACGCTTAAGAGATCAGGGCGATCGGGCTCAAGTTCAACTACAACCTCTCCCCCCTCGACGTTTTTAATTTCCCCCTTAAATTGCCGTATAGCATAAAATATCTTTTCAACACTTTCTAAACGACTAAACTTCATTAAATCATTTATATCTAAACTTAAGGTGGGCATTTTCCTAGACCCCCCACAATGTTGGAATCCTCTTCGATCTTAGCCAATCCAAGTCATTGAAGAAAAGTAGTCGTATATCTTCTATCCCGAGAGACACCATAGCCAATCTATCTATTCCAAGCCCCCAAGCAAGAACTGTAGCTTTAATTCCAAGTGGATATGTGACTTCAGGCCTGAAAATCCCTGCAGGTAATGCTTCAATCCAACCCAATTTATCATGTTTAATATATCCAACAACGCTGGGCTCTGTAAATGGGAAATATGCTGGCTGAAATTTAACCTCCTTTATACCAAAGGCTTCTGCAATAGTCTTTAGGAAGCCTAGCAAATGTTTAAAATTAACATCATATGATACAACTATGCCCTCACACTGATTAAATTCCATTAAATGAGTTGCATCGATTTTATCAGGCCTATAATTTCTGTCAATCGTAAATATCTTCTTCGGCAAATCAGAATCACTTAACTGAGATAAACAACGCACAGATACCGCTGTGGTCTGACTCCTCAATATACGTTTTAAAGCAAGTTCAGGATCCCAGTAACCCCAACCTTTCGAACCAGTTTCCCAGCCGTTTTCATGAGTAGCTTTAACACGCTCCCATATCCCCCTCTCGCAGACTTTATCTAAATTCATCTGTTTATAATCAACATAGAAGACATCATGTATATCCCTTGCAGGATGATCTGAGGGCATGAAGAGGGCATCTGCATTCCAGAAGTTGACTTCTATTGGTGGACTAGTAACCTCTTCAAACCCCAATCCTATAAGTATTTCTCGAATTTCATCTATTATCTCCCTATATGGATGCTTCTTCCCAAAAATAAGTTTCTTCACAGGGGCGGAGACATCATAAGGCCTAAAGTAAAGGTTAGGCCACTCCCCAGAAACTATAATGTCCCTTGTAAGTTCATTAACTATTTTTATGTTTTTAATGTCCAATACATCACGAATTGAGAAAAGCTCTTTAATCATGCTCAAAGCCTTTAAGCCGACTTGAGTTAATGAGGCTTTCACTTCCTTTACACTTCTATCCTTAATAATCCTCCCTCTCTTCCTCAAAGACTCCATCAAGTTAAGATCTTCCTTAGAAAGTGGAGAGCCATTCTTAATTTTACTTAACAGTGTATATGGAGGATAATTGTTTACTAGATCAGCAGCGTTTTCAACCTTTAATTTTACAAGCCTACTTCCATTCACTTTTTCAATGGAAATCCAACCCAATTTCACAGCCCAACTTAATCCTATCTTTAATTCAGCTTCACTCAATTGAAGATCTTCAATTAAAGATGCACCACCGTGCTCAATCAGCTTCTTTATAACTCGCTGCTCTGGAAATAATTGCTTTAAGTATTCCTCCCCTTCCACATCCAATTCATATGTGGATATAAGAACTTCTTCTACTGATATTAAATTCTTGCCCTTTAGAGATTCAAAAGCCCATAGCACCGAGTCCACTGATAATCCGGTTTTCTCAGAAACATCTTTTAATGTACGGGAATTCTCTAAGGCAATCAAAACTTTCATTTCAATTGGATGAAGCATCCCTATAATTTTTTGGAGAAGATCTATTGAAATTGGAGCTCCATCACTCTCTCCCATACTACACATGTTAACTCTCCTTTTATATATTTATTCATTAACCATCTTCCTAGTTTATAAGGTTTAAGTACAATGCACGACAGAATTTTTAAATAGAATTTACTAGGGAGATTATATCATGGAGATAAAAGGGATATATGTACCACATGTCACACCATTCAAACACGATGGGGAAATGGATAGAGAAGCGCTGAAAAAATGTGTAGAGTTTTGGATCAATAGTGGAGTTAACGGCCTTGTAACATTAGGTAGTAATGGGGAATTCCCATACTTAACCTATGAGGAGAAGATGTCTGTAGTGAAAGATGTAATTGACTATGTTAACGGAAGAGTGAAGGTCATAGTGGGAACAGGGGCGCCGAGCACATATGAAACGATAAAATTCTCTAAAGAGATTTTAGATTTAGGAGGAGTAGATGCACTAATAATAGTTACACCCTACTACTTTCCACTATCATCAAATGAGTTAATAGCCCATTATTCGGAAGTACTAAGTAAAGTGGATGCACCAATACTACTATATGATGTACCAAAATTCACTGGATACAGCATGGACGTGAGTGTAATGGAAAAACTTGTAAAAGAGTATAGCAATATTGTGGGTATAAAGGATAGTACTGGGAACATGCTTCACATATCAGAAACCATAAGAACCGTGGGAAACAAAATTAGTGTACTATCTGGAAGCGCCGAATTCATATTGCCAACATTGATACTTGGAGGAAGTGGGGCAATAGTGGCTGTAGCGAATTTCATACCAGAACTCACAGTGAAACTCTATAATGACTTCATTGCAAAAAGATATGAAGAAGCAGCGAAAAGCCAATTGAAAATAAATGCAATATGGAATGCTCTAAGAAGATTCAATCAGCTTTCAGCAGTAAAAGCCTGTATGAATGTAAGGAATGTTAACGCAGGATATCCTAGGAAACCATCACTACCATTAAATGACAATGAAATGAACTATGTAAAAGAAATACTATCGAAATACTTGTGAATAGTAAAACTTATCTAAAATTTACCTTGAATAGATAATTAAATTGGTGATTGCCGAAAATGAAAGAAAATGAACAACGTAGAAATATTGCTGAATTGAAGGAAAGAGCGCAGAGAATTCTATCATTGCTAAAACAAGCATACCCAGATGTAAAGGGGACTGAACTGAATTTTAGCAATGCATGGGAATTGTTAGTTGCAACAGTACTAGCTGCACAGACGCCAGACGCAAGAGTAAACGAAGTAACAAAAATATTATTTCAGAGATATAGATCAATAAAAGATTACGCCGAAGCTGATGACAGAGAACTTGAAGAAATATTGAAACCAATAAACTTTTACCGTAAGAAAGCACAAAGGATAAAGTCAATAGCTAAAATAATATTGGAGAAGTATAATGGAGAGATCCCGAAGTCAATAGAAGAGTTAACAAAGATACCAGGCATTGGTAGGAAAACAGCAAATATGGTATTGGCAAATGCATTAAATGTAGTTGAAGGGATAACTGTAGATACACATGTAATGAGACTTGCCAATAGACTCAAATTAACCACACAAAAGGATAGAGACAAAATAGAGAAAGAACTCATGGAGATAATACCGAAAGAGGAATGGTTCAATTTCTCAAATCTGTTAATAGCACATGGCAAGAAAGTGTGCAGTGCTAAGAAGCCAAAATGTGAAATATGCGTTTTAAAAGAATTATGTCCATCAGCTCAGACAACAAGTGAATGAAGCAGAGAGACACTAAAAGATTTAGAAATAAATTTTGTTAGATTTGACGCTATGTCAGTTCCTGTAAAGACATGTAATATTCCCCTCAAAATTAGTATGACTATCAGTTAAGCAAGTAGTGGATTATTCTGAAAAGCGTTTATACAGATTTGGTGAAGGTAAGAGGGGGCTACTATAGCTTTAATGGTGAATTGATGCGGGGGGTGGGATTTGAACCCACGAACCCCTTCGGGACAGCCGTTCTGAGAGGAGTTCTCCTCAGGGCTGCGCCTTTGACCTGGCTTGGCTACCCCCGCAGTACATACGATATAATTTAACACAACATAGCCTAAAAATATTGTTTATTTGCTAATTGAAGCAAAGTGTATTTATTTTGTGAGTTTACTGGACTACACCCACCCTTGATATTATATCTCCCCTTGCTTTTTTGAATTTCACTGAAGTAATCTTTACTTTGACTATTTCTCCGATTTTTGCTCCTGGAACAAATATAGCTGTATCTTTAACTCTTGCTATACCCTCACCTTTATCCGAGTAATCCTCAATTACAACTGTGTATACGTCTCCTTCATTAACCCTGCTGAAGAGGTATACCTTTTTCTTTTTGCTAGACTTACGTTTAGAACTCTTCTTGCCCATATCGTTCCCCGTCTAATGAGGTTAACGTACTCTTCTCGGAGCCCCCTTCTTCCTTCCAGTTCTTCTGGGAGCGATTATACCGACTTTCTGTCCTGGAGGAGCTGTTCTAGAAACTGGCGTTCCACCTTTTGGATGTGATCCTCCACCATGTGGATGGCTTGCAGGTACCATTGCCTTACCTCTAACAATAGGCCATTTAACAGCTTTTCTCTTTATTAGATGATACTTATTTCCAGCTTTTAGGAATGGTTTTTCAATTCTTCCTCCCGCAGCAACTATTCCTATAGTGGCTCTACACCTAGAGTCTATTGTTTTCAGCTTACCTGAAGGTAACTTTATGACAGTTTCCCCAGAAGAGTGTGCAACAACAATTGCGTATGCACCAGATCTACGTGCTATTTTACCACCATCTCCAGGTCGCAATTCAACATTGCAGATATTTGTTCCCTCAGGAATATTACCCACCGGAAGTATGTTTCCAACATCTACTTCTGCAAGTACACCTTTAGCTACGTTTTTACCCACATATATACCTTCAGGGGCTACTATCAACTCCCTACTACCATCCTCGAATTTTATTAATGCCAAGGGGCAACCTCTACCTGGATCATGTAAAAGATCCTCTACAACTCCATTTATTTTTGATGTGTACTCAATTTTACTTGGAGTACCATATCTTGCAGGACCAACTTTAATCCATTTTGGAGATCTGAAATTTGACCCGCCTCTACCCTTACGCTGTACAAGAATTCTTTTGCCCATTTCATACACCTCTATAATATACCCATCTTTGAAGCTACATCTGAAGCTGAATATTCTGAGCTAAGTTTGACATAAGCCTTCTTCTCACCTTTTGTCGTTATAAGCGTGTTAACTTTATCTACTTTCACATTAAATAATTTTTCTACCGCCCATTTAATTAAGTGTTTATTTGCATTCCTATCAACGATGAAAGTCAGTTTATTCTCTGCTTCAATCTTCCTTAATGCAGATTCAGAGATTACAGGCCTTATTATTATCCTCCAGGGATCCGTATTCTCCATGGCTTAACCTCCAACCTTTTGAGATTCAGTTTTATAATTAAATATGTTTGTGTACAATAAATGTTTACCCTTATACGATAAGAAGCGTTCATTCAATATGTCTATGGCACTTTGTGTGAAAATCGTTAGTCTACCAGGGTTTCCTCCAGGGGCCAAATGCATAACGCTCAAATCACGTGCATTAACAACGTCCAATCCAGGAAAGTTCTTTACAGAGTTTATGAGTGGGTAAGTGTTTGAGACTACTATTAAGGGACCTTTACCAACCTTGTATCTTCTACCCCTAAGCTTACCTTTACCAGCTCTGATCCTTATACCCTCTTTAACCCTTTCAATATCTGCCCAGAAACCTAATTTAAGTGCAATATCTCGAAATTGCTTACTCTTTTCAACTTTTTCCAATTCGTTAGAAACTATTAATGGTATTTGAGGAACTGATGATACTAAATGGCCCCTTCCCGATACAAATTTTACATTTGCCGTGGCAGATAATGCTGATAAAATGGCATAGATACGTTCTTTCTTATTTATTTTTTCATGAATACACTTTTCAACAGTGGGTGCATGAGCACTCCTACCACCAACAGTCATCGTTGCAAAAGCAGCTACCCCAGCTTCAGGATATCCGGATCCTTTAACTCTTGGAACTCTCGCTACTCCATGGCCTATACCCCAACTTTTAGCAGTTGTACGTTTTCCAGCAAGCGGATCTCTGCCCTGAGGCTGAATTCTTGCGGTTAAAGATGATATATAAGCCCTTCTGATAATATCCTTCCTAATTGGGATTTGGAAAAACCATGGAATCTCGATTTCCCCAATTACAGATCCATTTAAATCATATATTTTCATGTGGATCACCTATTAATGTAAACTAATTTCGGTTGCCTAATTTGATAATCTTCCGGCATTCTTATTGCAGGTCTAATTTTCACCAATCTCTTTGGAGGACCTGGAATCGAACCCTCTATCAAAATATAACTACTCTTAACTAAGCCGTAGTGGCAAAATCCACCTTTAACATTGATTTCCTCTCCACTCTTCCCAATTTTAAGTATCCTCTTATTGAACTCTGTCCTTAGGTGAAATCCCATCTGTCCAGGTCTGGGAACTGTCCACATAACGCCTGATGGTGTCCCAGGACCTATGGATCCCACCTTTCTTGACCCTTTTCTATGCTTATGCCATCTCCCTAAAACTTTTACGCCAAATCGTTTAACCACACCTTGAAATCCCTTACCCTTAGTTACTGAAATCACATCAACATACTGCCCTTCCTTGAAGACATCGGCTACATTTATTTCTGAACCAAGTAGTTTGAAGGCTAAATCAAGTTGTTCTTTCAATGTTCCACCATCCACCTTTATCTCGAATAGTTCAGGCTTTTTCTTTCCAATTCCAGCTTTATTTGGTTGCGTACAGGTAATTAATCTGATTTCACTTATTTCATTCAATTTTGAGTATAATTCATCAATGGAGGGAGTTTCAATATTTTCTGGTAGTGTGAAAACTCTCTCTAAGGATTTGGGGATTTTATCAGACCATAACTCCGTTAATGATCTTAAGGCACCATATTCCTTCGAATAAACTCTTATGCCAGCAACGAATAGTGGTGGCGTCTCTAAAATTGTTGCGGCTTTAACAACTTCCTTACCAAACATTGGGGTTCCAGGTCTATCTTCAACGACGACTACATGCGTCATCCCAACTTTATAGCCGGCAAATCCCATGATCTTAACAACACCTTTAACACCAGGCCATGATCGAACTCTTGGAATTATACTCTTAGCTCTAATTCTAGGGGCAAAGGCTAAGGATCCTCTTCTTGGAGCACTATACTTTCTATGACCCAAACTCCCTCACCAGATAACCTTTAAGTGGAAAATACAATCATATATATTTATCTTTTGCGTGTTTAAATGTACTGCATAATATTGATAATGCTCAACGTAGCGAGCATTGCCTCTTCAGTTCTCACAGTTTCACACCCTTGAAAAGGAATTGTATTGACTATGAAATGTGCAATATCCGACAAATTCACTTTTAATCGTTTGCATATCTCAAAGAGACCTTCATGAGGGGAACCGAATAAGATTAATATTTTATTGCTTTTTAGAATGGCGTCTTTAACGTCGTTGAAAACTTCAGTGATTGGGTCCCCATACTTAGAAGTGGCAATTACAAGATCGGCATTAAAACCTTTTATTGAATCCACTAACCCCTTATGCTCATAATTAACTGTGTAACCCCAATATAATTTGACGTCTTCACGTGACACTACAGACAATTTTAAGGAATCTTTTGTTTTATTTATTTTAACAGTAACACGTTCACCCCTTTTCAATTTTTTTGGAACTAGAAAGGGTTTATCTAAACCTATATCTACTAAGGACCCGTCTTTGTAAGTCTTTATTACAACACCATCTCTGAAATCTCCATCTTTTATATCATTTAAACTTGAAGCTACAGTATGTGAGGGTATTTTTAGTGGAGGGAGGAGGCCAGCATATTTGAAGAGGGCGGAAATTGTATATATTCGTTTTCGAAGATACTGAGGCGTTTCACAATATCTCAATATATTAGCTAATAATTCTCCCTCATCTTCAGTACCATGCTTATCCACATATATAATTATCTCATCAACTCGAAATATTGCCGCTGTTCTAGCAATCAACCCAGCTTTAATGGTTTTTTCTCTTAAATGGGGGGCATCGACAGTAAGACTGGTAGGTAAAGCTACAGCCAACGGTTTACTTCGTTTCTCAGGATACAACAAAGAAGACACCATATTTCTGTTTCAATCTTATTGTGTATATGGATGACAAAAAAGGTTTATCATGTGAAATGGTAGTAATTATATAAAAACAGATTACCCCTTTGCAACAGCTATTGGTATAAATCGGGCGACAAGAGTGGCTATTCCAACGTTGTGAGATACATTGGCAACCCTATCAATATCTTTATATGCTTCAGGGGCCTCTTCTATAATTCCATCTCTACTAGCTGCTTTTATTAGAATCCCCCTACTAGCTAACCTCCTAGTTATTTCGTTGGCTGTAAATTGCTTTAAAGCTTGTGCGCGGCTGAGTAAACGTCCAGCTCCATGCGCCGTTGACCCAAAACTAATTTCCATAGCCTTTTGCTGACCCAGTAGTAGATAGGATGCTGTCCCCATAGATCCGGGTATTATTACTGGTTGACCAATTTTTCTGTATTCTTCTGGTAGTTCTGGATGGCCTGCAGGGAATGCTCTAGTGGCACCCTTTCTATGCACATAAACTTTACGCGTCTCCTCATTTACCTTATGATCCTCAAGTTTAGCTATATTGTGTGCCACATCGTATATCATATGCATTCCTAAAGATTCCGCAGATTGCTTTAGAACCTTTTCAAATGATTCTCTCACCCAATGCAATATTAGTTGTCTATTAGCCCAAGCGTAATTTGATGCACAAGCCATGGCTGCAAAATAATCTTCAGCCTCCCTACTTTTAGCTGGCGCATACACCAGTTCTCTATCTGGGAATCTAAGATTATACTTTCTAGAGGCTCTTTCCATTATGACGAGGTAATCAGAGCAAACTTGGTGTCCAAGTCCACGTGAACCTGTATGTATCATCACAGTAATTTGCCCTTCATGAAGTATACCGAAGGCCTTAGCTACCTTCTCATCATATATCTTATCAACAACTTGTATTTCTAAGAAGTGATTTCCACTTCCAAGGGTACCAAGTTGTGGAGCTCCTCTAGCTTTCGCTTTACTTGAAACCTTATTTGGATCTGCATTCTTTAAAGCCCCGTATGCTTCACATCTTTTTACATCTTCCTCCCAGCCATAACCGTTTTCAACAGCCCATTTAGCACCTCCCATTAATACTTCATCAAGCTGATTTGTGGATAATCTGATTTTTCCTTCAGAACCAACACCTGATGGAACCATAATGAAAATGGTATCTAAAAGCTGTGCTATTTTATCTTTAATGTCGTTATAGCTTAGATCTGATCTTATTAACCTAACACCACAATTGATATCATAACCTACACCACCAGGGCTTACAATACCTTCTTCAGCATCGAAGGCAGCAACCCCACCTATTGGAAAACCATAACCTTCATGTCCATCAGGTAGAACTATTGAAAATTTATATATTCCGGGAAGTTTGGCAACGTTTATACATTGCTCAAGCGTTCTATCTTCCTTCATTTTCTGAAGCAATACATCATCAGCGTAAACTATGCCAGGAACCTTCATACCAATAGTGGGATCTTTAGGTATAATCCACGTGAAATCATTAACTCTCTCTATTTTAACCATCGTATCCCCACCTAAATACTATGATAGTAATGATCCAATAAAAACTTTTGTGCATAAAGTGGCAACTTAAAAATAACGCATACTGAATTACCCTAAATATCTAAAAGGAACTTGGCAACAAACTTGTTATCTTCATTGTATATCTCCATTTGAGAATACGTAATTGCCTTCACTACAGTTCTCCTTTCATGTTTCGCCGAATCAAATTTTTCTCCAAATACAATGGCGTCTAACACATAATTTTCTTCATCAATTTTAGATATACGCTGAACATTAAATGAGGAGAAAACTAATCCTTCAGCATCGAAAAGATATAACAATTCTTCAAGCCATGAGTATAGTAGTGAGTAAAGGTCAAAACCATTAACATGAATTTCCCTTCTAATTGATGGTTCTATCCTTGAAGTATCTGTCATAACTTCAAACATGGCTTTTGCTGCATATTCAAAGCACTCGTTTAAACTCCTTCCGAAAGCCATTACATAAACATCTGCCTTATGATCAAGAAAGACAAATCCATGATCGCCATGGATCTCTGACATAATAAATACTAAGCAGAACAACAATTTTTATTTTATCTAATTGAAAATTATTTATGCAGAGCCGGGGTGGCCGAGCGGACTAAATAGAAGGATCATCTAGGTCAAGGCGCAGGCCTTGAGAGCCTGTGTCCCTTCGGGGACTCGCGGGTTCAAATCCCGCCCCCGGCGCCAAATAAATAAAATTAATAAAAGTCGTTGAAGAAAGATATGATGGGGTGGCGGCTAGGTGGGGTGCTCGGCCTACCCTTGCAGGGGTTCCCCCTGCACCGCAAATGGTCGATATGGCGGGCCGAAGCCGACGCGAGGCATCCCAACAAGTGCTGAAACCCACAACCCAGCGATGAAACCTCGTCCCATGGGGTGCACGGAGGCGATAGGCTCCTCGGAGGAGGAGCTGAATCGCCCTTACCAAGCGAACCGGGTTAGGCCAGGAATGGAGCGGCCCTAAGCTTGGACGTGCACGTTCATGGGGTTGCGGGGTTGAGTATGATGTGGGATTTCAGCACTTGAATGGGATGTCCAGCGCCGGCGCGCCGCCACCCCCTCTAATTATAGGATCTTCAGATCTTCAAGTAGCTCGCAAGCTCTACATATTTCTCTTGTTGTTGGCTCACCGCAATGCTTACATCTATTTAATTTTATTTTCATTAAATCCTCTTTATTCATAATTTTGTTTACAAAGTCTTCAAACGATGAGACTATTGAGAATTTTACATCTGGGTGTCTAGTCTCATAATCGTTTAAGAAGGATCTAATTTCACTTCTAAGGGAGAGTTTGGAGAATGGACATTCATTGGAATATAGGTCTATTCCACTATAATATGCATAGAGAGCTATTTCCTTTTCTGGAATATATTTCATAGGCTTTACACGAGGTATAAACCCTTCATATTTTTGTGATTCTATTCTGAACGACTCAATTAACCGTCCTATGTCTCCACGTAATATATTCATCAAGATTGTTTGTGCTTCATCATCTAAATTGTGGGCTGTAGCTATTTTTGTTGCACCAATTTCCCTACCTTTCACGTTAAGAATCTTCCTCCTTAAAACACCACAATAGGTGCATGGATGATAGGGAGACCCTTTTTTCTCTGCCTTATCAACTATCTCTTTAAGTGTGTAACCATAAAAATCTTTAAATGAGAAAGTTAAATGCTCCACTCCAAACATGCTTGAAAATTTCTTCGCTATCCTTATTCCCTCCACACGATAACCATTGAATCCCTCATCAATTGTAATGGCAGTTAATTTAACATCAGGAAAGTTTCTCTCAATTTTAGAAACAATTTTCATCATAACAACACTATCCTTCCCACCAGAAACTGCGAGGACTATATGATCATTCCAATCAAATAGCTTTCCCTTATTTATAGTCCAGCGAACTCTATCCTCAACATGTTTTATGAAACAATTCTTGCAGTAAGCAACGCCAGACATCCTCTTAAAGTATACCGCTTGCCTATCACAAAATGAACACTTCAATCAACATCACCTCAAGAACATTGATTGTGAAACATTGAGAAGAAGGAGAAGCAATGAAGCGAATTTCAAAATCTCCAAAAATAATTCCCCAATCCCAAGTGGTTTGCCCATAAAGAAGGTTTTCTTTGAATTCAGTGTCTTGTGACTAAATAAAACTTCAAAAAATCGTCCTCCATCAAAGAATGGTATTGGAAGCATATTTATAAAGGCAGCACTCAGGGATAGCACCTCAAACCAATTCAGGAAATTGTAGTAATAGTATGGTAGAAGTGGAGAGGATAACAGTGGAAGGGATGAAGGATAATAATTGAAAACCCGTACTCCAAGGAAAACCTTTGACGCATTGCTTGGATGGGAACCTCCAATCATATGAATATCTCCTCGAAGTGTAGTTAATGTGACATTTGAATTCGCTGGTATAGAGTTGAGAACATTTGAAAAGGATAAAGAATCATTGATTTTAATTCCATTAATCTTCAATATGACATCCCCAGTTTTAACTCCATAAAATTGCGCTGGTGACCCATCAACAACCTCAACCACAACAACACCAGAAGAAGAGCCGTAAAATGGAGATATAAAGAAAGAAAAGTTTGCAATAATATAAAGAGCAACAATTCCAGTTATCAAATTTGCCGCAGAACCAGAGGCAAGTATTCTTAGCTTAGACAGAACTTTAGCAGAATTCATTTCATTCTCATCCAACTCAACAAAACCTCCTCCCAAAAACATTGCAAGCAATATACCTACACTCTTAATATTCACATTCTCGGTAAAAGCTGCAATTCCATGTGCAAACTCGTGAAAGAAGAATACTAGCACTACTGAAATGATAAAATAAGATAAAGAATTAAATGAGATGGTGATTCCGGGGATTAATGGGAGGATAGGTTGAACTTCACCTACTCGAGAATAATAGGAGATTATGTTGCTTATGAAAAAGTTTAAAGTAAATAGTGCTTCACCAATGCCCAGGAAAACACCTATTGTAAAGAGCACCCTCCAAAACCTTCTCGCATAATTGGCCACTTTGAAAATAAATACATTCAACTTTTCAGTTCTCCATAATAGTACTAGATATGGTTTTATCTCAACATTATACCGTTCCAATTTAAACGCTTTGTAAAGTATAAATAAAGTTGCCCAAAACATGGAGAGATAAACTAAGAATAGCAGTATGTCGCTAATCATGCCACTACAACCAACCAAAAACTTAACAACTACTATAAGATAAATTCTTCTTAGATATGAGAAAAAAGGTAATCACTAAAGGTGATGCGAAGAAGGTTGTATATGACCAAAATCATTGGAGCCTATTTTATAGTTTAAGAAGTAAAGCTAGGGAAATTATGGAAGCATTGAAGAAGATGGGAATTGATTGCGTAGTGCATGGAAGTTTGGCGAGGGGTGATGTGCATAAGGATAGCGACATAGACATTTTCATACCATATCCAATACCATCATATCTGGTGGAAATAGCATTGGATAAAATAGGTGTAAAGATATATGGTAAGGAACTTGTCCAAGCCACGCCGAATCATGTAATGAAGGCTCATATAGAGTTAGGTGATAACATAATTATAACATTCCCACTAATGAACATGCGGAGACTTGAGAGAGAATTTTACAAATTCGGAGGAGAAGTGGATTTAAATGATATTATAAACAATAGAAGGAAACCGGGAGTTACTAAAAGTCTCCTACTAATAGAACCAACAGAAAATGGACATATAGAATCTCCAATAATTGGAAGAGAAGAATACGTTGCGAAGATACTAGATGTTTCCATAGATATAGTAAAGGAGAGAGAACGAATATTAATGAGACGTGATGAAATTGGCAGAACAGGAGTCTATTTCAAGTATATATTGTCGCCAACTGAAAACTTTGAAGAAGTATTTAAAAATATGTTAGATAGAAACCCGGCATTAAGAAGAAGATACAGCATTTAAATAATATCTCATTTATCTGAAAAGAGGGATAAAATAATGATTAACCTAATTATGGTAACACAAAGTCTAGAAGAAAAGTTTAGGGATATTGTAAGTAGCTGGATAAGAAATGTGGAAGAGAATATAATATGGATAACTTCAATGATAAAAGATGCAGCTTTAACCATTGGGAGGGCATCATACGCATCAATGATAATAATTGGAGTTATAATGTGGTGTATGAACATACAAAAATATTATGCAAGAAGATTGATATATGGTGGAATAATATTGGCGTTAATCACAGAACTACTGGCTTAAAATTCACGATTATTTGCTTAGAGAAAGTAATATTCGTCTAAAAACACCCATTAGAGTAAATGCTTCTCTACCAGATATAAATGATCTTCCGATAATATGTTTGAACACTATAAAGGCTCTCTCCCTCTTATGCGGAGGATAATCGATGGCATCTAAGATATTCTTAAAATACTCTAAGAGCTTTTCCTTCTCTATCTGAGAAGACTCTCTGTATTTAGCAGGTTTACTGGAACTCTTTGATAGAAAAAGCTCGTAGAGTATTATGGCAACTGCGTGACTAAGATTGAGGGATGGATATAGGTGGCTTGTGGGTATTGTAACTATGACATCACAAAATTTTAATTCTTCATTCTTAAGTCCAATACTTTCCCTACCAAAAATTAAACCTATTTTACCATGAACATCACTAATAGCATCGGCGAGCGTTCTAGGTGTAATGGCCATTCTTAATAAATTGTAATCATGGCCACGTTTACTTGTCGTTCCAATATTGAAATCTGTAAAATCTTTCAATTTAGTTAAGTCATCAAGAACGATAGCGTCATCCAATATTGGTTTAGCATGAACAGCATAGATAGAAGCTTCATTAACATCAATTTTCGGATTTATTAATATTAAATGTTTAAAACCAAAGTTCATCATAACCCTTGCAACGAAGCCCACATTACCTGAATATTCAGGTTCAACTAAAACGATGTATATGTTCTCTAATTCCATTTTCTCACCGCTCTAATTAAATATAATTTCTCGAAAAAGAAGCTTTTTTCAAGAATGATTGAAGCCTCGAAGCCCATTTCATATAATTTACTAAGAGTTTTCTGAGGATTGGATAAAGAAGATTGTAGAAGCAGGAGTTCACCATTTTTACGAAGCACGTAAGGAAAAGCATTTATAAAACGATCTATAATCAATCTACCATCCACACCTCCACACCACGCCATTCGCTCTTCCTCATCAATATATAAATCGTATTTATCGGCGGGTAAGTATGGAGGATTGAAGACGATTAGATCAAAGGTTGATGACTTAAATGGGTCTGTAAGATTACCTCTCACTATTGACACTTTATTTTGTATGAAATTTAACTTCACATTATACCATGCATTTCTAGTGGCATTACCACTTATGTCAATTGCAACCACATGTTTACAAACCCTAGTTAGAAGCATAGACAATATGCCACAGCCACATCCAACATCCAATCCACATTCATACTCCTTGTTAAGCGATGCTATCAAATCACAAAACATAAAACTGTCATCAGATGGACAATAGACTTTCGGAAATACTATGATTTCAAACCCGTAAAGATTAAAGCGATGCATATGCTTCATAACGATCTATAAGCTTATTATTTCACTCCAGCTTAAAATTAAGTTGATTATATAGAAGCGATGCTATCATATATAACTCATCAATGTTCAACTCTACAACTCTTTTCTCAATAAATGGTACTCTACACACCATATCATCGTATATTTTTTCAGGAAGGTTTTTTAATTTAAAATAGATATCCAAAGCATTTCTCAATTTTTTATTCTTACAAGTAAATATAATTCTAATAAAATCCAAAAAGAACAGATTCACACTATCTTGAGGTGAAACATTTTTGGGGGTTAATCTTATTAAAGAAATGTCAACCTCAGGTTGTGGGTAAAAACAGTTTTTAGATACATTTTCAAGAAAATCTATTTGAAAGAAGAAGTTTGAAGTTACGCTTAACCTACCATAATCTTTAGAGCCAGGTTTAGCTAACATTCTATCTACAAACTCTTTCTGTAAAGTTAAAACAGCCAATTTGAATCTGATCTCTTGAGCTATCTTAAACAATAGTGGTGAAGATATGTTGAAGGGTACATTAGAAATTATCTTGTCAACGTTACTAATATTTAATTTCAAAAAATTGGCATGCATAATACTTACATTTTCAAAATCTTTTAACATAGATCTTAGGATATTTACAAGTTTAGCATCTATCTCAACGGCTATGACCTTTTTAGCTCTTTCAGCTATCTTTCTAGTTAAAAAGCCAAGACCCGCCCCAACTTCCAAGACAACATCATTACTTTCAACATTTGCCGAATCAATCATTTTTGAAATTAAAGAAGAGCATATGACGAAATTTTGTCCCAATCTCTTTTTAGGCTTTATATTGTACTCTTTTAATAGATGTTTAACTTCACTTAAAAGGCTCATAGCCACTAACCTTTCACAAATAATCTATACTTATCTTCCCCCATTAATTCTGAAATAATACGTTTAATAATCAGCTTCTTTGGATCGGAAATTTTAGCTCTTAGACGTATATCTTCAAAGCTTTCAAATGGCTTGATTCGCCTTTCTTCCAGGATTATCCATAAATGTTTTTTCCCAATTCCTGGTAATAGTTCAAGCGAATGCATTCTTGTAGTTAAAGCTCCAGCTGTGTTGAAGAAATTTACAAACTTCTTTTCTTGCTGCGTTACAATGATGTCAAGCACATTTAATAGCTCATCCTTAGCGGTAGCTGTTAAGTCATTATATGTTATTTTACGTTTAATTCGCAATACTTTATCCCTAACACCCTTACCTATGTATAAAAGTTCTCTGGGGGCAACTGACACATTAGGTCTTATAACAACTTCTAGCAAAACAAAGTAATCTGCGCCTATAACCTGTGCTATTGGCTCACTTTTAAAGAGAGACTTTTCAGTGAGTGGATGACCATACGGTAGGAAATCAAGTACATAGGCATAATTTTCATAGAAACTATCGGTTTTACCTCTATAAGAAGACATGAAATAACACCTAATATAAAGTTTGAATCAAACAGGGGTATTGTTAGCAGAAGCTTCTTATAACTTCCAATATTCTTTGTAATTCAGAGGTTAATAGAACTCTTCCCTCGGTTAGGGTAAGAACTCTTAATTCCTCTATAGTTTTGGGTAGAATGTTAGCTATTTGAACTGCGGAAAATCGTGATAATTTAAATTCATCTACTAACTTTTTTATTAAATCATCAGCTTTTTGCGAATCGATCTTAGCTATTTTTGACGACACATCTAATGTGAGATTTTGCAGTGTAGATAGATCCCCAGTCTCCATTCTCTTTTTCAAAAGATCTTTCACTACTGCATAAGGTACTTCAATTTTTTCAGAAATAACTCTTGGAATAGAAATCACCTCGAAATTTAAGTGGTTAGTGGTCTGATGTGTTGTGGTCTGACGATTAATGTTTTCTCTTTTTCTCCAAGATTGACTTTAATTATGTAGGCTCTACCTCTACGACCAATAATTGTTCCCACTTTCCCATGATAGCGTCGGTGCGGCATCCCCTTGTGGACGCTTGGGTCAATAACTATGGAAACATTATCACCTTCCTTATATGGATAAATTATTCTACTTAAGGGTGTTAAACCCTTCTCCCTTACATTTTTACGTAATAATTTCCGAGTCCTACTTCTATATCCAACAGAGTGCTTCACCAATGCCTTCACCTAAACAACAATTTTACAATAGTTTATTTTATAGGGTAATTAATAAATATTCCATTACCTTACTTCCTATATCTCCTCAGATACAAAGATAATGGATAATTCAACACATTTGGCTTTGAGTTGCAATATTTGAGAAAAGTTGGGCATTGTCCTATTATTATCTCCGCTTATAAGCTCTTTCACATATAATCCGCCTTGACATTCTATAGTGGCTTTAAATCTTCGGGAATCAATAAGCTCAGTTTTAACAGAATAAACTTTTTTCACTCTAATTTTGTTAGCTCTTCTATGTAAGACACGTAATGGGGTATACTGCCTAATTTCTATATTAGAGAAATATTCCTCTAACTTTTTAAGAGAATTTTCATCCAATTCTCCGTCGACTTCAATTAAAGCCTGATAAACTTTTTTGGAAAATGCTGATAAGGTTTTCAGTTTTCTTACCTCTTTCCTGTTAGAAAAGCGAATTAATTTTACTTCTATCATACCTTTAGCGTTATCATTAATTGCTTTCTCTAGGTAAGCTAAGTCTACATTCCTACGCTTAGGATCTTTTATTTCAACAATAAACGGTCTCCCATTTCCAAGAGTTAAAGTGTCAACGTCTTCTCTCCCCGCACCATGAAAAATGCCTTCAACACCATTAGTAGCATTAAGGATGGGACCTACAATTAATTCAGAGATAGAAGTGCTGTAGCGTTTACCAGTGTAGTTACATTGAGGACACCCTTTCCCCCAGCAGTTACTGCAAAACCATGTTGTCTGCGGAATGCCTCTTACGAGCTTTTTGTATCGGCCATAAATGAAAATGGGTTTGGGATTTATTGAGACGTTAAAGTTTTCAATATCCACTATAATGACTATATCGGGATCGTCGAATGACGCTTTCTTTCCAATTATAATTTGTAATTTTTTGCCAATTAGCCGGTTGAGTTCGGATTTTAGTGATTCGCCAGCATCAATACCTAAATGCGATCTAACAACGTCTTCTCTTTCTAAGAAATCTGCTGGTATTTTAGTGCCTATAAGAAACGTGTTGAAATCATATTCATTAAGTATGGGTGAAATCCTTTTCACATATTCATCTAAATTTTCAAATATGTTTTTGCATATGAAGCATTCCTTTACATTTTGAAAATCACACCCAATATGCTTCAATAAGTCCTGCGCTGGTTTAAAGAAGCCATTACTAGCCAATACTTTTAAGTTGTCTATAGCTAAATCTTTGGATTCATCGTCTTTTAACATTAAATGTGAAATCATTGTGAGTAACAATTTTATTGAATATCCTCTCTCAGCATTATCTACCCCCTTACCCAATCGCGCGAAGAGTCTTCCGAAACAATGGTCGCAAAGCGGGAATTCCTTTAAAATGTTCATAGCGTTATCTAGAATTTTAGCATTAATCATTACGCTTCACCTCTTGTTTATCTAAATAGTTACTTAATATCGTCAATAAGGCACCGGGCAATTTATACTTTGAGGCAACTTTGATAGGTTTTGCACTTAATTTGACTAATAATTGTAATATGCTTGGATCTGCAAATGGATAGAAAATTATGAACTTAAAATTTTTGGGAAAATGAACCTCATCAATCCACATACCTTTATCATCATTGAAAAATAAGTTACTCGAACCTTTAATCAAGCTTGGAAAATCTATTCTACTATACGAGACCCCAGTGGTTAAGGTGGATTCCGCCCCAGATCTCCCATATTTGAGATTCATGGATAAAACTTTACGGAAAAAGCCAATGGTGGATTGCATATCAGGACGTAAATTCCTTAATCTATCTGAGTTAAACGTTATGCATAATGGATCATTAAAATGCAATACCAACTTTACATCGGATCTTATGCCATGTGAAACTAATAATGCAGAATATACACTTGAAGAAATCAAGTATGGAAATCTATTTATCAAGCCGCTTAGGGTATCATTAAATTTCACTATGAAAAACCTTATAGTTAAACCCCTGTAAATCCCTTTAATTTACCAAACAATTTAGTTTTTCTCTTAAACATCTTCATCATTCTCTTCATATTTTTATATTGCTCTAGAAGCTCTTGAACATCTCGCACGGAGGTTCCAGATCCCATCGCTATCCTACGCATCCTTGAACGATCAATAATTTCAGGTTTTTCACGTTCCTCCCTCGTCATAGATTCTATTATGGCAGAATACCGCTTTATCTTAACCTTTGACATTTCTTGAAACTCATCTGGAAGTGATAGTGAAAATCCTGGGATTAATTGAATTAGTTTATTTAATGGACCCATTTTAGAAATAGATTTAAACTGAGTTAATAGATCGTCTAAAGTAAACTTTCCAGATAGAAATCTATTAGCATCTTCCTCTGTTGGTTTATACTCTGCTAATTCAAACTTCTCAATTAATGATTCTAAATCTCCAAGGCCAAGTATTCTACTAACAAACCTCTTTGGATCAAATGTTTCAATCTCATCTATTTTCTCGCCAACGCCAACAAACTTTATTGGTACACCAGTAACTGCAACTGCAGATAATGCTCCACCACCCCTTGCAGAACCATCTAGCTTTGTTAAAAATATGGAACCTATTTTTGTGTTTTCATGGAAAACTTTTGCTTGAATATAAGCTTGTTGACCAATTGTGGCATCAATAATTAACATTATTTCATCAGGCTTAATCTTTTCAGCGATTTCACGCATTTCATCCATTAAGCTCCTCTCTTCCTTATGCCGACCTGCAGTATCAACAATTATGATGTCAAAACCTTCAGCAACAAATTTCTTAACACCGTTAACAGCTATTTGAACACTATTAGTTGTATTTCTCTCTCCATAAACTGGAACACCTATTTTCTCACCAAGCTGCTTCAACTGGTCAAATGCACCAGGGCGGTAATTATCAGCACAGACTAATGCAACTTTATAATTTAGCTTCTTATAATAGAAGGCTAATTTGGCAGCAGAAGTTGTTTTGCCAGAACCTTGAATGCCTACAAGCATTATTACGTATGGTTTTTTATCAGGCAACTTAACTTTGTCAGAGATGTCACCACCAAGAATCTTCACCAACTCTTCATAAACAATTTTTAATAGTAATTCTCTTTTGGAAAAACCTTGAGGAACCTTCTCTTCTCTAAGTCTTTTTTCAATATTTTGAGAAATTTGTAAAACTAAATTTACATTTACATCAGCTTGAAGAAGAGCCCTCTGAATATCTCGTATGAACTCCTTTATGGTTTTCTCATCAATTAAAGGAGCTCTTAATATCTTCCTTATAGTTTCACTTAAGGCTTTGCTTAAAGACTCCAGTACCATATAGTTACCTCACGAATAAAGTTTTAATTACTTAGATAAATATATCGTGAACACTTATATACATTCTTTTATACTTGTATTGATGATTTCAACTTTGGGGAAGACAACGTTAACGGCATTGTTTAGCGGTGGGAAAGACTCTACCTTCGCAATATATTATGCTTTAAGCCAAGGGTGGATTATAAAAAATTTAATAACGATAGAGCCTAAGAAAGACTCCATATACTGGCATTATCCAAATATCGAGTGGACAAAATTACAAGCAGAAGCCATGGGGATGTCACTAACAAAGATATACGAAGAAGGGTATGATGGAATGGGAAGCCTAGAGGAGGCTCTGAAAGAACTGAAAAAGGAAAATGAAATAGTTGGTATAGTATCGGGAGTTATTTATTCTGACTTTCAAAGGAAAGTTTTAATTAAAATATGTAAGAAAGTGGGTTTAAAACTAATTACACCATTATGGATGAAAAATCCGTTAATGATACTTGATAAAATTGTGAAATGTGGAATACATGCAATAATAGTTTCAGTTGCCGCCCAAGGGTTAGATGAAGAATGGCTTGGAATGGAAATAAATTATGATACTATTAGCAAATTGATTGAAAAGAATAAAAAGTATGGTATAAGTTTATGTGGAGAAGGAGGGGAATATGAAACGTTTGTTTATGATGCTCCCTTCTTCAAAAAAAGAGTAAAGATAAATAGATATGAAAAGATATGGATGAAGGATAGTGGAATTTTAAAGATAAAGGATGCGGAATTAGTTGGAAAGTAAATCTAAGTATGCCTTCTCAACTCTTTCATAGATTTCACGTTCATTTACCCTTGTTAGAAAACCGTTAAAAAGAACTATTTCACCATCTATAATGACATGTAATACGTTATGAGGGGAACTTGCATAAACAATATGGGAAATTAAATTGTTCTCAGATAGGGGATGCATATTTGGTGTAAAGGAGTTCAAAACAATTATATCTGCAGGGGCGTCTTCAACAATTTTCCCCAATGAGTTTATTTTATTCGTTGCAAGAGCACCATTCACAGTTCCAAAGTCGAGAATAAGTTTAGCTGAAGTTAATGAGGGATCTAAAGTGCTATGTTTATGTATCAATGCACAAAACTTCATAACTTCAAACATATTCAAAGAATTATTACTTGCAGCACCATCAGTTCCTAAGCTTATAATGACATTATTCTCTAAAAATTCGCGTAAAGGTAAAACTCCACCCACTGCCAATTTCATATTTGAAATCGGGCAATGTGATACTTTCACATTGTTCTCTCCTAAAAGGTTAATTTCACGTTTACTAACCCATACGCAGTGAGCAGCAATTACATTTGAGAATAGAAAGCCAATATCATTTAAATATTCGATTTCACGTTTTCCATACTTTTCTTCAAACATTGCTTGCTCCTCCATAGTTTCAGCTAAATGAATGTGAATTAATCGCTTTTCCTTTTCAGCGATATCCTTACATTTCATTAACAATTCATTGGAACATGTATAAGGGGCATGAGGCCCAATCGCGCCAATTATTTTAGGTTCGTATGGCTTTACCTCATGTAGAAAAGTATTAATCTCGTTAATCATTTTATTTCTCATGTAAGAGTCGTCGAAATCAAAAACGCCTATAGAAACCACTGCTTTTAACCCTGTTTCAGCAACGGCTTTTACTGTCATCATGGGATTAAAATACATATCAAGAAATAATGTTACACCATTTTTAATCATCTCAATGCATGAAAGTAAGGCGCCAATGTAACACTGTTCTGGCGTAAGCTTTCTTTCCAGAGGCCATATTTTATCTTTAAGCCATATTTCTAATGGAAGGTCATCGGCATAACCCCTGAATAGAGACATTGCAGCATGAGTATGAGTATTAATTAACCCTGGCATACAGATCTTATCTTCACAATTAATCACATATTCTGCTTCTACATCTATTTTCTTAGAAATTTCAGATATTTTACCATCCTCAATAAAGATGGAGTGATCTTTTAATATTTTGCCATTATTTTGTGTAATGATAAATTTACAATTTTCTAGTTTTATGCTACGAGTCACCAATAAGCCACCTTATAATATAACTTTTCACTTTACCCTCATAATCTTCCTTCTACCTAAAATCTCCCAATATTCAACCTCAACTCCTGGAGCAAGCTTCTCCTTCAACTCAGGTTCTTCAGGGGGCGTTGCGTCAAATATTTCATAAGTTGACATATCCATTACTTGTAGGGATGTGGGAGTTACAGAAATTACTTGCCCAACTTTCTTTTCAATAATTGGTACTTCAACTTGAGCGTCAACTGGTCCGACATATGTTCTCTTTTTACCATCGAAAACTCCGATGGCAACTATTCTCACCTTTGCAGAACCATGTTTCCCAGCTTTAGATTTTTCTATATCGACAACTCTACAAGGCTCATCATCAATAACTATGAAGGATCCTACCTTTAGTGATCCAGCACTCTCTGGCCTCTTCAAAATATACACCTCAAAAACTATTCAATTCTTCATTCCTTAAAAACATTTACATTTATATTTAGCATTCAATTACTAATTTGAGAAAGAATGAAGAGATGGAGTAAAGTTTTGTTGGCATCACGGACGGATTCGGAAAAAGCAATAAATATTGCTAAAAAAGTGTATGAGATGTTAGTATCTGAAGGTGTCGAAACATTAATTGAAAGAGAACTTTCATGGAAACTAAATATGGATAAAGGGGTTTACATCAAATATGCGGACGTAGAGGCAATAATAGTGATTGGAGGCGATGGGACAATATTAAAAGTTGCAAATGACGTAAAGGATAAGGGAACACCAATTCTTGCGATAAACGCAGGAACTATAGGATTTCTATCAGAATTGGATTCAAACGAAATGGAGAAAGTATTGGGCATTCTAAGAGGCGAATACTTTTTGAAAGAATGCACGAGAATAAAGGTTTCCATAAAGGAGTTACCAGTAAAGGATCAACTAATTGAAAAAGTCGAAGAAAGTGTTTATCCAGTAAGCGATGCACTAAATGAAATAGCCATTATAACTAGCGTACCATCAAAAGTTGTAAACTTGGTTGTTAAGAAGGATGGAAATGAGATATTAAGTGGGAGGGGGGATGGCTTGATAATATCAACTACTACGGGGTCTACGGCATATTCCCTCTCCGCAGGGGGACCGATAGTGGATCCAGAATTGGATGTTTTTATAATAACACCACTTTCTCCTTTAAATCTTATACAGAGGTCGATAATTGTTCCAACAAATTCAAAAATAGAGGTAAAGGTGTGTGAAGATGGAGCGGATGCACTTATAGCAATTGATGGAAGAAGTTATATACATGCACCTGCTGGGACAATATTATTGATCGAAAAAAGCGAATTTACAACAAAGTTTATACGGTTAAAGGAAAGAAGGTTTTATGAAAAATTGAAGAAGAGAATGTCGAGGGAATTATGATATATGAAGAGAGTGCTTGTTTTAGATTCTTCAGCCATAATGAATGGTTATAATCCACTGTTGGTAACTAACTTTAGGCAAATAATATCAGTTGATGCTCTGAATGAGATATTAAAAGATGATGAGAAAGCTTTGGTGGAATATGCCATTGAAATTAATAGGCTTGAAAAAGCAACGCCTAAACCAGCAACTATCATGAAGGTGGAAGAAGTTGCAAGGAAAACTAATGACAGAAAGTATCTTTCAAATAGTGATCTTTCAATACTAGCATTAGCATTGGATCTTATCGAAGATGGATGTAACCCAGTTATATTAACTGATGATTTCTCAATACAAAATGTAGCAAAAGTTTTGGGAATAGAATATGCGCCAATAGCCACACAGGGTATTAGAAAAGTTATTAACTGGAAGCTGTATTGCCCAGCATGTGGAAGAAGGTATGAAGATGAAAACATAAGTGAGTGTAAAGTTTGCGGAACGAAATTAAAAAGAAAACCTAGACTTTAACAAATTTAGCTATAAAGTATCCAGGTGTATCATGCTCATCAGGATAGAAGCGTTGGAGTAAATTTGACCCTTTAATAATGTTTAATCCTTGCGTACCAAGATAAAGAATCTGTTTATCCAATTCCAATGGGAAATTTTCTAAAGCATATTTCACAATAACTTCATTTTCATCTGGTGTTATAGTGCATGTTGAATATACAAGAATCCCACCTTTTTTCAAAATTTCCACAGCAGATTTAAAAAATTGCATCTGATATTGAGCGCATGCAATAACATCTCTAACTGATTTATATTCGAATAATTTAGGTCTTACACCAAGCGCAGAGCATGGTGGATCCAGCAACACTTTATCAGCATTTAGAAATGGGTAATCTATATGAAGGTATCTAGAATCTGAGGAAAATACACTTACATTCCTTACTCCTAATCTGCTAATATTTTCTATTAACTTACTTATTTTTGACTTAGAATGATCAAATGCATAAATTTTGGCTTTATTAGAAGTTAATTGCGCCAAATGTGTCGTCTTACCACCGGGAGCTGCGCACATATCTACTATAATGTCGTGCGGCGTTGGTTCCATAATAATACTAGTCAGTATAGCAGGTATGTTTTGATCATAAATCTTACCAGAAACATATTCGTCTAGACATCTAATGGATGCACTTTGATATCTTGATCGTAAAACTTTAACCGCCAACCCCTTCCTCTGGTTGAGAATATCTACTTCACTTTGTATAGCGATTCCATTCGCCACAGGAAAACCGTTTTCATCAACGATAGTAACAAAATCCGATTTTTCAACACCGTTTGCTGATATAACGCCAGGAGCATAAAGATCAGCACCCACATAAACACTCTCCGCAGCCTTTTTATCTGCAACAACTATCTTCCCTTGAACTTCAATTTCAAAAGGCCCTTTAACTCTAATCAGTAAAACATCATCTAATATTGGATGAAAAACCGTTTCGATATTTTTCTCGCATAAAGACCTATATACTTCTTCCGCACTAGCCTTAAGGGTATTTACGCGAATGGAATAAAATGAGGGAGGGCGCATTAATGCGCCAATTATATTACTTGTTTTGGAGACTCCGAAGAAATTACTTAAATAGGAAAAAAGTTCTTCTGAAAAGCGAGTCCCTTCAGCAAGTTTACAAGCATTGCCAGCCATAATGTACAAATAGTATAAAGTAGTTGAGGTATTTAAGGTGTATTTGAGACAACAGGATAAAGTAAAACTTTGTTCTCATTTTTGATGTAAATTTCAAGTGTAAAGGGGATGCTGGAGGTGTGAGTGGCGCATGAAAGGCATGGATCATAGTTCCTTATCATTCTGGATATAGTATCATACAATTTCTCTTCAGAAACACCATACTTGTCAATAACTTGTTGTGATCTGGCAACGATTTCACTTTCAATTACTGGTGTATTTTGGACTGTGGCCACTATCAAGTTTGCATACTTTATGTAGCCATAATCGTCAACCTTATAGTGATGTATAAGTAATCCCCTGGGAGCCTCTATAATACCAATACCATCACTATTTATGGATTTCAGATTCTTTTGTAAGTAAGCGTGTTCCATGATTCTTTTATCATCTAATATTTCAAGGATTTTATCCAATACGTATTTAATTTCCGCTATTCTAACAATGTTATAATACTCGGAGGCGCATATTGGTGAATGAACGTTATATAAAAATTGCTGGGCAAAGATTTCAGAATTTTCAGAATAAAATTTACCATTTATATTGAATCTAGCAAGAGGGCCTACTCTGTAATAACCATTATCAGTGATCTTCAAATATGGGGCTTTAGCATAACTCCAAGAAACTGCTTTTTCGCATATTACATTCAGATAATCAGTATGCTGAAATGAGGTTAATAACTCGCCTTTTGGAGAAATAGCATGAATTTCATTTGAATGGTAGAGGGGATATTCTGACTTAGAATGTAATGACACAAAATTGCTCGGCAAACTTATAGAGTTCTCCAGTATTTTACTTAACTTATCTTCAATTGTTTCAACGATGATATTAAATAGTTTTATTGATTTTGATGCTTTATCTCTTAATTCAGTTTGTTGTGAAGGTTTGAGTGAATTAAGAAAAGTTCCAGTCATAGTTGCAGAAGGATGAATTGATGAACCACCCAAAATTTCTATTATTTGCTGTGCGAATCCTCTGATCTCTAAAACATCTTTAACTAATGATGGATAATTTTTAATCATGCCAACAAATCCTGGGTTTGGTTTAATATCAGAGAATAGTATGTCAGGGAGATATAGTATGAAGAAGTGAAGTAAGTGGCTGTGCAAAAATCCTGCGTAATGCAATAATTCACGTAATCTTATGATATTTTCTTGTGGGGTCACACCGAATATTTCATCCAACGCTTTAACCGATGCTAAATGGTGAGATGGAGAGCATAGGCCGCATATTCTTGGTACAATTAATGGAGCTTCTTCGATGGGCCTATTTATTAGTAGTTTTTCGAATCCCCTATATTCGGTGACTTGGAAATATGCGTTTTCAATCTTATCATCATTTAAAACTAATGTAACTTTAGAATGTCCTTCTATTCTAGTTATTGGATGAAAAACCATTTTTTTGCTCATGGTATTAATCACCTTCGCTTAATAAAGTTTAACTTTGAAGACGCTAATGTATATCGATATAGAAGACCTGAGAGGTCTCTTATTTTATCTATATCAATATCTTTTGACTTCTCATCAATCATTGATGAAATTGATGACAAAAATTTTACTGCTGCTTCATCAACATTATAGATGGGCCCCATGCAACCTCTACATGGAGTATTAGCTTTTATACATCTAGCATCACAACCAGCTCTAGTTATAGGTCCAAGACAAAGCACACCTTGTTCTAAGAAGCATTTATTTGGCGTGGCAGGCTCAAGGGAGAATCGTCGAATACTTTTTATAACTTTATCTTCACCAGTATTTAGTGGACATTCATTACATACACTTTTTTCAGGTAGTATGAAAGGTTCACCTTTTAATAAATGCTCAAACAATTTAAGAATTAGATTTTTAGGCGGTGGACATCCTGGAATGGCGATATCGATATAAACAAAGTCAGCAATAGGTTTAGCATTATCAATTAATTTAGGCATATCATAATCGTTAAAAGAGATATTAGGTGAATAAATATCGTTAATTACACTTTGAATATCATGTAAGTTCAGTAATCCGGGTATACCCCCATAACAAGCGCAGCTCCCGAAGGCTACGAGTAATTTACTTTTTTTGCGCCAATTCAGCAATTTATTTGCATCTTCATGGAAACGCACATTTCCAGTTACTATTCCAATGTCAACATTATCCGGTTCTTTAAAGTCGGTTAGTATGGGGGAGTATACTATTTCCAAATTGTTGAAAATAACATTATCAACACGCCATATATCAAGTAATGCATTTTCACAGCCGCTGCACCCAATTAATGGAAAAATGGCTAAAGTTAACTTGGAATTCATAGTCTATAACCTCCCATATTTAATTTCACATGGGCCAAGCTTAGTTATCTTATAAGTGAAATCATCAACTATTTTGGAGAAACGATCTCCTTCGCCAGCAGAAGCCCAGTCTATATGTAATCTATCTGGGTTTATACCTATTTCCTGTAGGAATTTTTTTAAAAACTCCACTTTCATCTTAGCTTTATAATTTCCATTTATATAATGGCAGTCTCCAGGATGGCAACCTATAATCAAAACACCATCTGCACCATGTTGAAATGCGTATAATATATGTGTTGGGTCCACACGTCCACTGCACATAACCCTTACTATTCTCAAATTGGAAGAATAAGTTTTCCTTAAATTTCCGGCTAAATCTGCAGCTGCATAACCACACCAATTACATAAAAACCCAATTATTTTAGGTTTGAAGACCTCCGCCTGCTGCAAGAAGCTTCATCCCATAATTGTATCCTTCACGTAATGCTTTTAAATTTAATTCCTCAGAACCTTTTGGGACGCTATCTAAAATAGCCTTCTCTAAAGCATTATATGATACGATACCTGTTATTGCACATAAAGCACCTAAAATAACTATATTTGCAACAATTCTCCTACCAAGCGCCGTCGCTATTCTTGTGGCAGGAACTTTGTATATTCTAACATTTTTCCTAGGTGCCTCTCCTACTTTTACAAGATCTTCATCCAATATTATTACTCCATTTTCACATACATAGTCTTTATAGTAATTGTATGCGTCTTGGGATAGGGCAATCAATATATTGTTTGATGTTATGTATGGATAATCAATGTCCTCATCAGATATTATTACATCAGTCTTAGACCTGCTACCTCTAGCTTCAGGACCATAGGATTCTGTTTGGACAACATTTTTATTATCAAATATTGCTGAAGCTTTTCCAAGAATATACCCAGCTAAGAGTATTCCTTGCCCCCCAAGTCCGGATAGACGTACCTCCCACTTCATAAGTGGCTACCCTCCTGAAACTATTGACTTAAGTTCAAGACCGCTTTGTTCTTTAATTATTCTATAAAGTTCTTTAATGAACTCTGGCCTATCTCTATCTATGAACTCTCCAACTATTATCTTTTTATTTTTATCTATGTCAACTTGTGCAGGATCTATTCCATTTTGAATTACACTATTTTGAAGTAGATATTTTAAAACCTCTGAGGGGCCTCCAAGTCTATTATATCTTGCATACAAGGTAATACATGGAGCAATAACTTCGATGAAAGAAAACCCTGATTTCTGGAGTGCCTTCTTTATGGTTTTTATCAAAGCAAAGGGTTGAGCAATCGTCCATCTAGCAACAAAAACAGCACCAGCAGCAGTAGCAAGATATGGCAAATTAAAGGGGTGCTCAATATTACCATATGGCGTAGTTGTCGTTATTGATTGGAAAGGTGTGGTAGGACCAAGTTGCCCTCCGGTCATCCCATAATTGAAGTTATTTACACATATTACAAGTAAATCCACATTTCTCCTTGCTGCATGTATAAAGTGATTTCCACCAATAGCGAATAAATCGCCATCTCCACTAATAACTACAACCTTTAAATGAGGTTTAGCAATTTTCACTCCCATAGCAACGGGTATAGCACGTCCATGCGTAGTGTGAAAAGAATCAAGCGCAACATAGTTGGCTATTCTACCAGTACAGCCTATACCTGAAACAACGACAACGTCCTTTAGGTCAATGCCAGATTCCATTAATGCCCTCAGGTAACAGTTTAGAACTATTCCTATACCACAACCAGGACACCATATATGTGGCATTCGTTCTGATAGTATTAGATTATCTAATGGATGAGTTTCTTCATAATCTTCGAAACTCATTTCCCACTCACCTCATAAATTAAATTCAATATTTCATTAGGCGTATGAGGGTCCCCTCCCATCTTTGGGAGGAAGAAGACCGGTTTCCCTTGAACGCATCTTTCAACCTCCCTAACTATCTGACCATAATTCATCTCAACTACTATGAAGGCTTTGGCATGCTTTGCATAATCAAGGAATTTACGTTGTGGAAAGGGCCATAATGTTATCAGTCTACATAAACCAACTTTTAATCCTCTTTCCCTAGCGATACGTACAGCTCTTAAGGATGATCTAGCAGGTGCACCATAAGCTACGACAACAATTTCAGCGTCTTCCATAAATCTTTCATCAACTTTTATGATTTTCTCAGAGTTTAATCGTATCTTGTCACATAGTCTCTTAACCAATTTCCAATGCACTTCAGGATCAACTGAAGAGGGAAAGCCACTGAAATCATGAGTTAAACCAGTAGCATGAACTTTGAATCCTTCACCAAAACATGCCATTGGGGGTACTAGATCTTCATCTGGTTTGAAAGGTAAAAATGACTCTTTTGATAGAGGTTTTTTGCGATTGACTATTTCAACTTCTTCAGGTAATTTGATAATAACTTTCTCTCTCATATGACCTACAATTTCATCCGCTAAGAGTATTATGGGGGTTCTAAATTTTTCAGCTAAGTTGAATGCTTCGATAGTCAAATCAAACATTTCTTGAACAGAAAAGGGTGATAATGCTATTATTTCATAATCACCATGGCTCCCCCATTTAGCTTGCATCACATCCCCCTGGCTTGCACGTGTAGGTTGGCCTGTACTTGGTCCGCCGCGCATCACGTTAACTATAACTATTGGTGCTTCAGTCATAAAGGCTAAGCCTATATTTTCCATGAATAAACTCATACCAGGACCACTTGTGGCAGTCATAACCTTCGCTCCAGCATATGATGCCCCTATTATTAACGCTATGGAGGAAAGCTCGTCTTCCATTTGTATGAATACACCACCTACTTGTGGAAGTCTAGCGGCAAGCCTTTCAGCAATCTCAGTGGAGGGGGTTATCGGATAACCAGCAAAAACTCTACAACCGGCAACTATGGCTCCCTCGGCGCAAGCCTCGTCACCTTGCATAAAGAAAGGCCCATGCAAAAATCGCATTAAAACGACCCCATTAAAGTAATTTTTAGGTGATTAGCTATTAAAGATTCCTATTTAATAAAGATAATTCCTTAAAAAATTAATTCATAAAAAGGGATGAATGCTCGAATAAAAACAATAAATTTGTTTATAACAATGTAAACAAAAAATTATACAAATAGAAAATATGTATTATGATATTTAAAATCGACATTAGAGGAAGAATGTGTTTTAACTACAAGTTCTTCAGCGTTATATAGAGATGTAATGATGAACACTCATTATCGTTAATGCGGGGGGTGGGATTTGAACCCACGAACCCCTTCGGGACGGGATCTCTTACATCTATGCCCTGTTTAATTTGTTGGTCTTAAGTCCCGCGCCTTTGTCCTGGCTTGGCTACCCCCGCAGACGTTAATTTAGTGGTCCCGCCGGCCGGATTTGAACCGGCGCCCCTCCGGTTTCTACGGCTGACACACACTCATCTATTGTTTCATTGAGTATCGTGTGTGCGCATTACGCTACAGCCGGATGCTCTACCACTGAGCTACGGCGGGACTCTCATATATTTTATTGAAAAGCTTTCTTTAAATTTTTTCTTCATATTTGGCGGGCCCGGCGGGATTTGAACCCGCGACCCCCGACTTAGAAGGCCGGTTCGAGCCTCATTTATGTGAGGTTGCTCTGTCCATGCTGAGCTACGGGCCCTCCCCCTCAATATTTGTAGTAGGGTGCAAATTAAAATTATCGTTAATTGTGTATTGTTTGAATCCAATTAATAAATTCCTCAATGCTATTAAATATCTTCTCATTCTCATTTTCACTTCCTTTTGGTTTTACTTCTATTTTTTCTAATTCAAAATTTGCCAGTATTTCGTGCGGTGTTTTGGAACCAAATGCTTTTTGCCATGAAACAATTTCAAAATTCTTATTTTTTGCACATACAGTGCTATCTATGCACAATATGTATTTTAAGTTTTTAAAAAAGAAATTAACGATTAAATGATTCTTCTTTGCTGTGAGGTATATTTTCTGGAAATCATCTTTTTTAATGGCAGGCATTTCATTTATTATTTAAGAAGTCTTTATCATATTAATAGTTTCTTCTATGCTCATTTTGTACTGCTCTCCCTTATTAAGGTCTTTTAATGTTATCTTCCCCTCATTCACTTCAATACTGCCAATTATTATAGCATAATCAAAGTTTCTTGAATTTGCGTATGATAAAGCTTTCTTCAAATCTCTACCCATTACTTCTACCTCTGTTGGAATTCCTGATTCTCTTAGTATTGATGCCATTTTTATGGCATGATGTATGAATTCTCGTGAAAGTGAAATAACTATAGTTTTTTTATGTTTTTCAATATTCAATTCTATTTTTTCCTCATTTAATGCTAATATTATCCTGTCAATTCCTGGAGCATAGCCAACGGCTGGTGTTGGGGGACCGCCAAACAGTTCTATTAAATTATCGTATCTTCCGCCACCCCCTAAAGCAAGCTTATTATTTTTAGATGAAAAACATTCAAAAATTATTCCGGTGTAATACTCTAGTCCTCTTGCAAATCCTAAATCTAGAAGTATTGGTATTTTTAGTTCAGATCTATCTAATAAGCTAAGTATTTCTTTTAGGTTTGAGCGTGCCTCCATTGCAAGAGGATACTTATATATGTACTGTTCAACACTATTAATTATTTGATTTACATCACTCCCCTTCAAGCTTATTACTTCTTTAATGATGTTTAAGCATTCATCAGTCACGTTGCTTGACTTTAAAAGGTGCATTGCTTCATCGTATCTTGATTTATCAAATAATCCCAATATTCTATTTTGAACGCTTTCTGGTACCTTCTCGTGAGTTAAAATTCCTTTTATAATCCCAACATGATTTAGTTTTAGATAGTAATCTGAAAATTTCAAGCGTTTCATAAGGGTATTTGCAATGTTTAATATTTCAACATCCGCTTCTGGATTTGAGGAGCCTATTAGTTCAAATCCCCCCTGCCAAAACTCTCTATACCTGCCATGCTGAGGCTCATCATATCTAAAGCAGTTTGCTATATACCCTAACCTAATGGGTTTCTGGTGTGAAAGCATGTGATTTATGTAGAATCTTGCAACGGAAGGTGTCATTTCTGGCCTTAATGCAACTTCTCTACCTCCTAAATCAGTGAATTTATACATTCTATGTCTAAGTTCTTCTCCCGCCTTTTTTTCAAAGAGGGAAAAGGCCTCTATTGTAGGAGTTATTATTTCTTGATACCCGTATAGTTTAAATATCTCCCTTATAACCGAACTAACATATTTTAATTTTTCAACGTCTTCAGGAAGTAAATCCCGTAATCCCCTAAGAACCTTAAAACCCCCCTCACTCATAGTATCCACCTACAAGTATTGCAATTAAAGCTAAAAACATGTATATCAATACTCTCTTTTTACTTTTCAAGGCAGAGTCTACGTCACATTCCCTTAACAGTTTATACGACTCGTAAAGCAACCCAATTACTGGAAAAATAATTATCAATAGGTAGTTGAAGGAAACCCATGAGTATATGACTGGTATAAACACTACTGGTATTGCAATTATGAAAAAGACGATGGCAACAAACACTGCGGCTCTGGTCCCATATGTACGTGCAATTGATCGTACATCTCTTTTTTCATCACCTTCAACATCAGCTATTCCCTTTACTATTTCCCTTCCAGTATTTACAAGAAATGCTGCTAACGAGAAAATATTCAGTAAAATACTTTTCCCAAAAACAGCATAATTCCCGAAAAGGAAGGGCATTGCCACACAAAAACTAACCATGAAATTCCCTATCAGTCCATACTTTTTAAAGCGCATATTATACGTTAATGATATAAGTGAAGAAACTAATGCTATCATAAAACAGTACGTGTTTATTAAGTATGCTGAAATCATCCCAGCCGAAAATAATAGTATACCATAAATCCAAGCCTCCTTGACCGATATCAACCCGCTTGGGATAGGTCTATTTGGAGCATTTATAAGGTCAATTTCTCGATCGTAAATATCATTAATAATCATGGATGCTGATGTTAAGAAAAATCCTGAGCTAAAACCATATAATAATGTCTTTATTGAAGGAAGGGATTTCAGCGCGATAATTTCACTAAATGCTACACCAAGTCCCATCATTATTGAATTTACAGGCCTTATTATCTTAATATAAGCCAATATTTTTCTCAAGTAAACACCTCGCTTACTTTGTAGTATGCAACTTCACATTGTCCATTAACTATTGCCAACACCATTTCCTTTTTTAAACTCTTCGCCGTCGATACGATCTCTTTCAATTCATTTAAACCTATAGGTTTCCCCTCAATAACCCCGTATACTATAATGTTTGCAGGACTCTTTCCAACTTCAGCCCCCTTTTCATACACTCTAAAAGATATTCCTCCAAATCCACTCTTCACTATATATCCCTTTCTACGGAGGTCCGAATATATTATGTATTTTATCCATACTTCAGGATCGTACTTTAAGAAGTAATGTAATAATTCGTTAAAGGACAAGAATCTATCTTTACTTAAACAAACCCTTATTTTCCCATTTTCAACAAGATATAAAGTTTCAACAGGAAGTAAAGTTAATACTTCTTCACGAATTTCTCCATAAAATCCCATCTTCCATAAATTTTCAGCATCCTTACCGTATATCACGGTTTTATCATTAACCAGAATGGCAATTGGCGTTTCAATATCCATAAATATCACAATGGCCAAATAAATATAATGAAAAATGGGGAATATAAATAAAGCTGAAGAAATCTTTACGGGTATATATAAATTTCTTGAGGGATTTAGAAAAGTAGTTATCATGGGCATTGGAAATGAGTTAAGAGGAGATGATGCGGCTGGTTTAAAGGTAATTGAACTATTGAGCAAGAGAATTAGTGGGTACAATGATGCACACGACCTTAACTCAGTTATATTATTGAATTGCAGTGTAATCCCTGAAAACTTTCTTGGTAAGGTTGAAACAATATCCCCTTCTCACGTAATTATAATTGACGCTGTGGAAATGCAGAAACAACCTGGCACTATTGGGTTATTTAGAAAGGGGGATCTTCTACATTCAGCAACAATATCGACACACAATATTTCCCCTGAAATACTATTTACATATCTTGAGGAAATTGTTGGGGCGAAAGTTTTATTGATAGGTATTCAACCTAAAATTCTAGATTTTTATGAGGGGCTGTCGCAAGAGGTGTGTAATTCTGTCGAGCTTATTACAGACATCGTATGGAGGGTAATAACATATGAGGGTGCTACCTAGAACTATAACTTGGGAAGATGGCATTGTAAAAATAGTTGATCAAACATTACTACCAAAAAAACTTAAAATAATAGAGTGTAGGACGGCAGACGAAATATTGGATGCCATTAAAAGTATGAAGATAAGGGGGGCACCAGCCATAGGGGTTGCAGCGGCTATGGCACTTGCCATGGTAGCTAAACAAAACGAAAAAGAAGACAAGCAAATCCTCATAAACAGAATATATGAAACCATAAATAAAATAAAAAATTCAAGACCAACTGCCAGAAACCTTTTCTGGGCAGTTGAAAGAATTATTAGAGTTATAGATGTAAAGAAGGATTCCATCCAGATCGCAAATGATATTATTAATGAAGCTTTAAGGATGGCTGAAGAAGATGTTTTAACAAATATGAAAATAGGGGAAATTGGTGAAAAGCTAATTAACGATGGAGATAATATATTAACCTACTGTAATGCTGGAACTTTTGCAACGGTTTATTATGGTACTGCCCTCGGAATTATAAGATCAGCATGGAGGAATAATAAAAAAATACATGTTTTCGTTGCTGAAACAAGGCCTCAGCTTCAGGGTGCAAGGATAACGGCCTTCGAATTAAAAGCTGAAGGAATACCATTAACACTAATAACAGACAACATGATAGGCTTCTTAATGCAGAGAAATAAAATAGATAAAGTCTTTGTAGGCGCTGATAGAATACTAAGCGATGGGACTGTATACAACAAAATAGGAACATACACTATTGCCATACTCTCTAAAGTTCACAATATACCATTTTACGTGGCTGCTCCGTCTACAACGTTCGACTTACAATCAAAGATAGATGATATAAAGATAGAGGAGAGGAGTGCTGATGAAGTTGTCAAAGTATTGTCAAAATACCGTATAGCTCCAAAGGGTATAAAGGCATTAAACTATGCATTTGACATGACACCTCCTAGCTACGTGACTGGCATAATAACTGAGAAAGGGATAATATTACCCCCATTTAATGAAAACATACCCAAAACAATAAAAGGATACGATAACTCTTACCCCAATTAAACAAATATATTAACCCAAAAAAGTAAAATAAGTATAAGCTACGATCATACTTGAAAAGCGGGGGTTGCCGAGCCAGGTTAAAGGCGGCGGACTCAAGATCCGCTGGCGTAGGCCTTCGTGGGTTCAAATCCCACCCCCCGCATCAGTTTATAGTTAAACAAACTTTCAAAATTTTCATTATGTTAAAAAGCCTGTCAACCCAATATTCTAATAAGTCTAACGTTTTCCAGTGATATGTTATGGGATCTGAATATATTTATCAATGAATAATAGAAAATGGTGAAGAGCGTTTCAATGGAGATTCTTCTAAGTCCACGAATGTGAGAAATATTTAGATTTATCATTTCATCGGTAACGGGTCTTATTGAGAGAATATAACCATCAGACCAACAGTACTTTTTAACATTTTTTTCTAAATAATAATATTTTATTTTAATTTCGGTAAATATAGTGACACCAGATTTTAGATTCCCAGAAAGAAATTTTTTATGTTTTTCATGGTTTTTTTGAAATTTTATTTCAAATGAATCTCCATATATATGAGTAATAAATATTTGCGCAACACCAGAGACTTCATAATTTTTATCAGAGACGGAGAGAGAGATGTTTTTTGAAAGCCCGTTTAGTGAAAGTAAACTCTCTATTATAAAATCTTTAAATAAATCATTTGTATTTTTTGCTTCTATATAGCATGAAAAGTGATAATGCTTAGGTATAATAGTCTTCCGCATTATGATGCACCAATTACTGCAATTCTTTTAATATATGAATAAGTCTTTCAATCACTGAGAGGAGAGAGTCAATTTTATCAGGGTCAGTTGTGTTATCAACTTCTTCTAATATCATGTTAATTTTGTTATATATTTTTCCTTTAATATTTTCAATAAATGTCTTAGCTTCAAATTTATTTTCAATATTCTTCTTTGCGGATTCAATTTTAATATCCGTTTCATTTTGCAACAAAACTCTACGTTTGCATGAAGGACATATTATAGTTCCATTTTTTAACTTAAATAATGGAACCTTGCATTCAGGGCATATATATGATAGCATCGTTGCACCTTCCTTTAATAATTCTGCCATCTCCTTGATTTTTCTATCACTATTTTCAGTGTCACTCAACTAGATACACCAAATAAATATTTATTGAGGATACAATTATAAATTTGTCAGTTATATTATGCATAATATATGATGGTGACCACGTATGCTTGAAAGCAAAGTTCAGCAGGCTATAGCATTGTTACAGTCAATAGTAAATGATACGGGAGTTCCAAGAAATATTAGAGGTGCTGCAAACAATGCCATAAAAATGTTACAAAATGAAAAACTAAGTTTAGGAGTTAGGGCTGCTAACGCTATTAATATATTGGAAGATATATCACAAGATCCGAATATGCCGCTTCATACAAGAGTCAGGTTATGGAGCATAATATCTGTGCTGGAAACAATAAAAGATTAAAATAATTGATTAAGAAAATTATTAAGATTGGAGCTTGCCGGGGTAGCTCAGCATGGAAGAGCGGCGGGCTGTTAACCCGTTGGTCGCAGGTTCGAGTCCTGCCCCCGGCGCTATAAATAAACAAAATTATTTAAATAGAAAACTCAAAATAGTAAATGCTATATGGGCCCGTAGCTCAGCTAGGTAGAGCGCCCGGCTCATAACCGGGTGGTCGTGGGTTCAAATCCCACCGGGCCCAGATTTACTAAATTCAATTGTTCCAAAAGTAAAAAATAAATAAGAGGAATTTATGGATATGGTTAGGTGAGAGTAATGACTGCTTATGGTGGCCAACCAGTATTATTACTTAAGGAGGGAACCTCAAGAACTGTTGGTAGAGACGCTCTAAGGGCCAATATCATGGCTGCAAGAATATTAGCTGAAACCGTTAGAACTTCGCTTGGTCCTAAGGGTATGGATAAGATGCTTGTTGACAGTTTTGGTGATATTACTATAACTAATGATGGTGCTACTATTCTTAAGGAGATGGACGTTCAGCATCCAGCTGCAAAGATGATGGTGGAAATATCAAAAGCTCAAGATGATGAAGTTGGTGATGGAACAACAACAGCAGTAGTACTCGCAGGAGAACTA
>JAAOZK010000003.1 GCA_011605825.1 Thermoproteota archaeon
AGAAAAATAAAAGAACTTGAAGAAGATATATCTAAATAACAATTCACATCAACTGTACATCTAGCAGGGCGGGTCGTCTAGCTGGTTAGGATACCGCCCTTACACGGCGGTGGTCCTGGGTTCAAATCCCAGCCCGCCCACCACCTAAAAATCAAAATCCCCCTATTTAAGCAAAGAAAGTGATCCATAGCGGTCAAATTAAAGTTATGGCAGTGCTGCAAATTAGCATCAATATTATAAGCAATTTATTTTGATGAATTTTCTCAGCAATTACCAAGCTCAAGAGTAATTTTATATGGCAAAACTTAAATAAGTAACTTAATGTTTTTCTTGTATCGGTACTGGGTGACTTTCATTGGCGTTTAAACATGTGGTGAGAATCGCAGGACAGGATCTGGATGGATCCTTAAAGGTAGCGTATGCTTTATCGAAAATTAAAGGAGTTGGCGTAAACTTAGCCCATATAATCCTAAAATTGGCTGAAGTCTCCCCACATGAAAGGTTGGGTTACTTACCTGATACTAAAATTAAGAGAATTGAAAATATTATTAATTCACTCTCTTCGCAAAACATTCCATATTGGTTAATGAATAGAGCTAAGGATCTTGAAACTGGTGAGAATAAACATTTAATAGGATCTGATCTGCTTCTAAGAATTAAGTCAGACATCGAATTTATGAAGAAGATAAAGTGTTGGAAGGGGGTTAGACATTCATTAGGGCTGAAAGTTAGAGGCCAGAGGACTAGAACAACTGGTAGAACAGGTCAAACAGTAGGTGTTTCCCATAAGCCAAGAGGGTGATGGATGTGGGGGATCCTAAACGCCCAAAAAATAAGTGGAGTTCTCCAAGACATCCGTGGAAGAGGGAATTACTTGAAGAGGAACTTAGATTAGTTGGTGAATATGGGCTTAGAAATAAACGTGAAGTTAGGATAGCTAAAACCATTTTATCAAAATTTAGGAAACAGGCGAGACTTATGTTAGCTCTTCCACCTGAAGAGCTAATGGTTAGACGCAAAGAGCTCATAGGTAAATTATACAAAATTGGATTGTTAAATGAAGATGCATCTATCGACGATGTCTTAAGCTTAAAAGTGGAGGATCTTCTTGAAAGACGCTTACAAACGATAGTTTATAGGAAAGGGCTTGCAAAAACAATCCATCATGCTAGACAACTCATAGTTCATGGCCATATTTCAATAAACGGTAGGAGAGTAACAGTTCCTGGATATATTGTAAGTAGAGATGAGGAAGATAAAATTCATTATTCATACAATAGCCCATACGCAGTCTCACCAGTAATTAAAGAAGAAAGTAAGGGTAAAAGTGAGGTGTCTGAATGAGTAGTAGAGAGTTATTGTGGGGAATAGCTCACATATACAGTTCCTTTAATAACACAATAATACATGTAACAGACATTTCTGGTGCTGAAACAGTTGCAATATCTTCTGGTGGAATGGTTGTGGAAGCCGATAGGGAAAAACCATCCCCCTATGCGGCAATGCAAGCAGCATTTAAGATAGCTCAAACAATAAAAGACAAGGGATTCAAGGCCTTGCATATAAAGGTTAGAGCGCCTGGGGGTCACGGTCCTAAAACTCCAGGTCCTGGCGCCCAAGCTGCTATTAGAGCTTTAGCTAGATCTGGATTTATAATTGGCAGAATTGAAGATGTAACGCCGATTCCTCATGATACTACAAGGAGACCTGGTGGCCGTAGAGGTAGAAGGCTATGAAAATTCGATTAGGTGGCTTTAAATGAGCTCTTCAAAATCTCTTGTTGAAATAGTGGATTTTAAAGATTTATCTATTAGATTTATCCTTAGAAATTCAAATGTTGCATTCGCAAATGCTTTGAGAAGAATAATGATATCTGAAGTGCCAGTAATGGCTGTAAGCGACTTCGCAATAATAAATAATACTTCTCCAATATTTGATGAGATTCTAGTACATAGGCTTTCTCTCATACCTTTAACAACGGATCTAGATGGTTTCAATCTACCAGAAAAATGTGTATGTGGGGGGGTAGGGTGTCCACGTTGCCAAGTTACATTAACTCTAAATGTTAAGGCTGGTGATTCTCCAGTAACAGTTTATTCAAGGGATATAGTATCTAGTGATCCTCGCGTGGTTCCAGTAAATGGAGATTTCCCAATAGCAAAGCTTTCTGCTGGTGATGAAATTTTGATAGAAATGTATGCTAGATTGGGTAAGGGTAAATATAATGCTAGATTCCAACCAGTTTCCGCATGTGCATACAAATACTTCCCAAGAATAGTTGTTAATACTTCTTCATGTGTTAAATGCAGTAGTGATGGAACCCTTAAATGCGTGAGTGAATGTCCAAAGAAGGTTTTAGATGTGGATAGTAAGACTGGGTATCCATATCTCCGCGATCCAATAAATTGCAGTTTATGTAAAGCATGCGTGGATGCCTGCGAATATGATGCAATTGAACTTAAACCTGATGACACTTCCTTCATTTTCTACGTTGAATCCACAGGCTCCATTCCTGTGCATAAAATTATTTATACTGCTGCAACTATTTTAGCTGAAAAGTGCGATGAATTTTTAAGCAAAATTGGGGGGCTTTAGATGAAGAAAACAGGTCCTACAAATATACACCTTAGGAAATTAATAGATTTTCTGAGAAAGAAAGCTAATGAAAATGATGCAAAGATTTGGAGTGATGTAGCTGATAGACTTGAAGCTCCGAGAAGAATGAGGATAGTCGTTAATGTGGGTAAAATAAATAAATACACCAAACCGGATGATGTTATTGTGATTCCTGGAAAGGTGCTTGGAGCTGGATCTATAAATCACCCCGTTACTGTTGCAGCATTTTCCTTCTCAAGTTCAGCTTATGAAAAAATAATTAAGGCTAACGGTAAATGTATCAGTATCATTGATCTAGTTAATATGAATCCAAAGGGTTCTGGGGTTAAAATTTTGAGGTGATAGATTTGAGTAATAACAATGTTGTTACCTTGGTGGATGCTGAAAACATGATTTTGGGTAGACTTGCTAGTATCATTGCAAAGCGTTTAATTGAGGGTGAAAAAATATTTGTGGTCAATGTGGATAAAATTGTGGTTTCAGGGAATCCTCAAAGTGTTTTTGAAGAGTACAAGAAATTATTAAACCTACGTACATTAAGGAATCCGATATTAGGCCCTAAAATTCATCGTTCTCCCACCATGATCTTCAGAAGAGTAGTTGCTGGCATGCTTCCAAAAGATAGTGAGAGAGGGCGTAAAGCGCTCCGTAATCTAAAAGTTTTCATGGGGTTCCCAGAGGAATATAAAAATTATCCTGTGATTCGGTTTAAAGAGGCCGACGCAGGGAATTTATCTGGTAGATATGTTTATTTAATTGAAATTTCTAAACAACTAGGATGGTCTGGTGGTTTTCATGAGTAGTAAAAGAGTTCTAGTGGTTAGTGGTAAAAGGAAGACTGCTATCGCTAGAGCTGTATTTAAAGATGGGAAGGGCAGAGTATATGTAAATGGGATTCCTTTACCTTTGTACCAACCTGAACTTGCAAAATGGAAAATATTGGAACCCCTAAAATTGATTGATAAAAAATTGGTAGATCAAGTTGATATTCATGTCACTGTTAGTGGTGGGGGATTTATGGGTCAGGCTGATGCTGCACGTATGGCTATCGCACGTGGATTGGTGAATTGGTTTAATGACGAAAATATAAAGAAAATCTTTCTAGAGTACGATAGAACCATGTTAACTGGAGATCCTAGAAGAACTGAACCGAAGAAATTTGGAGGGCCTTCTGCTAGGCGTAGATTTCAGAAGTCCTATAGGTGAGATTCAACATGTATCCAATAAGATGCTTTACATGTGGAGCACCAATAGGGGATAAATTTGAAAAATTTAAGAAGCTAGTGGATTCTGGTGTACCCATAAATAAAGCCTTTGAAGAACTTGGTATTACTCGTTATTGTTGCAGGAGGATGCTTCTAACACATGTTGAATATATTGACGATATAGTTGAGCTTGACATGTTATATATGAAAAAGAAGTATAAAAGGTGATTTCGATGAGTTTTTCCCCAACAATTATTAATGATGCGTCTGCAAATAAGCGCTTTAATGGTAGGGGAGACATTACAATAGAGGTTGAAATATACACTGAAAATGGGTTCGGTTCCTTCTCAGCACCATCAGGGGCAAGTAAGGGAGCACATGAGGTTATAGATTTTCCATCCGGTGGTGTGGATGAAGCCTTAAATTTATTTGAAGATCTCGTTGCACCTGAGATAATAGGGATGGACTCTGCTAAGCAGTTTGAGTTGGATAAGACGTTAAAAGAAATTGATGGTACATCCAATTTTAGCAAGATAGGAGGATCATTATCCATCGCTACATCCATTGCAAATGCCATTGCTGCTGCCAATTCATTAATGGTGCCTCTATACAGATATCTTGGAGGAGTTTATGCGAATAGGCTCCCCCTGCCTCTTGGCAATGTTATTGGTGGTGGAAAACATACACATGTTAAAGGTTTAGATATTCAAGAAGTCTTAATAATTCCATATGGTGCATCCTCTTTCTCCGAATTAGCGTTGGCAAGTATTGGGGTGTATAAGGAAATCGTCAAAACAAGTCCTCCTGGTGTGGTCTACGGCAGGAATGATGAAGGTGCGCTGGTTACTACGTTAAATATATTTGATGTATTACCAATTGTTCAAAATGCTTGTAATAAGGTTTCAAAGGGGACAAATGTGAAGTTTAAGTTGGGGGTTGATGTTGCCGCATCCTCCTTATGGAATTCAAAATCAAATAAGTATTGCTTACCAAGCACTGATACATGTTACGATGAAGATGCTTTTTATAAATTCATTTTAAACCTCATAAATAAGTTTGACTTATTCTATGTTGAAGATCCATTCATGGAGAACTCATTCACATCCTTTGCCAGATTGCGTGATGAAGCTGAAACTTGCATAATTTGTGCTGATGACTTAACAGCTACTAATGTTGAAAGAATACGCTATGGTGCTTCCATAAAGGCATTTGATGCTGTGATAATAAAACCAAATCAAGTGGGAACTTTATCTGACGCTATTTCTGCTATACAAACAACATTTTCATACGGCTTGATACCAGTATGCTCCCACAGATCAGGGGAAACACTTGACACATTTTTATCGCATTTCACAGTGGCTACTGGTTCACCACTAGTTAAATGTGGAATAATGGGTGGGGAAAGAGTGTCTAAAATAAATGAATTTATAAGAATAGAAGAAGATTTAGGTGAAGGGAGTAAGATATTTGAACTTGAGAGGTTGTTGAAATGACATCACAGCCTCAATCCTCAGAACTACTGGTACCGTTGGAATTATATCTTTCCACAGGAGTTCATATTGGCACTAGGATAAAAACTAAATCTATGATCCCATTCATTTATAGAGTTAGACCTGATGGATTATACGTTTTAGATGTTAAACGCATAGATGAGCGCATACGTATTGCAGCTAAATTTATAGCAAGATTTCCGCCACATAAAGTATGTGCTGTTTCTTCTAGACAGTATGGTTGGAGGCCTGTCAAACAATTTTGCTCTTTAGTTGGTGGCTTCCCAATTACTGGCAGATTCATACCTGGAACCTTCACAAATCCCCACTTATCATATTACAAGGAGCCCTCTATTGTCATAATATCTGATCCAAGAGCTGATGAGCAAGCTCTTAATGAAGCTATTGATATGGGTATACCTGTTGTGGCACTTTGCGACACTGATAATCTTGCATCAGGAGTTGAACTGATAATTCCAGTAAATAACAAAGGTAGGAAGGCCTTGGCATTAACCTACTGGATATTGGCGAGACAAGTTTTAAGGGAAAGAGGAGATATACCCCCAGACGGAAATATTCCTCTATCCATTGAAGACTTTGAAGCGAAACCGGAGACCTACTAAACTTTCATGGCCTATTTTAAGAGCACTTTAAATAATTCCTTAAACAATAACTTTTATTGATAATCATGTTTGTACGTGAACCTGTGGTTGCAGGATCCTTCTATGAAGGTTCAAAAGAAGATCTTATGGAACAGATCAAATGGTGTTTTACTCATAAATTAGGTCCAGGAGAGCTACCTAAGGTCAATGAATCCTTTACTGGAAAGTTAATCGGAGTCATAGTTCCTCATGCTGGGTACATTTACTCTGGCCCTATAGCAGCATGGGCTTACAAAATGGTCGCAGAAAATGGGAAGCCTGATTCTTTCATAATACTTGGCCCAAACCATTCTGGCATAGGCTCTCCACTGGCTATTATGAGGAAAGGCTTGTGGAAAACTCCACTTGGATATGCTGAAGTAGATAGTGAACTAGGGGATGCTTTACTAGGCTCCATCGACATCATAGAAGATGATTATACTGCTCATATAAACGAACATTCAATCGAAGTTCAATTGCCATTCCTACAATATCTATTTGGTACTGTGAAGTTTCTTCCAATTTCATTGATGATACAGGACAAAGAAGTTTCAGTATTGTTGGGCGAAGCCATATCTAAAATTATTAAGGATAGGAGAGTCATCGTTATAGCTTCCACAGACTTCTCTCACTACGAAAGTTATGAACGTGCATATAGGAATGATTCCCTTATAATCGATAGGATTATTAATCTGGATCTTGACGGCTTCTTCAAAACATATTATTCTAGAAGGGTTTCCATGTGCGGCCCAGGCCCTACTGGCACATTAATTACTATTGCTAAACTCTTAGAGGCCAAGCAAGCATTAAAATTAAAATACGCTACATCTGGTGACACGTCTGGTGACACATCTTCTGTTGTAGGATACTCATCGATAGCCTTCTTAAGGTGAATATATGGTAATAGCATCAGCGCCAGCTAAAGTAATCCTTTTTGGAGAACACTTCGTTGTTGAAGATAAACTTGCTATAGCTGCTGCTATAAACTTGAGAGCAAAGGTTTCCGCTGATTTTAATGATTCGAATTTCATTTCAATTTCATCCGATATTAATTCTCCAAATCCCATTAGGATTCCAACAAATATGATAATTAGTGGTAATTTTCATAGCTATAATTCCTCAATCACACCATTACTTCTGATCCTACATGAATTTTCATCTAAGCACCATCTTCTTGATCGTGGTATAGATATCAGCATAAAAAGCGAAATCCCAATGGGTGCTGGTTTAGGTTCTTCGGCAGCTGTCTTTGTAGCTTTTTCAGCAGCTATATTAAAACTTTACAATGTAAAATTTAATCCGTATGATGTAATTGAACTTGCATCTAAAGGTGAGAGTCTTGCCCATGGAAAGCCTAGTGGCATAGATACCACAATCTCAGCATTTGGGGGGATACTTCTATATAGGCGCTCTCAAGGATTTAATCAATTAAATGTGAAGTTTAATGCACCCATAATATTGGGGATAACCACTGAACATAGATCCACGGCTGACATGGTTAACAAGGTATTAAAATTGAAGTATAAGTACCCTTCCATTTTCAATTTAATTTATGATGCAAATGATAAAATAGTTGAAGAGGCTGTCAATGCATTACTTTACGGTGACATCAACAGATTAGGTGAACTCTTGAATATTTCACATGGATTACTATCCTCTCTCGGAATTTCAACTTTAAATTTAGAAAGATTAATTTATGCAGCAAGAAATGCTGGTGCGTATGGTGCTAAGATAACTGGTGCTGGTGGGGGCGGAGCCATAATTGCTATATCAAATGAGTCTACAGTATCTTCTATATCAAAAGCCATTAATGATAATGGTGGGAAAGCTATAATTTCATACATCTCAGATTATGGGGTGAATGTAGGTGAATGCAGTAACTAATAGAAAAATGGTGGTAATAAAACTTGGGGGGAGTGTAATAACGCAAAAAAATGGATATGAAGCTGCGAATGTTAATGTTTTACGAAGAATAGCACATGAACTTGCCGAGATAATGGATGAATTCTCCTTTATAATAGTACATGGTGGAGGATCCTTCGGTCATCCTCATGCACATAAGCATAAGCTTAATGAAGGATTTAAAGACGTCAGTCAATTGCCCGGCGTTTTTGAAACCCATTATGCAATGTTACGTCTTAATGAAATAGTTATTAATGAATTTTCCAATGCTGGTTTCATTCCTTTCCCATTTCAACCTTCATCTATGATAACAACTAGGAAGGGTGAAATCTTTACATCAAATCTTCATTCGATTAAAAAGGCTATTAAACTTGGGTTTACCCCTGTCCTTTATGGTGATGTGGTGTTTGATGATGAATATGGCTTCTGTATTCTGTCGGGTGACAAAATATGTTCATATTTAGCCATAAAATTTAATGCCTTTAAAGTCGTGTTTTCTTGTGATGTTGATGGGATATATACGTCTGATCCTAAATGTGATCCTAATGCTAAATTAATTGAAATACTAACTCTAAATGATCTTTCAAAGCTTATTAGAAGCTGGGATTCTAACAGTGCATCTGGGGTTGACGTCACTGGAGGCATGAAAAACAAATTGTTGGAGGCTGAAAGGATTTGTTCATCTGGGATTGAAGTTTGCATTGTAAATGCACTTGTACCTGGGAGAATTGTTCAAGCAATAGTTAATGCCAATTTTTATGGAAGCAGAATTGTTCCAAATAATTCTCAATTTAAAATGTGAAGTATTGAAAGCGTTACCTATTTAACTCCCACATTAATATCTACTTTGGTGAGAGTTGCAATGATTGAAAGGAGAAAGATTGACCATATTGAAATATGCTATTCGTATGATGTTGAATTTAAAAATGTAAAAACGTTGTTTGAAGATGTCACTCTTATTCATGATTCATCTCCACAAATTAATTTAGATGATATAGACTTGACAGTAAATTTTTTAGGGCATAAACTAAGTGCCCCTATAATAATCTCCGCTATGACTGGGGGGAGCGAAAAATCCCATAAAATTAATTCAATAATAGCTTCAGCAGTGGAAAAATTGGGTATTGGCATGGGCGTGGGTAGCCAAAGAATAGCTATTGAAAAGCCTGATTTATCATACACATTTTCTGTGGTACGCGAGGTCGCCCCAAGCGCTTTTATAATCGGTAATTTGGGTTCAGCTCAGCTATGTTTAGGTTATGGTCTAAATGAAGCGAGGAAAGCAGTCGATATGATAAATGCTGATGCGCTTGCAATACATTTTAACCCTCTTCAAGAAGCTGTCCAACATGAGGGAGAACCATTCTATTCTAACGTACTTGAAAAAGCTAAATCCCTTTCACTATTCTTAGGTGTACCATTAATAGCTAAGGAAACGGGATCCGGCTTTTCAATGGAAGCTGCTTTAAAAATATGTAATGTGGGTTTCTCAGCTATAGATATTGCTGGGGCTGGCGGGACTAGTTGGGCTGCTGTTGAATATTATAGATCAATAAATATGGGTGATGAAGATAGTGCACATTTAGCATATTCTTTTTGGGATTGGGGAATACCCACAGCTGCAAGTTTATGTGAAGTTAAGTCTGTGACTGATATACCCATAATTGCAAGTGGTGGTATAAGGTCTGGAATCGATGCGGCCAAAGCTCTGGCTTTAGGTGCAAACTGTGTTGGATTAGCATTACCCATAATTAAATTGGTTTTGGAGAGGGGTTTTGATGGAGTGTACAATTTCATTAAAAATTTTATTAATGAACTGAAGATTGCAATGTTCCTCGTTAACGCTAGACATGTTGAGGATTTGAGGAAGTCCCCTATAGTAATTACTGGTAGATTACATGAATGGTTGCATTCAAGAGGGATTTTATCCGAAATCTATGTTAAGAGGTGTGGAAATCTTTAATTATTCAAAGTTTCACTTTTTTAAGATGATTTATTATGGGTCTGCAGGATAGTATCACCAGTTTTCAAAAGTCATTTGTTATAAGTCTTGAGCGTTTCCTCCCAGACAATTTAGAGCCTAAAGATCTTTATTCCGCATCTAAACATCTATTGAAGTCTGGTGGTAAACGGCTTAGACCATTTCTTGTTTATCAGTCTTGTAAACTTGTTGGAGGTGATGTGGAAGCAATAATGCCTGCTGCCGTTTCAATTGAGCTCATACATAACTTCACATTAATACACGATGATATAATGGATAGAGATGAATTTAGACGCGGCGTGCCAACCGTTCATGTATTATGGGGGGTCCCAATGGCCATTCTTGCTGGTGATGTCTTATTCTCAAAAGCCTTTGAAATCTTCTTCCACTGCTTCTCATTTAAACATATAGATCGTGAAAGGATAGTGGAATCCATGCGTAGATTGGCTAATGCCGTTACTGTCATTGCTGAAGGACAGGCGTTAGACATGAGTTTTGAAGGGAAATTATTTGATATGTCTATTACCGAGCTGGATTATCTTAACATGATTTACAAGAAGACTGCAGTGCTGATTAAAACTGCTTGTGAAATTGGAGGTTTATTGGGCATGGGTAGCCTAGAATCCGTGAATGCACTATCCAAGTATGGGGAGAATATAGGAATGGCTTTCCAAATGAGAGACGACATTTTAGGTGTGATCGGTGATGAAAAAGCTTTGGGTAAGCCAGTTGGCAGCGACGTCAGGGAGGGTAAATGCACATTAGTTCTTTTACATGCAGCGAGAAATTGTGATGATAATCAAAGGAGAACATTACAGAAATACTATGGTAAAAGGGATTTAAGTAATATTGAGCTAAATGAAGTAATAGATGTTTTAAAGGAGACAGGCTCTCTGGATTACGTTTCTTCACTTGCTGAAAAATATGTTTTATCAGCTAAGGAGGCTTTGAAAAGCTTTTCCAAAGGAGAAGATAGAGATATATTAATGGAGCTGGCTGATTACATACTAGCTAGAGGTTATTAAAAATTGAATAAACTTATTATCCCCAGAATTTTTATCAAAAAGGGTAATCATAATCTTGATATGGATAAGAATCTTCTGGTACTAGAAGAAAATAAGGTGTATATCAGAAAATTGCTTAATCAACCTGATTTAAATTTGGAGCTTCTGAATAATGCTTATGTTGAGGAAATTTATGATGATGCATATAAATACTTTTTAAATATCGAAGAAAGTGTAATATGTAAAGATGTATGCACAGTCATTGATGGGAAAGCTCTATTCTTGAATGCTGGCGATCATGTCGTATTGAGGGAGTTCACAGGGAAAAACATCGTACCAATGGTTTCCGTTGGAGAGAATGTTAATAGATCTACACGTCTAGTTGCAATTTTTACTGGTAAACGGGAAGTCCGTTACGGTCTCTCTCAGGTAGATGGTATCGTCTTCTATTTCACACAAATAGAGTATAAGCCTCAAAAATATCTATTTGTAATATCTCAAAATGTGGTGGTGAGAGAAATTGCCGGAGATAGATGAAGTCATTGAGTCAATAATTTTCAAGTATGCTCTTTTAAATGCATATAAGCATGATGGGAAAGCACAGGTTAATGCTGTTTTGTCAAAGATATTTAGTGAACTACCGCAATATAGATCACTTGCTAAAACTTTGTTACCCCACGTTGAAAGAATAGTAAACGAAGTTAACGGTATGACTATAGAGCTTCAAAAAAAGCTTTTGGAAGAACGGTGGCCAGAGTTAATAAGGGAAAGTAAAGCTGTTGAGGAGGAGAAGAAGCTTCCTCCTCTGCCAAATGCTGATAAGGTACCCATTGTTAAAACGAGGTTTGCCCCGAATCCAGACGCGCCGCTACATCTTGGAAGTGCAAGACCAATAATCTTGTCCTATGAATATGCAAAAATGTATAATGGTAAATTTATATTAAGATTTGAAGATACGGATCCTAAGACCAAGCGTCCAGTATTGGAATTTTACGACATGATCAAGGATGATATAGTTTGGTTGGGCGCTAAATGGGATGAGATGTATATACAATCAGATAGAATGGACATATACTATGATCTTGCGCGTAAACTGATGGAGATGGGATATGCATATGTTTGCACATGCCCAGCTGAAGTTTTTAAGAAGTATAAGGCTAGTTCTAAGGAGTGTCCTTGTAGATCTAGAAGTGTTGAGGAAAACATTGATTTGTGGGAGAAGATGATCAATCAATCATTTAAGGAGGGTGATGCCGTAGTTAGAATAAAAACCGATATGTCGCATCCAAATCCTTCTGTTAGAGATTGGGTTGCATTTAGAATAATTGATGTTAAGCAATGGCCTCATCCAAGAACTGGGGACAAGTACTGCGTTTGGCCTACTTACAATTTTGCTTGCGCAATAGATGACCATCTTATGGGTGTTACTCATATTCTTAGGGGAAGAGAACATGAAGTAAATACCATAAAGCAAAAATATATATTCAACTACTTTGGGTGGGCATATCCAGAAGCCATACATTTTGGACGGATGAAGCTAAGTGGATGGGTTTTAAGTAAATCTAAGATCGCTGAGGGCATTAAGCGTGGAATCTATAGATCTTGGGATGACCCAAGACTTGGAACTCTCGCTGCACTACGAAGACGCGGTTTTAGACCAGAAGCTATAAGGGAAATTATATTGAGTGTAGGTATCAAATCAACATCCGCATCCATATCGCTAGAAAATTTATACTCAATAAATAGACGCATTCTAGAACCTGAAGCTAATAGATTCTTTTTCATAGCATCACCACCATTTAAATTAAATGTTCATGGTGTTTCATCTAAGATTGAAGCAAAAATACCATTACACCCAACTCATGTTGAACGTGGTTATAGAATATTATCAGTGACTCCCGCTAATAATATGATAACCGTTTATATTCAAGCATCAGATGCCAACTCGATGAATGTCAATGAAACGTATAGGTTAATGGGTCTCCTCAACTTTAAAGTGACCAATATAGATTATGCTTCTAGTGTGGTGGACAGCATATTTCTAGGGGTTGAAGCCTTAAAACTTAAGGGTGAACAGAAAATAATACATTGGCTACCTTTGGAGGGAAATGCAAATGCAACAATAGTAATGCCTGATGCAAGTGAAACTAAAGGGTTATGCGATTATCAATGTTTAAATTTAAAGATTGGTGAAGTCATACAATTTATGCGGTTCGGTTTTGCAAGAGTAGATAACATCAATAAGGATAGTGCAGAGCTAACCTTCTACTATACTCATCCATAAATTTACAGTAAAAAGATTTAAAAATGAGTTCCTTTATTCTATTTTAGATGATTCAATGAAATGGGTGTGAGATGATGTCAAAAGCAAAATCAAAACCATTTTACGTGAGATTTGAAGTTCCACCAGAACTTGCAGAAAAGGGGTATGAAGCCCTTAAGATAGCTAGAGACACTGGAAAAATAAAGAAGGGGACTAATGAAACAACCAAAGCTGTTGAAAGGGGACTAGCAAAACTAGTTTTGATAGCAGAAGATGTTGATCCTCCCGAGGTTGTTGCACATCTACCACTACTCTGTGAAGAGCGCAAAATACCATACCTATATGTTCCAAGTAAAACTAAGCTTGGTCAATCTGCTGGAATAGACATAGCAGCTGCATCGGCTTGTATAATAGATGCTGGTGGAGCAGCCAAACTGGTTGAAGAAATAATAGCTGAAGTCAACAAGGTAAAAGTTGGAACCACTGCTGAAAAGAAAGGTTAAAATGCCACCTCTTAAATTCCTTTCTTAAGGGTGTTTACTTTGAGTAGCTCTTCAACGGAAGCGACACCTGCGGAGGTCATACAAATTATTGGTAGAACTGGAGTTACTGGCGAGGTAATCCAAGTGAGAGTGAGAGTTCTGGAAGGGAAAGATAAGGGGAGAGTTATCACTAGGAATGTTAAGGGGCCTGTGAGATTAGGAGACATATTAATGTTACGTGAAACAGAAAGGGAAGCACGCAAACTTACTCCACGTTAGGTTGTGATATAAATGAGCGCAACTAGACGTTGTAGCTTCTGTGGTAAGAACATTCCTAGAGGGGAGGGCATCTTATACGTTAAATCCGATGGGTCAGTACTCTTCTTTTGTTCAAGTAAATGTAGGAAGAGTATGCTATATTTCTCTAGGAAACCTACAGATGTTAAATGGGTTACTAAATCAAATAATAAGTGATAATAAGTGAATAATAATGTACTGCCGAACAAGAATAATCATTATTCATTAATACTTTTAGCTTATCTTTATCGAGGGGGGAACCTTGAGTGAAAGAACCTTAATTTTAATAAAACCTGATGGTGTGCTCAGAGGACTTATTGGGGAAGTCATAAGTAGAATTGAAAATAAAGGTCTAAAGATTATAGGTCTTAAGATGCTAAAGCTATCCAGGGAAAAGGCTGAAGAACTATATTATATGCATCGAAATAAACCCTTCTTTGAAAACCTCATATCACACATAACTTCAGGACCTGTTGTTGCAATAGTGGTCGAAGGAAATAATGCCATACTTAGAGTTAGGAACATGATTGGGGCGACTTCTCCGCAGGATGCTTTGCCTGGAACTATTAGGGGGGATTATGGTTTAGACACTACACGTAATGTTGTGCATGCATCAGATAGTGTTGAAAATAGTGAAAGAGAAATAAATCTATTTTTCAAAGAGTATGAACTGATCTCCTATCCATAAAATTAAATTATCAAAATTGCCACATCAAGAAAGATTTTTAACCTTTATTCATCATTTCTTCTCTTGGTCAAGGTGTGTTTACTTTGTCTAATCCTAGAATTAGGCAGCCAATAGTTTGTGTACTTGGACATGTGGATGCTGGTAAAACTTCATTATTAGATAAGATTAGGGGTACTGCAGTAGCTTTGAGAGAACCTGGAACTATGACTCAACATATTGGGGCAAGCTTTATACCACAATCAGCATTAAAGAAAATTTGCGGGGAGCTTCTAAGCGCAATGCGTATTGAATTGGATTTTCCTGGTCTACTTTTCATAGATACGCCTGGTCATGAGATCTTTGTGAATTTGAGACGTAGAGGGGGGTCAATTGCCGATATTGCAGTGCTTGTTATTGATATTACAAAAGGATTTCAAAATCAAACTTATGAGGCTATTGAAATTTTGAAGTCTAGAAAAACTTCTTTTGTAGTAGCTGCGAACAAGGTTGATAAAATACCTGGATGGAAACCATCCCCCGATTCACCAATACTTTCCAGTATTAAGAAGCAGAATGCCTCAGTTATTAGAGCATTGGAAGATCTTCAACAAAAGATTATTTTCGAGCTTTATCGACTTGGCTTTAATGCAGATAAATTTGATAAAATTAGAGATTTTTCTAAGACCATCCCCGTAGTCCCCACAAGTGCCAAAACCGGTGAAGGAATTCCTGAGCTTTTAATGATCCTTGTAGGCTTGTCACAGCGATTTATGCGTGAACGTCTTAGATTTGTTCAAGGTCCTGCTAAAGGCGTTGTTCTTGAGGTCCGCGAGGAACGTGGTTTAGGTTTAAGTCTTGATACTATAATCTACGATGGCATAATTAGGCGTGGAGACATGATTGTTGTTGGTGGTTTGGAAAAACCCTTGGTTAGTAGGGTAAGAGCATTATTGTTGCCTAAGCCGTTAGATGAAATGCGTTCTCCGGAGGATAAGTTTATTGAGGTGGATGAGGTTTCCGCTGCTGCTGGTGTAAAAATAGTAGCGCCAGACATAGAAGGAGCCATTGCTGGCGCGCCATTATTTGTTGTTGAAGATCCATCAAAATTGGATAACATAGTATCACTTGTTAGAGAAGAGGTTTCTTCCATAAAGTTTTCTAGAGATGTTAATGGGGTAATATTGAAAGCTGATACCCTTGGCTCTTTAGAAGCTTTAACAAGCTACTTAGAAAACCTTAAAATTCCTGTTAAAATTGCCGATATAGGACCTGTTTCTAAGAGGGATGTCGTTGAAGCATCCATTGTAAGTCAATCCGATCCCTATAGGGGGGTTATATTAGCGTTTAATGTAAAGGTTCTACCTGAGGCTGAATTGGAGGCTGCAAGATTGAAGGTTAGAATTTTCCAAAATGTAATCATATACAGGTTGGTGGAAGAATACGTCAATTGGTTCACACAAATGATTTCTATGGAGAGAGAAAAGAAGTTTGAATCCCTCATTTTCCCAGGTAAAATTAGAATAATTCCTGGATGTGTATTTAGAAGAAGTGAACCTATAATAGTCGGGGTAGACATTGTTGCTGGTAAAATTATGCCAGGCTATGTATTAATTAAAGATGATGGTAAAATAGTTGGTGAAATTCTACAAATTCAAGATAAAGGTAAAGTTTTGAAAGAAGCTACTAAAGGTATGCAAGTTGCAATTTCTATAAAGAGTAATATGATGGTGGGAAGACATATAAATGAGAACGATATTCTTTATGTAAATGTCCCCTCGGAACATATTGGGGTGTTCCTCAAAGAGTTTACCGATAAACTTTCGGAGGAGGAGATAAATTTGTTAGAGGAAATATCAAAAATTAAAAGAGGTGAGAGGTAGTTATGGTGAAGTTTAATTTAGTTGTAAGTGACCCAAAGAAGGGCATTGCAAAATCATTTGAAGTTGATGAACCGTCATCTCTCTCCCTAATTGGAATGAAGATCGGGGACATCATTGATGGATCCATAATCAATCTTCCCAATGTAAAATTGAAAATTACTGGTGGTAGCGATTTTGCAGGCTTCCCCATGATACCATACCTTCCTGGAGGCAAAAAATACAGGGTTTTAATGTCCCACCCACCAGGATTTATACCTAAAGAGGATGGACTTAGAAAGCGTAAAACAGTTAGAGGTAACACTATTACATCAGACATTGTTCAAATAAATACCGTGATAGTCGAAGGTGATTTACCTGCAGACAAGTGACTCATCCACTGATTACTTGGAGTATAAACAACCTGAATGTAATATTGGCACTACTGGTCATGTGGATCATGGTAAAACAACCCTCGTTCAGGCATTAACTGGAGTTTGGACTGCAAGACATAGTGAGGAGTTAAAGAGAGGGTTAACTTTAAAGTTGGGTTATGCGGATGCAACTATAAGGAAATGCCCAAAATGTCCTCCTCCTCAATGCTACACTACAAAACCTAAATGTCCAATATGCGGTTCAGATACCGTAATTTTAAGAAGGATTTCCTTTGTGGACTGCCCGGGACATGAGATGCTTATGGCAACCATGCTTGCTGGTGCTACGTTGATGGATGGAGCTTTAATGGTTATTGATGCTACACAGCCATGTCCGCAACCTCAAACGCGTGAACATCTAATAGCACTTGAAATAATTGGAGTGAAGAATATAGTCATAGCTCAGAATAAAGTTGAAATAGCTACTCGTGAAGATTTACTTAAAAATTATAATGAAATTTTAAGATTTATTAAAGGGACAATAGCTGAAGGCGCTCCAATAATACCTATATCCGCCTTACATGGGATTAACATAGATGTATTGCTTGAAGCAATCGAAGAATATATTCCAACTCCAGTTCGAGATGAATCAAAACCTGCAAGAATGTTTGTTGCAAGATCCTTTGATGTGAACAAACCTGGAACTGATTTCGATAAGCTATCGGGCGGAGTTATTGGGGGGTCTATAGTTCAAGGGAAATTGACAGTTGGTGATGAAATTGAAATAAGCCCTGGATTAATCATTGAACATAATGGTAAAATTGAAAATAGACCTTTATATACACGCGTAGTTAGCTTGAAGAGTGGTGAAACGCCTGTTAAGGTGGCTCGACCTGGAGGTCTTGTTGGTGTTGGAACTACACTAGATCCCTCATTGACAAAGGCAGATGCTCTTGTTGGAAACGTTTTAGGTTTACCGGGGACTCTACCACCAGTGTGGTATGAATTTTCATTCGAGCCTCACCTGTTAGAATGGGTTGTTGGATTAAAAGAGCCTCAAAAAGTTGAACCGTTAAAAGTTAAAGAACAATTAATGATAAATTCTGGGACTGCTACAACACTTGGCACAGTTACTTCGATTTCAAGGGGATACGTACACGTTTCATTGAGGAGGCCGATATGTGCAGAGGTTAATTCCAGGATTGCCATTAGTCGGAGGATAGGTGGAAGATGGAGACTAATAGGATATGGGTTTATTAAAGGTTAGGTGATTCTTATTGAGTAAGAGGGGGCTTATTGTGGTGTTGGATACAAGTATCTTGATGTTGGCTGCTGAGCATAGAATAGACTTATTTGGGGAGATAAGTAGACTTGTTCCAATGGCGCATAAATGTGTTCTTCTAACCTCCGTATATAACGAATTAAACAACATGATTAACTCAAAATCTGGAAAAGAAAAACTTTTGGCAAGAGTTGCATTAAAAATGGCTGGTAACTGTGAGCTAATGAACGTTGAGAATATTAAAGGTGCTGATGATTCTATCTTAGAATTTGCGAAAGGAAATCTCGGAAACGTTATTGTAGCAACAAATGATGCTGAATTAAGACGCAAATTGAGAATGCTAAGTATTCCCGTAATATATGTAAGAGATTTTAATCATTTAGAAATGGATGGTGAAGTCCCTTGGTGAGAATTGTTATTTTTAAATTATTAAAAATTAATTATGTTCATGTAAGGTGATAACATTATGTATTATGTTGTCAAGGTTAAGGATGTCATTAGAATTCCGCCCCAATATTTCAATGAACCTTTAGAGAAAGTTGCGTTAGAGCTATTACGTAATAAATATGAAGGATTAGTAGATGCGGAATTAGGGATCATAATTGCAATATTGAATGTTGAAGTCTCTCCCATTGGTCGAATAATTCATGGTGATGGATCTAGCTATCATGATGTAACCTTCGATGCTTTGGTATTTCTACCCGTTATTCAAGAAGTTGTTGAAGGTGAAGTTGTTGAAGTTACTGATTTCGGTATATTTATTAGGTTGGGACCTGTGGATGGCTTAGTGCACGTTTCACAAGTTATGGATGATTACATAGTCTATGATAAAAGGAGAGGTGCCTTGCAAGGTAAAGAAACCAATAGAATAGTGAAGAAGGGGGATATTGTTAGAGCAAGGATAGTTACCGTGAGCTTGTCTCCTAAGAGTGTGAAGATCGGTTTAACTATGAGGCAACCATTTCTTGGAGTTTTATCATGGATTGAAGAAGATATTAAAAAATTGAGTGAAAAGAGGGAGAAATAAATTGCCTAGAAAGGGGTTGCCATTTAAAGCTTGTAGAAATTGTCATTATCTCGTTAATGAAGATGCCGTTAAATGTCCCATTTGTAATTCTAAAGATTTTTCTGATGAATGGAATGGAATGGTAATAATTTTAGACGCTAATAGTGAAACTGCGAAGCTTTTGAATAAAAAAGAGCCTGGTCGTTATGCCATCGAAGTTCATTGAACAACCAATTTCAGTAAATAAGCTAATTTTGGATAGAACCTATGAGGACAAGTTTAAACAGCCTTACGGTGTACTTATTGAAGGGAGCTTTGAAGACGTATTACAAAAATTAACCAACCTTATAAATGATTTTAATCCCAAGTTAATAATTACAGTTGGGGATTATGTCACCAACTCATTCATAACTCACAAAATCTCCGTAAATATTGCAATAGTGGATTTTCACGTTGAGCGGAGGAGTTTTCAGTTCGACCCAACTCCATATTTTAAAAATATTTTTAAAATAGTTAATCCCCCTGGAACTATACTTGCAAGTTCTTGGCTAACAATTCAATATGCTATTTCAATCGAAGAGTCTTCACTTATACTTGTAGATGGAGAGGAAGATCTACTTGCGTTACCATGCATCCTTTGTGCACCATTAAACTCAGCAGTATTTTTTGGAATACCTAAGCGTGGTCTTATGTTCGTTCCAGTTAATCTTGAAGCTAAAAATTATGCACTTAATCTACTAAAATTCTTCATTCCAGAATGAGAAGACAACAAATTTAATTTACTTGAAATTATGTTATTTATTCTTGTAGTGGTGTGGTGTATTCAGGGATGGAGATTGAAGTCGTTAATAAAAGGGAGAATAAGCTTCTGAATAGGGTGGAGCTGGATATTGTAATTAAGCATACGGACTCTGGTACGCCAAGTAGGATGAGCGTTAGAGAAGCTATTGCCTCAAAATTTAATGTTGCATTAGATAATGTGTATGTGATAAAGCTTTTCTCAGAATATGGTATTCCAGTAAGTAAGGGGCATGTACACATATATAACTCAAAGGATTACGCACTTCAAATAGAGCCTGAATACATAATTAAGAGAAACACTGGTTCTACTGGTTCCACTCAGCAAAATGCGTAAATGATACGATCTATTGATGGTGGATCAATAAAATGCTTATCTTAGGGATAGAATGCACTGCTCATACCTTTGGCTGTGGTATTGCTAATTCTAATGGTGAAATACTTGCAAATGTGAACTCTGAATACATTCCTATAAGTGGCGGTATACATCCAAGGGAAGCTGCCCGTCATCATGCATCCGTGGCTGCATTGGTAATACGTGATGCCCTGAGAAACGCGGGGAAAAGTATTAGTGAAATAGATGGTTTTGCAGTGTCTCTAGGTCCCGGTTTAGGTCCATGTTTAAGGGTTGGAGCAACAGTTGCAAGGGCTTTATCATTATATTATAATAAACCTTTAATTCCAGTAAACCATTGTGTGGCGCACATAGAGATTGCGAGATTAACATGTAAAGTTGATGACCCTCTAGTTGTTTACGTATCTGGTGGAAACACCATAATTTCAGCCTTCTCAGATGGTAAGTATAGAGTTTTTGGTGAAACTCTTGATATAGCATTAGGTAACTGTTTAGATACATTTGCAAGGTATATCGGCTTACCTCATCCTGGAGGTCCCCATATAGAAAGGTTGGCTTCGAAGGGGTCAAATTACATTAACTTGCCTTATGTGGTTAAAGGGCAGGACATGTCCTTTTCTGGATTACTTACAATGGCAATTAGAAAGTTTAAGGATGGTATTGCACTTGAGGATTTATGTTTCAGTCTTCAAGAAACTGCTTTTTCTATGGTGTGCGAAGTTACTGAACGTGCATTGGTTCATACGGGTAAAGATGCAATCCTCCTGACTGGGGGTGTGGCAGCTAATAAGCGATTGAGAATTATGATGGAATCTATAGCTAAAGAGCATGGTGTAGTTTTTAAAGCTGTTCCAATGGAGTATGCAAGGGATAATGGTGCCATGATAGCATGGACCGGGGTATTATCACTTATGCATAATGTCACAATAACTGTAGAGGATAGTTTTATTCGCCCAAGGTGGAGACTTGATGCAGTTGATATCCCTTGGAGGGTGAGTGCGCATGAAGTTAATAAAGAAGGGTGCTGAGGCAGAGTTATACCTAATAGACTGGTTTGGTTATAAAGCTGTAAAGAAGGTTCGCATCTCAAAAAATTACAGAATACAATCGCTAGACATTTTTCTACGAAATTACAGAACCTTGAATGAGGCTAAAATGCTAATAAACGTTAAAAGAGTTAATGTACCTGTTCCCGCAGTTTTTGATGTTAATTTGGAGGAATTTTCAATAATTATGGAGTTTATCGATGGGAAGTTATTAAAGGATTTAATCCCGCAACTAAATGATAAACAGTTAGATGAAATTTTTACAAATCTTGGATGCATTGTCGGTAGACTTCATGAAAATGGATTTTTCCACGGGGATTTAACTACATCAAATGTCATTCTTGTTGATAAAAACATTTTCTTAATAGACTTTGGTTTAGGTGGATCTTCACAGGAAATAGAATCCTTTGGGGTTGACGTCCATTTAATGTTGAGAGCCTTGGAGAGTACACATCACGAAATATCTAAAAAATGTTTTGAATACTTTAAGAATGGGTATAGTAGCACGTTTGATAAAAGTAAGGAAGTATTTGGCAAAGTCTTAGAGATAAGGAGGAGGGGTCGATATGTCATCGAGAGAAGAGTTAAAGCAGACATCAATTCTCTTCGTATCTAAAAATAAGAATAAATTCATAGAAGCATCCCATATTCTCAGTTCCTTTAATATAAAATTGGAGTGGGCTCCATTCTCTAAACTGGAAATACAATCCTCCTCATTATCTGACATTGCTTTATTTGCAGCTAGAAACGCTTTTGAGAGCATAAAAAAGCCGTTAATCGTTGAAGATGATGGATTATTCATAAAAGCTCTAAACGGTTTTCCAGGGCCATTCTCCTCATACATATACAGTACTATTGGTCTTAATGGAATACTTAGGCTAATGGATGGTATTGATGATAGGGAATGCTTCTTTGAGTCTGCAGTGGCTTTTTGTGGTCAAAATATAAACAAGGTTTTTGTGGGTAGAGTTTATGGTGAAATTTCCAGGATTATTAGAGGGTCATCTGGGTTCGGTTTTGATCCAATATTTATACCTAAAGGTGAAAACTTGACGTTCGCAGAAATGCCATTAAACTATAAGTGCTCCATAAGTCATAGAGCCGTCGCTCTGAAGGATTTTGCAAGATGGTTTCTAAAAAATTTTAAATACTATTTGTAACATTTCCTTACGTGTTGGGGATGTAGGTTGAAGCGAAGTAAGGAAAAGGGTAAGTCTCATTCAACAAGGCCTGCTGGGATGGAGGCCCCTAAGTGGGTTAACTACAAACCGGAAGATGTTGAAAATTTAGTGGTAAACTTAGCTAGGAGGGGATTTTCACCATCTATGATCGGTATAATTTTACGTGATCAGTACGGTATACCACTAGTTAAAACAGTGTGCGGTAAGACAATTACTGAAATATTACGTGAAAACAATTTGCTACCAAATATTCCTGAAGATTTGGGCAATTTAATTAAGAGGGCTGAGAAGGTTAAGAGGCATCTTGAAGAGCATCCAAAGGATAAGTCTAGTAGACGTGGACTTCAGCTCATTGAGTCAAAAATATGGCGACTTATAAAGTATTATAAGGCTAAAGGCATGCTTCCCAAAGATTGGAAATATGAATTTGGTGGGCTTAAAACAGTAAAACTTAGATAACACGTGCAGATTTAATTAATTTGATTATAAAATGTCATTTGATGATATAGTTCCACATGAGTTCATTGAACATATAAACAATGTTGCGAGTAGAATCGTTGAGTGGGCTAAAGATGGTATTCTATTTAATGTATACACTCACTTAGATGCTGATGGTTTGGCAGCTGGTGGAATATTTGCATCTATACTTAAAGATCTTGGAGCCCCATTTAAAGTTAGAATTCTCAATCAATTAACTGATGATATCATATCTCAAATGGGGTCTCATGAAAACTGTATTGTGGTCCTCCTAGATTTTGGAAGTGGTCAAAGAGATCTATTGGAGAAATCACTAAAAGTTCCATGCTTAATAATTGATCATCATCAACCCAAAATTTCACTATACAATAATAATGATAATAACATAACTGAAGTTAACCCTCATCACTTCGGAATCGATGGTTCTACGCAAGTAAGTTCTTCAGGCTTATCGTACTTAGTGGCTAGGACGGTAAGTGAAAAGAATGTCGTTCACTCAACAACAGCTATTGTGGGGGCTCTTGGTGATAGACAAGATTGCGGTGATAAGGCTAGCTTGATTGGCTTAAATAAAATTTTTGTTGAAGAAGCAATTAATAATAAACTTTTAAATGTAAAGATCGGTTTGAAACTTTTCGGTTTTGAATCAAGGCCAATAGTTAAAAGTTTAGAGTATACCATTGACCCATTCATTCCAGGTTTAAGTGGAGATTTTGATGCTTGTATGAATTTCTTGAAAAGTATTGGTGTTCCTCCAGTTGATGAGAATGGTAATTTTCGAAGTATGTCAGATTTGTCCAGCGATGAATTACGCAAATTAATCATTGAGATAGTTAAGTACATGTTGAATCATGGCATCACCAGTGATGTTGCTGAAGGAATGATCGGAACAAACTATATATTGATTAAAGAGGCTTCAGATTCATGTTTAAGGGACGCTAGAGAATTTTCATCTGTTTTAAATGCTTGTGGTAGGATGGGAAACCCAAGCTATGGCATTGCCTTGTGTATGGGTATTAGGGGGGCGATTGTGCAGAGAGCTTTTGAAGTTGCAAGTAAGTATCGTAAGGAGATTTCAAGGATGTTAAGCTGGTTTCAAGATAACAGAGATAAACTTAAGTCCCTCCAATATGTACAATACATACATCTTGAAAATAATGTTGATGAAAGATTATTGAGTACATTTGCTTCCATTCTTTCTTCGTCGAGAGCGGTGTCTATGGATAAGCCTCTTGTATGCTTTGCTTTCACGAAGAGTGGTAAAATTAAGGTCTCTTGCAGAGCTGATAGAAATTTGATTAAAAGAGGGATTAATCTTGGCTTAGCTTCAAAAATTGCAGCAGAAAGTGTTGGGGGTATTGGTGGGGGGCATGATGTAGCTTCTGGAGCTGAGATTCCATTAAATTCTGAAGAAGCGTTTTTAAAAGTTTTTGATGATGTTATTGGTAAACAAGTTTCAGGTGCATCCCATGAATAAGGGGGTTTTAAGAATTTATTTGAATGATCCCAAGCTTTTGAAATCTATACTTGATGCTTTAACTCCCGATAATAAAATTCTCCCAAAGGGCATGAGCATCTCATCAACGTTGGATGACGGATGTCTAACATTAACTGTGATATGTGAGGATGGTATAGGTTCTCTACTTAATACATTGGATGAGTTAATTGAAAGTGTTAATATGTGTATTTCAAGCATAAAGGGGTTTGCAACAAACATATAAGTAAGTTCTTGCTATTGATGTAACGAATTAGTTAGGGTGAATCCTTTGGCTTCGAGAGTTCGTGATAAATGGCGTATGAAGAAAGCCTACAAAGTACTTGCCTCTACAGCTTTTGGGTCAAGTGATATTGGTGTGACATTAGCTGATGATGAATCAAAATTATATAATAGGGTTGTTGAAACTTCTTTGAGCGACTTGATTGGAGACTTCTCATTTCTCCATATAAAGTTGTATTTTCAAATAGTTGAAGTGTCTGATTCCACATGTAAAACCATATTTAAAGGTCATGAACTTTCACGGGATTATATTCGTAGCTTAATACGTAGAGGAACAACTTTGGTGGATGGAATTTTTAACGTCACAACGAAGGATGGTTACACTTTAAGGGTTACCGTTGTAGCAATAACTAGGCATAGAGCAAAAACTTCTCAAGCTAAGCTCATCAGGAAAATCAGTAGGGAGATATTGACGTCGAAGGCTTCTGAGCTGAGCTTTGACGAATTTGTTCAACAAATGGTTTTAGGGAAGATAGCATCAGACATATATAATTCTGCAAAGAAGATTTATCCTTTAAAAAAGGTTGAAGTAAGTAAAAGTAAGTTGATTTCTAAACCTGTTGCGGAGCAAGCTGAATTGGCAGCGCCTCAATCTTCGGTGCAGCAAAAATCTTAGTGGCCGCGTTAACTATTTTTGGTTTGTCCACATATCTTTAAAAGGCGTTTATGAATCTAGTAGAATATAATGTAGTTAAAAAGGATTGGAGAAATATTCCAATAAAATTTGCTCTATTTTATCCAAACGTGTACAGAGTTGGCATGTCATGTTTAGCAATTCACTTATTGTACGAGCTTCTGAATTCCCGTAATGATGTGTTATGTGAGAGATTCTTCTTGGATCCAAACCTGCCTTTAACATCCATTGAATCGAAACGATACTTGAAATCATTTAACATCGTCGGTTTCTCATTACAATATGAGTTAGATTATGTGAATTTTATAAAAGCACTATTGGAATCCGGTATACCTCCGCTATCAAAGGATCGTGGTGAAGGCGACCCTATAATATGCCTAGGGGGTCCTGCCATTACGTCGAATCCTGAACCTTTAGCTAGTTTTGCGGATGTTATATTTATAGGTGAAGTTGAAGACACTTTAAATAAATTTTTAGATGCTGTTATTGAGTGTGAAGGTAGGGGGAGAATTGAACTACTTGAAAATGCGTCCAAGATTCCAGGAATATATGTGCCTTCATTGAATAATAGAGTTAAACGGGTTTGGGTTGAAGATTTAGATAATGCCCATCATGCATTGAAACAGATAATTCCAGCATGTTCATCTAACAGCCCATTTCACCCAGTTTTAGGGAAATCCTTTTTGCTTGAAGTTTCCCGAGGATGCGGGTTTGGTTGTAGATTCTGTCTTGAGGGTTACAATTATCTTCCCATGAGATTTAGATCTTTTGAAAATATACTTGCAATAGTGAATGAGGGGTTGAAGTTTACACCAACAAATAATCTGATAATAATTGGTTCAGCAGCATTTGTTCATCCTCGTTTCAAGGATATTCTAGAGTATCTATATAAGTGTGGGTTTAAATTCTCTATTCCATCTTTACGACTAGATTTTGTGGATGAAGATGTTCTTAAACTCTTAAAGCTTGGTGGACAGAGAACGCCAGTATTTGCCCCTGAAACGGCTTCTCAGAGGCTACTTAAAATAATTAATAAGAGATTTGAGGAGGGGATATTATTTGATGTAGCTAAACTTGTTAAAAGCGTAGGATTCAATAATGTTAAGTTATACTTTATGATTGGATTGCCTGGTGAAAGCATTGAAGATATTGAATTGGTGGTCGATTCTCTGCGTAAAATCGCAGATGTTGGTTTCAGTCATCCGAAGAGTATACGGGTATCCTTCTCATTCTTTGTACCTAAACCGAATACTCCATTTCAATGGTTTGGAATGGATTCCAAGCAATCGCTCAAAAGGAAGGTTAAATTGATTAAGGATGCTTTACATGGAGATAGGCGTTTTGATATAAGATTTCCAAATCTGAGAGAGAGTATCATACAAGCCTTTATTTCACGTTCTGGGCCCAATATCACTCCTGTACTGCTCTTTGTCGCCAAAAATGGTGGTTCACCTTCTTCTTGGCATGCTGCGGAAAAGTTCTTTAAGTTATCCATAGAAGATATGGTTGTAAATCAATTGGATTTCAAATATAGTTTTCCATGGGATGACGTTGATATTGGATATGACAAGACGCTGTTGGCGAATGAATATAGTAAAGCATTATCACTTATCAAATAACATTAGTTCACATTAAGCCATTTTCAAAACAAATCACATAAACATTTATTTACTCTTGAATCTTGATACTATCTTGGAGAATGAAGAGAAATGGCTATGGATTGGGAAACCTTTAAAAAGAATTTCCCAAATTTGGCTAGAGAAATTGAGGGAAATACATGTTCCATGAGATTAGGAATTGAAAATTCTCCCAAAAGTGGAAAGCATTATGTGCCGAAGTTTAGGGGCTACAATCCCAATGTAATCGATTTCATTAGAAGATGTGATACTGAGTTGCAAGCTCTTGAGATCGTGGATTATTTAGAGAGGCGTAATGAGTTGCCCCATGAAGAGGCTGAGAGAATTAGAGTTTTATTGAAGGAAAAGGGGGTTCGCTTTTTCGGATCTAAGAAGGAATCAGGTTGGTATTTTAAGGAAGACCCTCACTTTTCAAGGAGATAACATCACTTTCTAGCTTTTGCAGCAACTATTTTTATTATGTCATTCATTTTTAATGGTGTATTTTCCCCAATTTTATGTTTTGTTCTTACGTCTATGGCGTAAAGGAATGTGTCTCCAAGTTCTTGATGTATCATGTATGCAAGTTCTCTTGCAGTGGACCCTTCTCTAATGAGTAGGGCGTCGGGCAATATGTTTCCATGGTGGTCTGATAATTTATTTGCATCTTCTACTGGATAGACTACTATCATTTTTAATAAATTGAATATAGCTGAATTTATTGTTTCTTGAACGCCTGTACCTTTCCATTTAACTAAAACTTTTTCCTCAATTATTTTTAGTGCTTTCCTCTGCTCTGAGGTCATTTTACCTTCATCTATTATTTCGAATTTTTCATCTCCTGGTAGATATCTAATAAACCCCTTTTCAGCAGCTCTTCTGAGGACTAGCTCCGCTTCGGCGCTGCATGGAATTATAATGTTACTGTCTCCATATCTTTCCTTCAATTTTCTAAATCCATCTTCTGCTGCTGGGACGTCTATTTTGTTTGCTGCTATTATGATTGGTTTATTTTCCCTCCTTATTTCATAACAGAATTTCGTAATGTCTTCATCGCTCCATGATTCAAGTTTCTTTTTGTTTAAATCAACCTTTTCTAAAGTCTTTTCAACATCTCTCCTGCTTATTTGAAGGCCACTCAGCCTCTCCGTTAGAATATCCTCTACGCCCTCCTCCCTCCTCTTTATAATTCTTTGCCAATCTGAAGTTAGTATTTGCTTTATCCACATTACTATTTCCCTCTCTAGGAATTCTACGTCTCTACATGGGTCATGTGTTCCTGGAGGCACAATCCTCCCTTCTTCATCTGTTCCTCCTGATGTATCCACCACGTGTATTAATACTGATGCCTTCCTTAATTCGTCTAGAAACCTATTTCCTAATCCTCTACCTTTCCATGCGTCTGGCACTAAGCCTGCAACGTCCATCATTTGTATTGGTATGAATCTGTTTCCGTTTATGCATAGGGAATTTTTTGGGTTATCTTTCACATTGAACTCTTTGCATACACATTTTGTCCTTACATATGCTATTCCTATATTTGGCTCTATTGTTGTGAATGGGTATGGGGCTATTTTCACCGGTACTAATGTTGCTGCTGCAAAGAATGTTGATTTACCCGTGTTCGGTTTCCCTACTATCCCGCAGAGTATTTTTCTCCCCCCAACTTTCTAATTATACTCCTCCTCTATATCTTTGGAGGTTAATCTTTTATCTTGATTTATAGTAGTGTATTTAAGCATATTTAAGTTAGTTGGTGAGAGGATTGAAGAGGATTGCAATCGTTGGTTTTGGTACGGCTGGTCTTAGGGCTGCATTATCAGCTAAATCTCAAGATTCAAGTGTATCTGTAACCGTGGTTTCTGAAGAGCCATATTTGACGTATTCACGTTGTGGTCTACCTTTTGTTATCGGTGGTCAGATTGAGAGTTTCGAAAAACTGGTAGTTGCTTCCAGAAATATGCTTCTAAAATTAGGTGTAGAACTCATGTTAGGCTTTAGAGCCGTTGATGCTATAGGTGATACTCTATACGTTGAAAAGGTTGATGGAGGGGAGAGCAAACAAATAAAATTTGATTCATTAATAGTTGCAACTGGTTCACGGGCGTCTCTTCCTCCAATAAGAAACTTAAATGTAAACAATGTCTTCACATTAAGGGGCATTGATGATGGTATTAAGATTGTTAATGCACTTGAAAAGGTTAGGCATTTTGTGGTTGTGGGTGCTGGCGCCATTGGCCTGGAATGTGCTGAGGCATTTTTGAGGAGGGGGATCAAAGTTCATGTGGTTGAACTCATGCCAAAAGTTTTACCTAGCATTTTAGATGATGATATGGCTTCAATTCTTCATGAAAGTATAGTTAAACATAACGTTACTTTGAAGTTGAGTGGAAGGGTTAGTGAAGTTTTAGGTTCTAATACCGTTGAGGGTGTTGTCGTTAATGATGAGGTCATTGATTGCGATGCTATACTGGTTTCCACTGGGGTTAAGGCCAACGTGGATTTTGCTAAGAAGATTGGTTTAGAAATAGGTTCTTACGCTATTAAGACTAATGAATTTCAAGAAACATCTAAAGCCGGTGTGTATTCCGCTGGGGATTGTGCTGAAACGAAACATTTAATAACATTAAAACCCTTTGCACCATATCTTGGTACAGTAGCCTATAGGCAAGGAAACATTGCTGGGACTAATGCTGCTGGCGGCTCTATGAGATTTAATGGAGCCTTAGGTTCAATAGTGCTGAAGATTTTTGATTATGAAGTTGGCGCCACCGGATTAAATGTCGAGCAAGCTGAAAGGGAGGGGATGAAAGTTATTGTGGGTAAAGCTAAATGGTACACTAAAGCGGAATATTATCCTTCACATGGCGATTTAACTGTTAAAGTTGTTTTCGACGCTAATAATGGTAGATTGATTGGGGGTCAGATCATTGGTGTTAGCGATGTGGCTCAAAGGATAAACCTATTGTCAGCTTTAATTTCCATGGGAGCAACAGTTGACAATATCGTTAATTTGGACACATGTTATAGTCCGCCTGTTGCTGACGTTATTGAGCCTGTGGTCAGGGCGTCCGAAATAGCTTTAAAGAAGTTTAGAAGATAAATCTTTATTGGTGAAGTTGTTTGAGGATCTTGGTTGCAGATGAGATTTCCAATGAAGGTATTGATGCTCTTAGGAAGGCTGGGTTTAAACTTGATTTGAGGTTTGATATAACATATGATGAGCTGAAGAAGATAATACCCAATTATGAAGGGTTAATCGTACGTAGTAGAACGAAAGTTGATAGTGAGATTATAAAGGCAGGCGTTAATCTACGCTTTATAGGTCGTGCCGGGGTAGGTTTAGATAATATTGATGTGAAAGCAGCTGAATCTAGGGGGATAACAGTCTTAAATACCCCTGAAATAGCTGCAACTTCAGTTTCAGAATTGGTTTTTGGGATGTTATTGTCATTGGTTAGAAAAATATCAGTATGTGATAGACTTATGAAGATGGGCGATTGGCCTAAAAAATTTGCAATGGGTTTTGAATTGAAGGATAAAACCATTGGGATAATTGGTATTGGTAGAATTGGCAGGGAAGTTGCAAAAAAGGCTAAAGCATTTGGAATGAGAGTTATATACTATGATGTATTTAGACTTGATTCTTCTGTTGAAAGAGAGTTAGGTGTTGAATATTTTGAGCTTGATGATTTATTGAAAAATTCAGACATAGTAACTTTACATGTACCCTTAACTCCCCAAACCAAATACTTAATAAATGAGGATAAGTTTAAGCTTATGAAGAAGGGAGCAACACTTATCAATACGTCAAGAGGGGCTGTGATCGATAATAAAGCTTTGCTGAAGTATCTTAAGAACGGGCATCTTTACGGTGCTTGTTTAGATGTATTTGAAAATGAGCCTCCAAAGGAATCTTGGGAGAAAGAATTGATATCGCTTGAAAATGTTGTTGTAACCCCCCACATAGGTTCAATGACGGTTGAAGCTCAAAGAATGGCATCGATCTTGCTTGCAAATAAAATAATTGAAGCTTTTGGGAAGAAAAGTTTATAAAAGGATAACGAGTCCTTATATGCGTAACTAAAATGGAGAGATGTTCCGTGGGATGAATACTCATGTATAGACATATCTCGCTATTGTGGAAGGAGATTAGGAGGGGGGAGCTCCCAGAGCTCGTTAGAGAGAGACTTATACAGTGGCGTAAGGGGCCTTCCGTTGTTAGAATTGAAAAACCAACAAGACTAGATAGGGCTAGAGAGCTCGGATATAAAGCTAAACAGGGATTTGTGGTTGTTAGAGTTAGGGTGAAACGTGGAAGCATGAGCAAAATTAGACCCGATAGTGGAAGGCGCCCGAAAAGGATGGGTGTTCATGGACATACGGTCAGGAAGAGTTTGCAGTGGATTGCTGAGGAGAAGGCTGCTAGAAAATACCCGAATTTAGAAGTGCTTGCAAGTTATTGGGTTGGAGAGGATGGTAGATATAAGTGGTTTGAAGTTATACTTGTCGATCCCAATCATCCCAGCATTATGAACGATCCGGATATTAACTGGATTTGTAATCCAAGTCAGCGTAGGAGAGTTTTTAGAGGTTTGACCCCTGCCGGTAGAAGGTCTAGAGGACTGTATGTTAAGGGTTCTAGGGCTGTGAAAAATAGGCCAAGCAGATCTTCAGCATCTAAAAGTTGAATCACAATAACATTTTATTACAGTCTTTATCTATCAATTTATTGCATGTGATTATGTCAACTAAAGGCATTCCAGTAACTGAAATTTCAATGAACGCTTTTTGTCATGCTACCGAAGACTTAAATAAAGTTAAAACTGCAATGATGAATCTCATTCCTGAATCCATAAGATCTGGAGTGGTGTTTTCCGAGGATATTTTGGAGGGGTATTATGGTAATGTTATTGTTAATGTAAAATTACATTTTTCTGATAAGATTGCCGTGAATGAAATAATTGACTATCTTCGTAAGAACATCAGCGATAACGATAAAAGGCTACTTTATAGAACCCTTGACTATAGGCTGGATGAATCTTGTGTTCTGCATATAAGATTTGATAAGGGTGCTGCATATAATGGTGTATTACGGTTAAATTATGGTAGTGAGGTGATAAAGGTAACTTTGAAATTCAATATTAAAAAGAGGCTTGTAAGAGATGCATGTATTGAAATTGGTTTAATTTCAGGTGAATGATTATGAGTAAACTTTTCTCCGACTTACATGTTTCCCCAAACATATCTAACGGGTCATCATCCATATCTGAGATAATCAATATGGCTTTCACTCTTGGCTTCAGTTATATAGGTTTATCCATCTTCAACAGAGATAACGTTGATATGATTGGAGATTTCAAAAGAATGTTCAATGAGCATGGTATAGATATGGTTAGTAGGGTTGACCTTTTCCCCCAAAATGTGAATGATTTGAAGAGGGATCTCAGATTTTATAGGGGTAAGGTGGAGGTAATTTCTGTTTTTTGCAACAATATTCATGTGGCTAGATTTGCTGCCAGAGATAGCCGTGTGGATGTTTTAAACTTTTCATTTTCAAATTGGAAATCAAATTTCTTCGATGTCTCAGAAGCTAAATTGGCTGCTAAAGGTAATTCTGTTTTGGAAATAAATATCGCTGATATACTTAGATGCTCTAACACTGGTGAGAGGATAAGAACTCTCAGAATTATGTCTGAGAATGTTAGGTTGGCTCTTAAGTATGGTGTTCCAGTAATAGTTTCTTCAGGAGCTAAAAATGTCTTTGAAATGAGGGATCCTAGAGCTATGGCATCCATAATAACGCTTTTGGGCGTTTCTGAATTTGATGCATTACAATTTGTTTCCAATAATCCATCAAATTTAATCGAAAGGAATAGGATGAAACTTAGTGGGGAAATGGTGTGTAAAGGTGTTCGATTATTGGGGAGGGTTGATGATAGTGGTAAAAATAAGGAAAAATAGGTATCTTATTTTTAGAATTATATGCAAAGATGGGCGTTCAATAGGCTTTTCTGATGTTTTAAATGCAATATTCTCCTCACTTTCCTCATTATTTGGGGAAGTGGGTTCCAGTAAAATAAGCTTCAGTTTAATGAAATATTGCCCTGAACTTGGAATTGGGATTTTACGTTGTGATCATTTAAGTGTTTCAAAAGTTAGAGCTGCTTTAGCTCTTATAAGGAGTGTTTCTGGTGATGATGTCATTTTCAGTGTAATAAAGATTTCCGGAACTTTTAAGAAGGCTGAGAAAATCCTTAATAATCTGTCTAAACAATTGATTACTGGGGTATGAAGAAGCCGTCCCAGACGTCTGACTTAATGGATGACGTTCTCGCGACGAACGGACCCCATAATAATTGAAATAGTAAAGTTTATTGCTTAATTCCTACAATTAGGTAACAAGGTTAAAGGGTGATATGCATTGTTCACACCGCCTGGAATGGGTTATGATAGGGCAATAACTGTATTCTCGCCTGATGGAAGATTGTTTCAAGTTGAATATGCCATGGAAGCTGTTAGGCGCGGGTTTACTGCATTAGGTATCAGATGTGTCGAGGGAGTTGTTCTAGTTGCTGAGAGGAGGAAGATCCTACCATTAATAGACTACTCCTCCCTTGAGAAAATATTTAAGATTGATGATCATATCGGCATAACTTATGCAGGCTTCCCATTTGATGCTAGAATACTAATAGACTATGCACGTCAAGAAGCTCAGTTAAATAGAATTTTATATGATGAACCTATAGATGTTGAAGTTTTAACTAAGAGGATTAGTGATGTGATGCAGATATATACTCAACGTGGCGGCGTAAGGCCGTTTGGAGTAGCCTTCCTAGTGGCTGGAGTTGATGATAATGGTCCAAGACTATTAATGACGGAACCTAGTGGGGCATATGCACTATACTTTGCTAGGGCAATAGGGTCTGGTAGCCAACAAGTCACCGAATTCCTTGAAAAGAATTATAAATTTGAAATATCCTTAAATGAAGCCCTTAAAATGGCAGTTGCAGCAGTGAAGCCGGTGGTTGAAGGTCCAATAGATCCAGATAAAATTGAAATAGGTGTTGTCTCAGTAAAGGATCGAATATTTAGGAAGCTGTCTAGAGAGGAAGTGGCTTCGTTAATTAGTGGAATTTAACAAATAAATCATTTCTTAATTTGAAAGTTTAAACTTATTATATTTGTGTAATAATATTTAATAAATTGGAGATACCTTCATAAAGTGGTGCTATGAATGAGTTCAAAAAAGGATTATGTAGTGGCTAGATATATTTCCAAAGGTGAACGGTTCGAAATACTTGTGAATCCAAATTTGGCATGGGCTTTTAAACAGGGAGAAAACATCGATTTAAATGAGATTTTGGTTGGTGAGATAATATATAAAGATGCAAATAAGGGTTTGAAGGCTTCTGAAGAAAGTCTAATTAAAGTTTTTGGCACCACTGACATATATAAAATTGCCCCTATTATTTTAAAGAATGGTACACTGCAGTTAACCACTGAACAGAGGAAGGAAATGATAGAAAATAAGAAGAAGCAAATTATAAATTTCATATCTAGGTGTTGTGTTGACCCTAGAACCAATCTACCTCATCCGCCTAAGAGGATAGAATTAGCCATGGAGGAAGTTGGGGTGCAAATAGATCCATTTAAGGATGCGGAGGAACAAAGCTTAAGTGTCATTAAAAGTTTGAGAAGTGTTCTACCACTGAAGATCGCTAATGTTACATTGAATGTTAAGGTAGGCGCTGAATATGCTGGCAAAGCTTATGGTGTTATTTCAAGTTTTGGTGTAATAAAACGTTCTGAGTGGCAGTCTGATGGCTCTTTAATTTGTGAAATTGAAATGCCTGCTGGACTTCAACCATCATTTATAGAAAAAATGAATAAACTTTGTAAGGGAAATGTGGAGATAAATGTGGTCCGCTAGGGTGATGTGTTATGAGTGAAAAAACTAGATCTAGAAATATAGTTTTCCCTGGCGATCTTGTCGCTGAAGGATCCTTTAAGGCAGGCGCATACACGTATACTGAAGGTAATAAGATTTTCTCATCGGTATTTGGGCTCTGTGAAATTAGAAACAAAGTTGTGAACATAATTCCATTACAAGGATTCTACATTCCAAGGGTTGGCGATTCTGTTATAGGGGTTGTGATTGATAATTCACCTACAAGTTGGCAAGTGGACATAAATTCCCCATATATTGCAGTTCTGCAGTTTTCCGATGCACTCTCTAAACCTGTTGACGTTGCAAGAGAAGATATTAGAAAATACCTTAAGTCTGGTGACGTCATATTTGCTGAAGTTATAGCATTTGATAAACTTAGGAATCCTTTGTTATCAATAAAGGGGAGAGGTCTTGGTAAATTGGAGCATGGTACGCTTATAACATTTTCACCAGTTAAGGTGCCTAGACTTATTGGTAGGCGTGGGTCTATGATAAATATGATTAAGAAAGAGCTTAATTGTAAAATTATAATGGGTAGGAATGGTAGGATTTGGGTGTCCTCCACAGATCCTCAAGTAGTTAATCTAGTACGAAAGATAATTTCTCTTGTGGAAGAAGAATCGCATTTACCTGGTCTTACGGATAAAGTCAAGTCTTTGATTGTTAAAGAGCGTGAGAAAATTGGTGGATGAACGCTTAACTTATATTTTTGTAATCTCTATTTCTTGTAGTCAATTTACTGAGTTGGGGAGTGCCGTATTATGAGTGTGAAAAAGAGACTTATTGATGAAAATGGATTGAGAGTTGATGGTAGGCGATGGAATGAGCTTAGACCATTAAAAATCGAGGTGGGCGTTCTTTCAAATGTTGATGGTTCTGCGCGTATAATTCAAGGTAAGACACACATATTGGTTGGAGTGTATGGTCCTAGAGAAAGCTTTGCCAAACACGTAAGTTTACCCGATAAGTCTGTTGTTAGATGCAGGTATAGGATGGCGCCCTTTTCTGTTGAGGAACGTAAATCCCCTGCACCTTCAAGGCGTGAGATAGAGTTATCTAAAGTTATTCGGGAAGCTTTAGAGCCTGCAATTCTAGTTGAGGAATTCCCAAGGACAACCATAGATATATTCATTGAAGTTTTAGAAGCTGATGGTGGCACTAGATGTGCAAGTATAACTGCTGCCTCCGTAGCCCTTGCTGATGCCGGTGTTCCCATGAGGGATTTAGTTGCTGCCTGTGCTGTCGGCAAAGCTGATGGTAAACTTGTTGTGGATCTATCCGATATGGAAGATAAATATGGTGAAGCCGATGTCCCAGTTGCTGTAATGCCGAATAAGAATATCATCACATTGCTTCAAATGGATGGAACACTTACCACAGATGAGTTTAATACTTTACTACAACTTGCCATGAAAAGCTGTAAGCATATTCATGAAGTTCAGAGAAAAGCTTTAAAGGATGGATTTGGAGAGATTAAAAACCTTGTATTGGAGGAGTGAGTATAATGATGGCTTCTTTACCAATAAATAAAGATTTAATCCTGGGTTCTCTATCTAAGGGGGTTAGAAGTGATGGTCGTAAGTTGGATGAGTATCGACCAATAAAGTTTGAGTTTAACGTTATAAGTAAAGCTAATGGTTCTGCTAGCGTAAGAATTGGAGACACATATGTTTTAGTGGGGGTAAAAGCTGAAATTGGTAAACCATTTCCAGACACCCCTGATGAAGGTGTTCTAATAGTGAATTCAGAATTTGTTCCACTTGCTTCCCCACAATTTGAAGCAGGGCCTCCTGATGAAAATTCCATAGAGTTGGCAAGGGTTATAGATAGGGGTTTAAGGCATGGGGGTGCCGTGGACTTTAAAGATCTATGCATAATACCAAATGAGAAGGCTTGGATGTTGTGGGTTGACATCTATGTTCTTGATCATGGCGGAGACCTTTTTGACGCCACAGCATTGGCTTCTCTAGCCGCTTTGATGGTTACAAAAATACCAGTAGTCACTATTGAAAGTTCACAGGTAGTTGTACATGAGGAGAGGAGGCCATTGAAAATAGTTGACTATCCCGTATCGGTGACGATAAATAAGATTGGAAATTACTTACTGTTAGATCCCACATTGGAGGAGCTTGAGTTTGTCGAGGCGAGGTTAACTATGTTTACCAATTCCAAGGGAGATATATGTGCAATTCAGAAGGGACTTCCTGGAGCCTTCACATATGATGAGGTTTTGAAATCCATTGAGTTAGCGAAATCTAAAGGGCAGGAATTAAGGTCAATTTTATTAGAATCCTTTAACAATTGGGAGAAGAGTATGAGAGGTGCTTGAGATGGGGTCTAAAAGTAAGGTGGGTCCTGCGGGAAGATTTGGCGCACGTTATGGAGCTTCACTTAGGGCGAGGGTAAGGAACATTGAAACCTTGATGCATGCCCCTCATAAATGCCCAAGATGCCAATCTAGGGGGAAATTGAAGCGTTTGAGTGTTGGTATATGGATGTGTAAAAAGTGTGGATATAAGTTTGCTGGAGGGGCTTATGTTCCCTCATCTGCCATATTGAGATGAAAATGAAGAATCATCCAAATTTTATACGTTTTTTAATAACAATGTCCAGACGCGATAGTCCCCGTACTAGAAGTTTTTGCAAAGATCTTTCTTATGCGCTGCCTTCTGCCATTAAAGTTAATCGTGGTAAAAAATCCATAAATGATGTGCACATGTTAGCTCTTCAAAGCAAATGTGATAGAGTCATAATTGTTAACACATTCATGGGGAATCCTGGACTATTAACATTTTACTCTGTTGGAATGGAACATCTTAACCCACTAAATCCTCGATTGAGGCTTTTAGGAGTTAAACTTACCTTTGAAATTAGAGATGCTAAGAAGGTTAGAGTTAATGATATAATTGTACATTGCTCAAATGATAATGCTTTAGGGGCCGCAAATTATCTGTCTAGCCTATTCAATTGCAGACTTTACTTATCTAAAGAAAATGATTATGGGAAATTATCAGAGGATTTCTCCATAATAAATGTTGAGCATTTAGAGAAAGATATTTTCGTAATTCATTTCACAAGTGCATCTGGACATATAATTGGGCCAGTCATGAAGGTTAAATTTATTTAAAAATCTCTTGTTTAAAACATTTATTGGATTGAATTTATGTTTGAAGTTGAGTTGACCTTGGATTTCAAAGATCCAATAATTTCAAAAATAATTTTCGACTCTCTATACCCTGAAATTGCTAATCCCCCATCGCGTAGAGTTACGTCGTTAATAAAGCATGATCCTCCAAAAATCCTTCTGCATTTATCCTCCGATAATCCATCCTTGTTGAGGGCTGCATTAAACTCATTTCTTAGGTTAATCATCTTGTTGGAGGAAATATTTAAAAGTTTGAAGGATTAAGCTTAATCGTAAATGTTTTATTTCACTTTCCACTAATCTTTAGGGGGTTGATTTCTTTTGGATGAAAGGTTACCACCTGATGTTGAGGAGAAGGTTGCAAGATTGCAGGATCTTCAAGAACAATTAAGATTAATTTTAGTTAGAAAGCAACAACTACAGCTTCAATTAGCTGAGTCTCAGAATGCTTTAGAGGCTGTTGAAAAGCTCTCTGATGATTGTGAAGTTTATAAGGCAGCTGGATACGTAATGTTTAAATCAAGTAAAGCGAAAGTTTTAGAGGAGTTAAAGGATAAGAGGGATACCTTAGAATTAAGAATAAAAACTCTTGAAAAGCAAGAGGCTTTGCTCCGTAAACAATTTGAAGAGTTGCGGAGAGAGGTAAGTAATCTCCTTTCAACAGTTCAACGTCCAGGGGCATAAAATAATTTGACCAATGATAGCTGATGGCTAACCATACCTTTACTGATAAATCCATAGAGGAACTTTGTGTTTTAGCTGAAAACGTTATACGGTCATATATACTTTCAAAGTTTTCGATTAATGATATTCTTGATTTAAATGTGAGTGTGGATGCTCGTTTTTTGGATGATGGACAGTTAACGTTTGATGTTGATGTCGAGTTGACCTTGCACCCAAAATTTTCTAGGAGTGATGTGGAAGCAGTTATAAATGAGGCTGTCGAAAGATGTTTTAAAGAATTGGATAAGAGGATGGGTAGTGTTGAGTGAATGTAGAAAATTTATTGAAGTGTTAAATTCCCTCTCGCCGAAGAGGGTGGCTTTGCTTTGTCATCGTAATGCTGATCCAGACTCCTTTGGGAGTGCATATGCCCTAAGAGAGCTTTTAATGAGGCTATATGCTAATATGGAAGTCTTTATTGTATCACCTGAAGGATTGAATTCTTCATCGAAGAGATTATTGAACCATATAGATAGTGTAAATGTCTTGGAAACCATTGATGGTAGTGTTGATGTTTTAATTATGGTAGATGCAATATCCTTTATTCAGCTTGGTTCTTTAGGTGATTTTGTAAAGGGGTCTAGTATTCCACTTTTAGTTATTGATCATCATGAGCCATTGAAGGAAACTATTGATCGCTCCTTATACGTAGCTTCCAATACCAATGTATCTTCCACAGCTGAAATAGTTGTCAATTTCTTTAAAGAGTTACGTTTGAATATTAGTAGGAGCAGTGCATTGGCATTACTTACAGCAATAATATCTGATTCAAAGAGATTTCTCATAGCTTCCATTGAAACATTTAGAAGTGTCTGTTTCCTCATGGAGAATGGCGGCGATTATAGTTTAGCTTTATCAATAATCTCAGAGCCTATGGATATCTCTGAAAGGATAGCTAGACTTAAGGGGGCGCAGAGATTGAAATTATTTAGGTTTGGGAAGTGGTTGATAGTTTTTTCAAACGTGAGTTCCTTTGAAGCTTCCCTTGCAAGGGCATTGATTGATCTTGGAGGGGATTTAGCTATAGTGGTTGGAGGTGAAGGTGATGATGTGCGTGTTAGTGCAAGGTCTACGGAAGCCTTCTATAGGGAGACTGGCTTCCATTTGGGGAGAGATCTCATGATTCCCTTAGGAGAATTTATAGGTGGCACTGGGGGTGGGCATTCCACAGCTGCGGGTGCCAATGGATGTAGGAATAGGGATAGCATTGATGATTTCTGTATAAAAATAATTTCGAGTAAAATTGCAAGGGGATGAAAGCTAATTTTTATTATTAGGCAGTTAAAGATATTACGCAATTATCTTGCACATTAATTGGCGTATGAGGGAGGTCTATGGCGATCGTTGAAGTTAAAGGTCTCTCATATAAGTATCCTGGTTCATCAAAATATGCAATTAAAGATGTTTCTCTAAGTATAAATGAAGGTGAATTCGTCGTCATAACAGGTCCCAGCGGTTGTGGTAAGACCACATTATGCAGATGTTTTAATGGTTTAATTCCACACTTCTATGGTGGCGAATTTATTGGTGATGTTATAGTTAATGGGTTATCCGTCAAAAATACCCCCACAACTATTCTATCAAAATATGTTGGTATGGTGTTTCAAGATCCTGAATCGCAACTTTTTTCATTGAATGTGGAGCGTGAAGTAGCCTTCGGACTTGAAAATTTAGGTTTAGATAGGGGAGAAATTAGGTCGAGGGTTAATGAGGTTCTGGAGTTGATGGGGATTTCCCATTTACGTAATCGGGCGCCCTTTGAGCTTTCTGGTGGTGAACAGCAGAAGGTTGCTTTGGCGGCATGTTTAGCTATGAGACCAAAAATTCTAGTTTTAGATGAGCCGACGTCACATTTAGATCCTGTAAGTGCTTATTCATTACTTACATTGCTTAATGATCTTAGGGGTAAATTGAAGTTAACCATCATAATCGTTGAACATAGGTTAGAAGCTTTGGTTGCTGTATGTGATAGACTTATAATAATGAATGATGGTAAAATAGCCTTTAATGGGGATCCTAGGACTGTTTTTTCAAAGGGGAACATAGATTTTATTAAAGGTATTGGTGTGGGCATACCTAAGGTAGTTGAATTATATCATCACCTTTTAAATAGTGGGGTCGTATTAAGAGATATCCCTCTATCCCCAAAAATGTTTAAGGAGTATTTCTTGGAGGTTGTTAAGAAATGATTGAGGTACATGACTTATGGTTTTATTATGATAATAATCCAGTTTTGAAGGGAGTATCCCTTGAGATAAATCCTGGTGAAATTGTTGCAATAATGGGTGAGAATGGTGCTGGAAAGACTACTCTAATTAAGCATTTCAATGGGTTGTTAAAGCCTAAACGTGGATACGTAAAGGTATTTGGAATTGATACTAGATACGCCACTGTTGCCCAACTTTCGCGACGGGTTGGTTTAGTATTCCAAAATCCGGATCATCAGTTATTCGCAGAAACTGTGGAAGAAGAGGTTTCATTTGCATTGAAGAATTTTGGTTTTCCAAAGGAAGTTATTAGTGAGAGGGTTGAGAGGGTACTAAAATTATTGGATTTATATGATTTGAGGGATCGCTCCCCCTTCACTTTAAGTGGAGGTGAGCGTAGGCGTGTTACTATTGCATCGGTACTATGCTATGACCCTGATATAATAGTTTTTGATGAACCAACCGTGGGTCAAGATTATATGCAGAAGGAGAAGCTTGCACAACTTATAAAATTACTTCATACACAATTGAAAACTGTGGTGGTGGTTACCCATGATATTGAATTTGTAGCTGAAAACTTCCCAAGAGTCATCCTTCTTTCTTCAGGTAGGATAATTGCTGATGGTAGTACACGTAAAATATTGACTGATGAAGATTTGATGAGAAAGGCAAACCTTGTTTTACCTCAAGTAACTCAGATAGCCTATTCTCTTCATGAATTCGGAATACCTAAAGATCTTTTGCTAGTTCAAGAAGTTCGTGACTCTATACTAAAAGTTCTTTGTAGGTGAGATGGTATGATGACCCTTAAAGCTTTTGAATTTAAACGCGGTGATACCATAATTCATAAATTAGATCCCCGCGTTAAGTTCCTGCTCTCCATATCCTACTTAATATTATCCTTCATATACAACAATTTCGTGATACTGTTAATACTATTTTTAACGTCACTTCCACTCTTCTATTTAGCCAAATCCCTTAGAAATTATCTAAGAAGCTTGAGGGGGGCTCTATTATTCATAATACTGGTTTTTGCATTGAACTATTTTGCATCTGGGTTCAGTATGGCTTTAACCATTACTTTAAGGTTGATTTTGCTGATGTCGTCATTTTCAATATTCTTCATGACCACATACCCAGAGGATTTCGCCCTTATGCTTGTGGATATTGGTGTGCCCTATGATTTTGCGCTTACATTAACTATGTCGATAAGGTTTGTTCCAACATTAGCTAGGGAGGCTCAAATCATAATGGATGCCCAAAGATCTAGAGGGCTTGAGCTTGAAAAGGGGAACTTTATAGTGAAATTGAAGAATTATATTCCCATACTGGTTCCATTAATTGTAAGTGCATTAAGGAGATCCATGAGTGTTGCGGAGGCTATGGAATCGAGGGCCTTTGGCGCTTCTCCAAAGAGGAGTAGTTTAATTGAGTTATCCTTTAAAAGAAGGGATTACATAGCTTTGTTCATCATAGTTTTATTTACCACAGTCATGCTACTTCTAAAGTTTTACTTCCATATTGAAGATTATTTAAACTTGTACTCCTTCTTCATGGGCTAGTTTAGCTCCTTCATCTATGGCTGCTAGATTTGCTTCCACCATTCTTGTAACTCTACTTTTCACTGCTTTCTTCAATGACTCTGTACTTACAATTTTCGTTTTTCCAGCTAGGTATCCCAATATAATCATGTTTGCAGCTAACCTTCCAAACTTTTCCTCAGCGATTTTTGTTGCCCTAATTTTGAATACCTTCTGGGTTAAATTTTCTGGGATCCTCACCAGGTCTTCATCAATTATTATTATGCCATCCTTTTTTACAAATTTGGCGTTTGTGTTGAATGCTTGTTGACTCATTGCAATGAGTATGTCGCATTCATCGATTACTGGGAAGCTTATTTTCCTATCAGATATTATAACGTCACTTACAGTTGTAGTTCCCCTGGCCTCCGCTCCATAGCTTCCCATTTCTGAGGAATATTTACCTTCAATCATTGCTGCAGTGCCTAGTATTTCGCCTGCCAATAGTATTCCTTGTCCGCCAAATCCGCAAATTCTTATTTTAATCATAAGTTCACCTCACTCTATTTGATTTATATATTCTCCAACAATTATCTTCCCCTCAAGTTCCTCCTCTTTCATATCCTTTGCCTTAGATATTGGTATTGAATTCTCTTTTAACCATTTTAGCATTTCAAATGGTTTTCTGAATCCCACGTTTCTTCCATAGTTTGTTGGGCATTGACTTATAACTTCTATGAATGAGAATTTATCCACATTAATTATCTTTTTTATTGAGTTTTTTAATGGTATCATGTGGTAGGTTGTCCATTTAGCGACGTAGGGGATTTTCATGGCTACCATTATCTTAGTTACATCCAGCGGTTTCTCTATGTTTCCGTATGGTGTTGTGGTTGTTTTTACACCTTTAGGCGTTGTTGGGGATACTTGTCCTCCGGTCATTCCATATATCATGTTGTTTACCATTATTACTTTTATTCCAAGCTCTCTTCTAGCAGCGTGTATTAGGTGACTTAATCCTATCCCTGCTAGATCTCCATCTCCACTTATAACGATCACGTTGAGTTCTGGTTTCATCAACTTTATTCCTGTAGCTACTGGTATGGTTCTTCCATGTAGTGTGTGTATGGTGTCTGCTTTGAAGTGTGGTGAGGGAATCCATGCTCCGCAGCCTATTCCGCTGCAGAATACGAAGTTTCTAAGATCTTCATATCCAAGTTCGGTTAATGCTTTGAATAGTGCATTCATTATCATTCCATTTCCGCATCCTGGGCAGAATGGTGTTGGCAATACTTCTTCTCTTAAGTACTTTATGGCGTAGTGCTTCATGTTTACAACCTCCTCACGACTTCAATTATCTCTTGTGGTCTTATCAATTCCCCTCCCCCTACCTTAGTTAAAGATATTATTTTCGTTTTATCATAGGCTGCTCTTTCCACTTCTCTTACCAGTTGACCTAAACTTAATTCCGGTACTATTATTGCATCAACTTTACTTGATAATTCTTCAACAGCCCAGTCTGGGAATGGCCATAGTGTTTTTAACCTTAAATGCGAAATTTTCAAACCTTCTTCGCTTAAAATTTCGATGGCTCCATAGGCTGATCTTGATGAGCAACCATACGATATTATTCCTATCTTGGAGCCATCATGGATATCAAATTCGTATTCACATATCTTTTTAGCATTCCCCTCTATCTTGTAACATAATCTTGTGACAAGTTTTCTATGTACAATTGGATCTGATGTTGCCCTGTATCCCCACTCATTATGTGTTGATCCAGTTACGAGAACATTTAACCCTATACCAAGCTTCGGCATTGGAGGCGCTTTTAATGGATCTTTGGAGTCGAAGAAAGGTTCAGAATTATCTAAGGCGATCCTTCTTTCCTTCACCTCCACTTTTTCCGGAACTTCTACTGGTTCAAACATGTGTGCAGTTAATTCATCTGCGAGAAGTATTACTGGAGTTCTATATTCCTCTGCATAATTAAATGCTTTTATTGTTAAATCGAACATTTCTTGAACTGAATTTGGAGCTAAAACTATTGCACTATAATCTCCATGGGTCCCCCATCTTGCTTGATAAAAGTTTCCTTGAGCGCCTTTACTGGCTTGTCCCGTGGCTGGTCCAACTCGTTGTACAACAACTATCACGCATGGTGTTTCAGTCATGAATGCATATCCAATCCCCTCTTGCATTAGGCTGAATCCTGGACCGCTAGTTGCGGTCATGGCCTTTGCTCCAGCCCAGCTTGCCCCTATCACAGCATTTATTGAAGCTATCTCATCTTCCATCTGTATGAATCTACCTCCAACGGATGGTAGTAATTCGGATAGCCTTTCACCTATTTCTGATGCTGGCGTTATTGGGTAGGCTGCGAAAAATCTGCATCCAGCAATTATTGCAGCTTCTGCACAAGCAATATTGCCCTGAATGAAATGTTTCTCACCCATTTTGAGCATTATACATTACCAGAATGGCATATTAACATGTTTTCACTTAAAAATTTTGGTGAATGCCTTTTGTCTATTTTAAGGATATTGGTTGATGAGCGTGAGAGGGGTTCAAATGTCCCCTCATACCTAAATGAGATGGGCCTATACGTTTTATATCGCCAACTACCTGTCGGTGACTACATAATTTCAAGCGATTGTGCTGTGGAGAGGAAGAGTATCAAGGATTTTGTTAATAGCATTGTTGAAGGCAGGATTTTTGATCAGGCATACAGACTTTCTCAATCTTATTACAAGTCTGCAATAATTGTTGAGGGTGATGTGGATTATGCATACACTACTCTTAAGGCTGGAGCTAAGGCTTTTCATGGTGCCATCTCAACGATATGGCTTAATTTGGGCGTTTCCTTCTTTTTCACAAAGGATGAGTATGACACTGCAGAACTCTTGTTTTCCATGGTAAAACATGAGCAGGGTGAATTTAGGAAATCAATTATGGTTAAAGGTAAGTCTAGGGCATCCAGTTTAAGTGAAAAACAGTTACTGGTTGTTAGTAGTTTTCCTGGTATTGGATATAAACTGGCTATTAGACTTTTAAATACATTTGGATCAATAAAGAATATCGTTTTGGCATCGGCCGTCGAATTATCTACAGTTAAAGGTTTGAGTAGAAGTAAAGCTGAGAAGCTGGTGGATTTCTTTAATGCAAAGTTTGAAGGTTTAAGGGAGTCATCGAATCAAAACACCTTAAGCTTGGATAAATGGAAAGATTTTAAGGGTTGAAGATGTTAGTTTATTAGGGATTTAATGCCTCTCGAAGCTATGAAGGAGTTTCTGAACGTTATTGTCACTTTTATAAGTAAGCTCGGCTCCGTTATAGATGAAGCTCAAGTTGAAAAGTTAATAAATACTTTGATATATGCTCAAGCAGCCAAACATTCAATCTTCGTTATAGGTGCAGGTAGATCTGGACTTGTGGCAAGAGCCTTTGCCATGAGACTAATGCATCTAGGTTTTCAAGTATATGTTGTTGGGGAGACAATAACCCCAGCAGCTGGGAAGGGGGATGTACTACTGGCAATATCTGGCTCCGGTAGTACTGGAATAGTTGTTGATGTCGCTCAAGCAGCAAAGAAAGTTGGTTGCACAGTTATAGCCATAACTTCTCATCCAGATTCACCTCTAGGTCAATTGGCAGATCAGGTGGTTTATGTTCCCGGTAGAACTAAGATATCAGAAACTACTGACTACTTTTCTAGGCAAGTACTGGGTTTGCATGAACCATTAGCTCCACTTGGGACGCTCTTTGAAATAGCTGCCACAATATTTTTGGAGTCTTTAGTGGGTGAGCTTATGAAGAGATTGGGGAAAACAGAAGAAGATTTAAAAAGTAGGCATGCGACTCTTGAGGGGCTGTGATTTTGCTCCTTTACAATTACTATTTTAATTGGTGATTTAATTGCAAAAGGACAATTCTGCTAGGCCGTCATGGGATGAATATTTTATGAAGATCGCCCACATAGTGAAGGAAAGATCCACATGTTTAAGAAGAAATGTTGGCGCTGTACTCGTTAAAGATAAACATATTCTGTCTACTGGATATAATGGTGCCCCAAAGGGTTTGCCTCATTGCTCTGAGACTGGATGTTTAAGGGATAAACTGAACGTCCCTTCCGGTCAGAGACATGAGCTTTGCAGAGGAGTTCATGCGGAGCAAAATGCAATAATACAAGCTGCTGTTTTCGGAGTCAGCACTCGTGGTGCAACATTATATGTTACTGATTTCCCCTGTTCTATCTGTGCAAAGATGATAATAAATGCTGAAATAAAGGAAGTCGTTTATGACTCTCCATATGAAGATCCTGTCTCCATGGATTTATTGAAGTCCGCTGGAATTATTGTAAGGCAATTCCAAATAAAGACAAACTAATTACAATTTCATTTAAAGTAAAGGAAAAGTTTATAATGTTTTCATTAATAAATTCTATTTGAGGTGTAATTAAAAGTGAAAACCTACATTAAAATATACGGGCCACCAGTATTGGAAGCTTTGAAGGCTTTGGAGAGAGTTGCGGTTGAAGTCTCTAAAGAATTGCCCAAAATACTATTCTATGACACTCTTGGTGGAACAGCATTACCACGGGATGATGCTACGTCAATAATTGTTGAAAGGTGGGGGGTATCTAGTGAGGAAGCACGTGTACACTATGAGAATATGATAAGTAAGAGTGGATGGACTCTTGGTGATCATGATTTCTACTTTGAATGGACTGTTCCACCAACCTTTGAGCAATTGAAGTTACTTATATCTAAGATTGATGAAGCTTTAAAGCCTCTTGGATGCAAGTATACAATAACTACGAAATAAATATCCCCCTTTTTATTATTTCTCCTTTTTATGGAGGGTGAATTGAAGGCGAGGCGTCACATCGCATTTACTCATATTTAGTAAGTCTGGCCATAATCAGAACCTTTAACTATATATTAGTGGAGATGTACTTGGGCTTTCCATGGAGATTTAGGCAGTAATTCTTAAATTGTCTGGTTCATATGTTAGCAGATTGAGGAGTCTTTCAAGTATATTTTTAAGGTTTTAGTTGCCTATGTTTAAATGTGCTGTGGGCATCTAGGTATGTGTCAATGTTTTAAGTATCTTATCTGAAGGAATGTTATTTGAGGGGTTGTGTGTTGCATAAATGTTCTCTTCACTACACCTAATCTATTAATTAACTTTCTATAATCACCTTCAATAATCTCAGCCAAAGTTATTCTATAGAGGTTTAGATTTCTGTGAGAGATATTTTTCCGCTTGCTCCAATTCTTTCAATGTATTTATTGGTATCCAGTCATCCTTATCGTTTGCATACAGAGTTAAACTGTACAATTTACCCATTCTAGCTAGTTCTGGTAATACTGTTGCCTCATATTCTATTGCCTCTTGACTTCCTATATCTATGAGTTTATCTATTAATTGGTATACTTCCGGTTCTATTATGCACATTCCTATATGTGTTAATATGTTTAATTGTGGTTTTTCCACAAATCTCTTTATTCTTCCAACTTCATCTATTTCAGCCACGCCATAGGGGTATGTTGTTGAAGTTATCAGTACTGATGTGGCGAGAATGCCATATTTCTCCACACCATGTATGTGTTGTGCAAGCAACATTAGCGGTAGGAATCTGTTTAATTTTAAATCATCCGGGAATGTTATTAGTGCCCTCTTATCTCTCTCTATAACCCCATTTATCAATGCATTTTTCAAAGCTTTTCCCTTACCCACCTTCTCAACATTTGGATCCATTGAATATTGTATTTCAACCCCCCATTTCTCTCCATTGTCTGCATACTCAATAACCTCTTCGCCTAAATGGCCTATTAATAATTTAAACTTCTTGAATCCACAATTTCTATATAGCTCTATTTCTCTTTCAAGTAGCGTTTTACCGGCGACTTTTATTAATGCCTTATTTACATTTTGTAAACCCATTCTTTTAGCTTTTCCCCCTATTGGCATTACTACTTGCGTTTTCTCCGCTTCCTCCATTAACTCCTTTAATGTGTTCATATTATCCGCCCCACTTACAATAAACTATATTATTTTTATAATTTATTTTTAGAGCTTTTGGATGTTAGGGAATTAAATTTTTCAGTAAAGTTTAAAAAAGACTTTGACATTCTACTTTTTGATTTTGAATTGTTGGGGAGGGTGCTGTAATTGGTTAAGTATAAGACTACTGAGCAAATTTTAAAGATAATGGATGAGCTGGATAATGTTAGGAATATTGGTACTTTGGCTCATGTGGATCATGGCAAAACCACATTGTCAGATTCTCTTCTAATGGCAGCTGGACTTATTTCGCCCAAGGTTGCTGGTAAAGCTTTGGCTTTGGATTATGTGCCTATAGAGCAGATGAGGCAAATGACGGTAAAAGCGGCTAATGTATCTCTTTACCACGAGTATGACGGCAATGCCTATCTAATTAACCTCGTTGATACTCCTGGTCACGTTGATTTTACTGGTCATGTAACTAGATCCCTTCGAGTTATGGATGGAGCTATAGTTGTGGTCGATGCTGTTGAAGGTGTTATGACACAGACGGAAACCGTTGTGAGGCAAGGGTTAGAGGAGCGTGTAAGACCTCTATTATATGTTAATAAGATTGATAGGTTGATTAGGGAGCTTAAATTAACTCCTGAGGAAGTTCAGCAAAAACTTATGGAAATAATTAGGGATTTCAATAATTTAATTGAATTGTATGCTGAGCCTGAATTTAAAGATGCTTGGAAAATTAACCCATCGAAGGGTCAAATGGCATTTGGTTCCGCGCTTCATAAGTGGGGTTTAACGATACCTATTGCTCAGAAGGCTGGAATCAAATTCAGTGAGATAGTTAAAGCTTATGAGAAGGGGGGTGAAGAAGTTTCTCGGCTAGCTGATGAATTCCCATTGTATAAAGCAATCTTAGATATGGTTGTTCAGCATATTCCAAGTCCAAGAGCTGCTCAGAAGTATAGGATACCAAAGATTTGGCGTGGTGATATTGATAGTGAAATAGGTAAATCTATGCTTAATTGCGATCCGAAGGGGCCATTGGTCATTTGTGTAAGCAAAATGGTTGCCGATCCACATGCAGGTCTAGTGGCCACTGGGAGGGTTTTTAGCGGCACAGCTACCAGTGGCGATGAAGTATATCTTATGATGGCTAAAAGTACTGGTAGAATTCAGCAAGTTGGATTATATATGGGTCCTTATAGGGAGGTTGTGGATAGAGTTTTAGCTGGAAACATTGTGGCTTTGCTTGGATTGGATAATGCAAGAGCTGGGGAAACTGTGGTCGGCATTGATTATAAAGATTCCATGGTTCCCTTCGAAAAGTTAGCCTATATTAGTGAGCCCGTGGTTACTGTGGCCATTGAACCAAAGAAGAGTGCTGATCTGCCACGTTTAGTTGATACTTTAAGGAAAATGGCTATTGAAGATCCCACTTTACACGTCAAGATAAATGAGGAAACTGGAGAATACCTCATCAGCGGTATGGGAACTTTGCATCTTGAGATTGCCTTATGGGATTTACGCCAAAGAACTGGGGGTATGGAGGTAGATGTGTCACCACCAATAGTAGTTTATAGGGAGAGTATTAAGGGGTCTGCTGGGCCAATTGAAGGTAAATCTCCAAATAAGCATAACCGTATATACATTAGTATTGAGCCATTAGATGAAGTGACGATAAAGCTGCTTAGCACTGGTGCCGTGTATGAAGATCAAGATTGGCGTGTAAGAGCTAAAATTTTGCGTTCTGAAGCTGGGTGGGATGCTGATGAAGCTAGGGGTATAATGGCTATAGATCAGTATCTTAACATATTTGTGGATGTAACAAAGGGTATTCAATATTTAAGGGATATTAAAGATACGTTGATTTCAGCTTTCAGATGGTCTATGGAGGCAGGTCCATTGGCTCAAGAACCTATTAGAGGTGTTAAAGTTAAGTTAGTGGACGCTATGGTTCATGAAGATCCAGCTCATAGGGGTCCAGCCCAAATAATGCCTGCAACGAAGAACGCAATTTTCGCCGCATTCCTATCTGCCTCTCCTATACTTTTGGAGCCTGTTCTAAAGTTAGAAGCTAAAGTACCTCAAGAATTCGTTAGCGGCTTGCTTCGTGTTATAACTTCTAAGAGAGGTAAAATAATAGCTATGGAAGATCAGAAGCTATTAATGTTTGTTAGATGCCATATACCTGTTTCAGAAACTTTTGACTTGTCTGATCAAATTAGAGGTGCAACGCAGGGTAGATGCTTCTGGAGTACTGAATTCTCCCATTGGGGTGTAGTTCCTCAGCAACTCGCTGAAGAATTGATCAGGCAGATTAGGAAGAGGAAGGGGTTACCTCCAAATCCGCCAAAGGTTGAAGACTTCCTTTCACCATAATCATCCATATCTAAAAAATGTTTTTCCAACTTCCTTTCTCATACAAATTCATTGGTAGGGGTTTCTCCATTTTTGATTTATAATCTATTAATCCCATAATGCAATCCTTTATTATACCTGCCCTTTTTATATTAATCAATGCCCTATTTAATTCCACTATTTGATCGAATGGTATGTAGAAGTATACTGTCGCCCTGTTATCCTCTAAGTTTGCTAACACTCTACTGGAGAAGGGCTTCCCTTCTAATGAGGCTATAAAGTTGTTCATATTCTTTCTATTCGTGAATTGAATATGTCCCAAAATGTTTATTGATATGTTTTCTGGGAATAGCTTTAATATTGCTTCATAACCTTCGATGATATCATATTTCACCAGATGTTTGTAGTAGTGATATCTGACGGTTGGCGGAGTGACGCCCATCTCGTTCGCCATTTCTTTGAAGGATGTTTCTGCATCTTCTTCAAGTTTTTGAATTATAAATACATCTGGTTTATCTAGCACTACAAATTCTCCCATTTTTTGTACAGTGAAATCTACTTCCCTACTGCTGAGAACTACCTCATCTACCCATTCATTCCATTTAAACTCCCATCTTCTCTCTTCATCTTTAAACCAGTCCACATTTGGCTTGGGATTAATATCTACTGGATTTGTATTCATGTATACAATTCTTATATCGGCTTTTTCACTAACATTCCTTATATATTTGTTGAAGTCATTTATGGCTTCTCTTGGTATATTGAAGTATACGTGCCAGTAGGTGTCCATCTGCACATAGTACTTCTCTATATTTCTCCAATATTCAATGCTCTTTAAATATGATTCTAAACCGGGCTCTTTCCCTAAACCTTCATCTTTAAATATGATTTCTATGGGTTGTAGCCCCATGTTTACCACGTTGACTTTCACTTTCAGTTTCAGTATGTTCTTGCTCGTCAGTTTGTCATAGTAGTAGTGTACTAGTGCAGGGGACATTCCAGTCTTCTTTGCGAGTAAAGATAAATTATTTGTTCCTGTTTCATGTAATGCCTTTATTATTTTTTGGCATGTTTTATCTATTGCTTTTGAATATTTTCTGAAGGTTGGGCTTTCTCTCCAATCAAACATTGTACTCAACTTCCTTATTTTTTATTTTGCATATTTTTAAATTTTTCTTTTTCTTTTTTATTTTTCATGGGCTCAGAGTCAGCTGGCTCATCAATATTCAGACCTTACACGCATCATCATTGCCTTTAACAGATTAATATTCCCCTTAACTTTTAATATTAGTGTTAATATTTTTAAAGGGGTTTTCCATTCTGTATCTCAGTATTGCAGCTATTCCTCCAATTGAATTTAACTCTCTCCCAGCTTCGCTCTCATCCGATATTATCCTAATTTCTCCATTATATTTCTCAACATTCTCTATTACTTCTTCAATTTTCCCCTTTTCTTCATCATAAGTTTTGAGTTTTCTATTTGATATTAGTAGTGTCTTTATAATTCCAAGTTTTGATGCATTGTATACATCATTTAATCCATAGATCGCCATAGACGGTTCTTTTATGAGTGTTTGTAGATATTCCCCAACTATTTTATTGTCTTCAATCATCTTTATCTTCTCAAGAGCTTTGATTATGCTTTCCCTCTTTATGGTTTCATAAAGTCCTCTTACCCCGCCGTTTGATGTATCTTCGCTTATTATTTTTGGCTTCTTCTTTAATCCCTTCATATCTTCCAGTATTTTTTCAGTTAATTTCTCTCTCATGTAGCTTATTCCGGAAATTACCAGTATCTCTATATCTCTCCTTTCTATGATTTCCATAATTTTCTTTGAAATTTCCCTTAGTTCTTTATTCACCTTTTCTTCCCTTGCTTCTATCTCCCTTTTTCCTGGGATTTTGAGTTGCATTTCAAAAATTATTTCCAATCCATAACTTCTTAATACTCCTGCAGCTGCTTCTTCATCGTCAATTGATATTATCAAGACTTTCTCGCTTTTTCCACAGCTTCTTTCTATCTGCTTTATTATGTATTTTTGCCACTTACTCTTTTTTATCTTTATTTCATCTGAAACTTTTACGTTTATTGTGTGGTGGCTTCCTAGGAATCCGTATTCCTCGTATTTTTCTGGATGATATATTATTGTGCCGTGAATTCTAAGCCTATTTATGAATGGTTGAAATTCCACTTTATCTACCTTTATTCCAATGTACATGCTCTTTCTCACGCTTTTATTTCCCATGTCTATTTCTCTAGTTGTTCTAGCGTATACTTCATCGTCTCTATCAATTATGTTGTGGAGTAGCCAGAGATCGTCTTCATCTTCTATCTTCAATACCATTTCCCCACTTTTTTCGTCAAAATTTATTATTCTCATTTTCCTTCAGCATTCTTGTCTTCATAATCTTGATGGTTAAATTTTAAATTTTCCATATTATACATTGATTTAGATTGATTTGAGGGTTATGTTGGATTTGAATAGGGGGTTTGCATTCGGCTGGCTTTTAAGTAGTCTTGATATTCCGCAAAACTATTATTCTAATACCGAGTTTTATCCAGATTTATCTTATGGGTATGATCTTGTTTCAAATTATCTTTTCTTCATGATTCTTATGGATTACTCCTTTTCAGGGTCGATATTTTATGGTTATGTTGATGGTAAATACTATTATGGTTCTAGATTATTTTGGCGTTTGGGTAAATTGATTTTTGATGAAGATCCTGAGCTCTTCTCCCTTGAATCTATTTCAAATTTGGATAGAAGTTTCTTTGAGAGAATGCTTAATTTTGGGGAGATATATGGTTTTGAAACTATTGATGTTGATTATAGGATTAAGATGGTTAGGGATGTTGCTAAAAGGATTACGTCTGAATATGGTAACTCGATTCTAGATGTGGTTTATGCCTCCTCAAACTACTTGTACCGTAATGGTTCTGGGTTCATTGAGAGATTGAAGAAGTTTATGGGTTTTGATGATCCTGTTGAGTATAAGGCTTTGCTTCTAGCTAAAATGTTATTTAGGAAGGGGGTGGCATCATTTTATGACTTTGACAATATTCATTTTCCGGTTAATGGTTCTATTCTACCATTTATTTTGAGGTGTGGCTTGATATATTTAGATGATGAGTTCATGAATAAAATTATGCAATCCCAGTTAACCTTCTCCGAAGATTATGCTTTGAGAATTCGCACAAGGGAGTGTTTAGATTTCGTTTCTAAGGTTTCTGGTAGAGAATCTATGATTATCCATGACTTCCTGGATCTCTTCACATCCTATTGTTGCACGCCTCAAAATATTAATTGTGTAACCCATTACTGTAATGGATGTCCCTTATCGTCATTTCTAAGTTGTGGAGGGGAATGCTCTTTGAGGAGAATCTGTAGGTATGGTGGTAGTGATTTGGCTAGTAAAATACGGGAGCCTAGTTTTAAGGGGAATGTTTACTATTAGGAGGGGTTGAAATTGGATAAGTTTTTCAATGTTGGCTTATCTTCTCTCTGCTTTATATCAAAGGATTTTAATTATGCTTTAAACTTCATAGCTTCTTCTGGAATTTCAGTTTGGGAGGTTGTGGATGACGGTTTGCATTTCCTTGACTCTAATAGAATTAAAAAGCTGTTGGCTCTTTCATCATCCCTAAATATGACTTTAAGTTTACATGCCCCATATACTTCAGTTAACATTTCAGCATCAAATTATAGGGCTAGAAGATTTAGTATGGATATGTATAGGGAGTCTGTGGAGCATGCACATCAACTGGGATGTAGATTCATAGTTTTCCATCCTGGGCTGCTTGACTCCTTTACATATCTGTTTAGAGATTTAAATGAGCCTATATTGGATGGAATAAACTTCCTCTTATCGATTGGAGATTTATGTAGTGATTATGGGGTAACTCCATTGATAGAAAACTTGGCAACTGATAGGTCCACAATACTTAAGGTTGAAGATTTCAAAAGTTTCTTTAGTAAATCAAACAGTTTTAAGATGGCATTGGATATATCCCATGCCCATGTTATGAATTCTTTCAATTCGTATATTGATTCTCTACGCGATAGGATAGCATATTTTCATATTAGTGGTAACGATGGTTTAGCTGATAGGCACTGGCCTCTTGATATGGGTACTCCGTTTTGGAAGGATTATCTTAAAAAGGTTTTTAATTGCAATTTGAATGGGCCTTTGATAATAGAAAATCTCTCTTACTCTGAATCGTTAAAAAGTTTGAATGTTTTGAAGCTATTTCTTGGAAGTGAATTTTCCACGTAGTTTTTCCATGTCGCCATATAAGCTTATTAGTTTTTTGTATTCTTCTTCATCGTAGAATTTACATAGCCCCGCCGTATAATCCTTTGCCACTTCTATACAGAATCTTGTGGCTTTCTCTAAACTATTTATGTATGTTGCTCCAGTTGCACATCCGGCTACCGGTACTTCTGCTGTTATTGCTACTCCAACCACTGGGGATTTCGTGGCAATCCATGGTTGCATTATGCTATTTATGTGATATATGCCTTCCACATATGGTGTTATGTCTTGCATGGTTATTGGAACTATATATGCTCTATGTCCAGTCACTCTTTCATATACATTTATCAGGTCATCGCTTACCTTTAGGATCCAGCCGTTGAGAACTGTTGGTGTTATTGCAAATCCCTCCACTTTTATTAGTCTGTTTCCCTTAGTTGCATCCACTGATAGTATGGCGTCCATTCTTTCGTCAACTTCGTTTATGATCATGGTGTTCATGTCGATCGGGGAGTCCATGAATGGTACTGGTTTATGTGGTTTTGTGGGTGCATTTGGACATATATGTGTTGTTATTATTACGTCTCCCATAAGTTGGTCTCCCTTCATGATTAGGTCGGCTAATTTCATTGCAGATGCTATTGCCACTATTGCTCCGTCAGCATCTGAAACTAAGCCAACCATTTGAGGTCTTGCACCTATCCCCCCAAGTCTTCCGATTATTCCCAATGTGGGTTTGTCTCCACCCTTCATCTTCCCCTCCTTACCTGGAATCAAAATTTTTATGAAATCTGTCTTTCCCCTCTTTCCCTCTACGCTCTTTACTTCCACATGGCTTAATCCTCTTCTATTCATCTCTTCTTTCATCTTTATTCCATTTATCTTTGAATCTTCAAGTACATCTATAGCTTCCAATACCTGTTTTAAGCATGACATTACATTTCACCTCAATTATATTTCGTTCAACATTTAATTAATTGTTTCCTTTCACTTTACTTATATCTTCAAATTTTGTTTCAGAAGCCCCCTCCCTAAGATGCCGCTTAATTTTATCCCAATCTATCAGTTCCAATACTATTTTTCTAAGATGCTTTTTAAGTTCCTCTGATGTTTTTTCATATCCAATTCTACTTGAATTCCAGGTTACGAATGGTGTATTGAATTCTGCTTTGATTAGTTTTATGCTATTGTCATCGTTTACTTCAAATTTTACGTATCCTAATTCTTTAAGGTAGCATAGGTCGTTGGGGCATAGTATATCTATTTCAAGAGCTTCCTTCCTTATGAATACGATCTTGTACTGCTTTGGGTCTCTTATTATTGCTCCACATGGACATTGTATGCTCTCTTCAGCGTTCATAGCGTATACCTATTTTTCAATAATGGAAGGATTATAAATAGTTTTTTAAATGGGCTTTGGTAAATTTTATTTCTATGGTTAACTACATTTTTATTGTTGCGGCGGTGGTCTAGCCTGGACTAGGACACAGGCTTGCCGAGCCTGTTTTCCATTTTTGGACAGGAAACCCGGGTTCAAATCCCGGCCGCCGCACTAATTTTGATCGTCTGGTTTATTGTAATTAATCTTTATTAGGGTTTTAGTGGATATACTTTTACTGATGGTGGTATAGCTTTGAAGTTGATGATAGGTCCATCTTCTCAAGGTCTTGGTAGACGTCTTTCAACGCTATTATCATTGGATGTGGTTAATTTTGAATGGAAGATTTTTCCTGATGGTGAAAGTTATTTTAGATTGTTATCTAAGGTTGATGATTCTGTGGTTTTAGTTCACTCGCTTACTCCTCCTCAAGATAAGAGGGTTGTTGAGTTATTCTTTCTTTTGAAGTTGCTACGTGATTATATGGCTAAAGATATAATTTTGGTTATACCTTACCTTGCATATATGCGTCAAGATAAAAGGTTTCTTGATGGTGAAATGGTAAGTGTTGAGGTTCTTGCAGATTTGCTTAAAACTTATGATATAGATAGGTATGTTTTTGTGGATGTTCATAGTGGAGAGGTGTTAAAGTTCTTTGGGAATAGGGCGATGGAGGTATCTGCTTTCCCACTTATTGGTGATTTCCTTTCAAAATATCCGCTTGTAAATCCAATCGTTATAGCTCCAGATGCTAAAGCGTTTAAGTATGCGGAAACTGTTGCTAAGATTATTGGTGCTGAGTCTGATTACGTCGTTAAAAGGAGGGATAGGAGTAGTGGGGCTGTGGAGTCTGAGTTGAAGGAGTTTAATGTTGGTGGTAGAGATGTCATATTGGTTGATGACATAATAAGTACTGGTGGAACTATGATTAACGCCATTAAGATTTTGAAAGAGCATGGAGCTAATAGGGTATTCGCTTGCTGTACGCATGGACTCTTTATTGGCAATGCTGTGATTAACATGTTTAACGCTGGTGTTTATGATGTAATCTCCACTGATACCATTGAATCATATTATAGTAGGGTGTCAGTTGCCCCCGTCATAGCGTCTGCAATAAAATCAATTATTAAATGATGCTTATGGAAAACTTCTTCTTAAGATTATCTTGTGAGCATCCATCGCTCCCAATGGCTGAGGTTAAAGCTATTTTGGAGGCTGAACGAATACCATATACATTGAATACATCTCTCCCATGCGTCTTCAGATTTTCATCATCAAAGGAATCCATTAGAACAATTCTCAAAAGGTCTAGTATGGCATTTTTTGGAGCTAGGGAGCTAGTTTTTTGCAATGCGGATTATGATAGTATTATTAGGGCTTGTAGGGATGTTGATTGGTCATTTCTGCATGGTAAGAGTTTTTATGTGAGGGTTCATAGGGTCCTATCATCCTCTGCTAATTTATCCACTAGAACTTTGGAATCTATGATCGGTGAGGTCATTTATAAAAGCCTTAATGGTTCTGCGCGGGTGAAATTTGATTCTCCAGAGGAGATTATCGTTGGTGTTTTGAGTGGTGGGGGCTTCCTCCTAGGCGTCTTCCTCGGGGAGTCTTGTAGGGGGGATTTTCACTCAAGATGGGTTGGCAATAGGCCATTTATCCATCCAAGCTCATTAACTCCAATAATATCTAGGCTTTTTGTGAATTTATGTAGAGCTAGACCTGGAGGATTATTCTTTGATCCATTTTGTGGTTTTGGTGGATTTTTAATAGAGGCGGCTTTGATTGGATGTGAAGTTGTTGGATTGGATATTGATATAAAGATGATTATGGGTTGTCTAAGCAATTTAAGGTACTTCAACATCAAAAATTACAATTTAATCTTGGGGGATGCTAAGCATTTACCATTCAAGTCTGTGAATTTCGTTGCCACAGACCCTCCTTATGGTAGAACTGCTTCCACGAAGGGTATGAATCTAAAAAGTTTAATTAAATGTTTCTTGCAAGACATATATGGCTTGATGTCTAAAGATGGTTACATTTGCATTGCCGCCCCTGAGAATGTTGATCTTAAAAATATTGGTTTAGATGTGGGATTTAAGTTAGTGGAGTCCCATGTTATGAGGGTTCATAAAAGTTTAATTAGAGAAGTCTGTGTGTTCAAAGTGTAGGTGGAGGGTTATGAGCGTAAGATTGATATTCCTCGGGACTAGTGCAGGTCTCCCAACGGTTAAGCGTGGGCTTTCATGTATTGTTCTTAAGTATCATGGTGATCTTTTGATATTCGATTGTGGTGAGGGTGCTCAAAGGAGTATGATGATTGCTGGTATAGGTTTTCCTAAAAACCTTAAGATCTTCATAACTCACATGCATGGTGATCATGTCTTAGGGCTTCCAGGCCTACTTCAAACTCTATCTTTAATGGATAGGAAGTATGATGTGTATATATATGGACCTAAGGGAATTGCAGATTTCATAATGAAAGTTAAGGAGCTTCTTCAATTTCAAATATCATATGATCTGCATATAAGTGAGGTTACCCCTGGAATAGTGGTTGAGGAAAGGGATTATGTGGTTAAAGCTACTGAGGCTATGCACTTTCAGCAAAGTTATGCATACTCCTTTGAGGAGAAGCCAAAGCCTGGCAGATTTCATCCAGATAAGGCTTTAGCACTTGGCGTTCCAAGGGGGCCTTTGTGGAAGATGTTGCAGGAGGGTAAATGCGTATTAAACATGTTTGGGGAACCCGTCTTTCCACATCAAGTTATGGATCCACCTAGGGATGGCATTAAAATAGTCTTTTCTGGGGATACACGTCCATGTGGGAGTGTGCTAAATTTAAGTATGAATGCAGATGTCCTTATTCATGATTCAACTTTCGATGATTCCTTAATTGATAAGGCTATTTCCGATATGCATTCCACTGCGAGTGAGGCTGCTGAAATTGCTTTGAAAGCCAATGTTAAATTGCTTGTATTAACGCATATAAGTGCGAGGTATTCATCTTCCCCGGAAGTGTTGCTTAAGCAAGCTAAGGAGAAGTTTAGTAATGTTATTGTGGCTGAAGATTTTCTTGAGTTGTCCATTTCAAAGAATGATGTTAGCTTAAGAAGTTTAATTGACTCTACGAAGTAAGCTTATCTATTAACTCATTTATCTCCTCTTCGCTATCGCACATCACTTCTATAGTTATAGGCCCCAGTGGGGATTCCCCTTCTCGCTGGCAGAATGATGCATGCCCCATGTATGCTGCCTGTTTGTTCAGATATATTGTCATGCTAGTTCCAATAACTGATTGCTTCATAACATTTCTTGCGGCGGTTAGTATCCTCCTCTTCTTCAATGATTCATGTAGTTTTAATAAGCTTTCAACTCCACTCCCCTCAGCCACAATGAATTGACCTTCACCCCTACTTTCAATCTCAATCTTTTCTGGTGTCATTAAGTTTAATAATGCCCTTTTCACCTTTTCCACATCTTCTGTTGGTTTAACTTCAACTATGGCTTTAACTTTTATCATTTTGAATAACCTTCCTAAAAACCTTTAGCATGTTTTCCTTTAAATCTTCCAATGTTCCTTCATTTATAATTATTTCATCTGCCAGAGAGATTACCCTACCTATCCCAACATCTAATTCCCTTAAATCCCTTTCCCTAAACTCCTCCCAGCTTTTTGGGTCATCGCTTCTCCCCCTTCTGGATAGTCTCTCATATCTGGTTTTAGGTGATGAATGTACGGCTATTATCTTTGCATCTCCCACCTTTCTGAATTCTTCAACTTCTTCTAGGCTTCTCACTCCCTCCACCAATACTATCTTTGAATTTAACTCTTTGATTTTATCCACACATCTTTTTGCTATCACATTTGCTCCCATTTTCTCCCGCATTTCAATCATCAATTTCCCAAGATTTTTAGGTGTGGGTTCAATACCTCTAATTCTCGCTTCTTCCCTTACAACGTCCCCCATTACTATTACTGGTATTCCCATTTCCTTGACAATTTCACTTATAGTCGTCTTCCCAGATCCAGGCATCCCTGTGAGGCATATTATCAGCTTTATATTTCATCCCCCTTAGATATTTATTAAAAGTTTATTTAGTTTTTCTCCCTATCTATTTGAGGTGTTAATTTTGTCGCTTGTTAGGGCTTTCATTGCCATCGACATTGATGAAAGAATAATTGATGAATTGGTTAAAGTTCAAGAAGCCATGGCTTCAATGAATCTCGATATAAAATTTGTTGAAAGGGAAAACATTCATTTAACTTTAAAATTTCTTGGGGAGATAACTGCCGATAGGGTTAATGGGGTTTGTGATGTGATGAGGGGGTTGAAGGCTTCCCCATTCACACTGGAGGTTAAGGGTTTAGGGGCTTTCCCCTCAGTTACTAGGCCTAGGGTTGTGTGGGCTGGGGTTGGTGAGGGGGGTAGTAATGTTATTGAAATCTATCGATTTCTTGATTCTGGACTGCGAAAATTGAATTTTAAGTCTGAAGGTGAGGAATTCACCCCTCACATAACTCTTGGGAGACTTAGGAGTGATAGGAATGTACGTTCACTTTCGAGCTTCCTTATGAATTATGGTGAAAAAGTTTTCGGTAGCTTTATAGTTACATCGGTGCGTTTGAAGAAAAGTGTTCTCACTCCCCGTGGACCCATATACTCAAACTTATATGAGATTAAGTTGGTGTAGGTTTATGGGTTTAGATGAAGTTTTATCAAAGGCTTTGGAAGCTTTAAAGCCTAATGCTGATGAGAGAGTTAAAATTGAGAATTTATTGAATCGATTAATGGATGAATTGAAACGTGGAATTAGGGAGCTTGGATTAAATTTGAACGTGGAGGTTGAGGGGTCAATTGCGAAGGATACTTGGCTTTCGAGGGAGCAAGATATCGACGTCTTCCTACTCTTCCCGAAGAGTTATGATAAAAATGAGTTTAGGAATGTGTTGTTGAACTTGGCAAGAAGAGTTGTTGGGGATAATTTCATTGAAGCTTATGCTGAACATCCATATGTGGAATTGAATTATGAGGGTGTAAAGATAGATCTCGTTCCATGCTTGAAATTGAATTCTGTCGATGAAGCTAAAACCGCTGTTGATAGAACACCATTCCATACGGCATACGTGAAAGCTAATCTTAGTGAAAAAGCTAAGGATGAAGTTAGATTGCTTAAGGGGTTTATGAAGGGTATTGGCTGTTATGGTGCTGAAATGAAGGTTAAGGGTTTCTCTGGATATCTATGTGAATTACTAGTATTATACTATGGGTCATTCATCGATGTTTTAAAGAATGCAATGAATTGGAAGCCCTTTTCCACAGTTATAGATATTGAGGGATATTATAGTAATCCCAAGGAGGCTATTAGAATATTCGATGCTCCATTAATAGTGATAGATCCTGTGGACAAAAATAGGAATGTTGCTGCCGCATTATCAATAGATTCCATGTCCAAATTCATTTCAGCATCCAAACTATTTATTGAATCACCGAACTTGGAATTCTTCTTCCCAGAACCCATAGAACCACTCTCTAAAGACAACATAATCAGCGAATTTAACGCTAGAGGGAGTGACTTAATATTTGTAATTACAAGTTGCCCAAAAGTTCATAGTGAAATTCTCTGGGGGCAATTGTATAAGACTTTAGATGGTTTGAGGAAGCTTCTCTTAAATTTTGATTTCAACGTCATCAATTATGATGTTTGGTCTGATGAGAAAAGTGCAGTCGTATTCATATTCGAATTGGAGCATTCAAAGCTTCCAAATATAAAGAGGCATGTAGGCCCACCCGTATACATATTTGATGAAGCAGATAAGTTTCTAAGGAAATACTTAAATTCCCCCAATGTTTTCTCCGGACCTAAAATTGAAGGTTTTAGATGGATTGTATATTTGAAGAGGAGATATGCTGATGCTAAGCAGCTCTTATATGAGAAGATGAAAAGTGCAAAAATGGGGAATCTTATGAAATCATTATTAACAACAAACCAGACAATATTGAAGAATGAAGAGATACTTGACTTCTACTCCAACAATAGGGAATTCGCAATTTTCTTAACAAAATATCTTAAGGGGGCATATCCTTGGCTAACTAAAGTTTAAATCTATTTGGTGGGGCCGCTGGGATTTGAACCCAGGACCACCAGCGCCCCAGGCTGGCATCCTAATCCAAGCTAGACGACGGCCCCAATCATCCTATACGCTATACTTCTATTCTAAATTTATTTATTAATATTAAATTGTTTCTTTACAGTAATAAGCTTCTTTAAATCATTCAGCACTCTTTCCCTTATATCCGATGGCTTCTCAATTTTAGCTACTATCTTACCATTTCTTATAATTTGCTGAAGCATTGGCTTCATTTCTGTGCTTCCACATACTGGGCATCTTTTCACTTCTTCATTTATCAATGTCGCTACATCTGTTAGGCAATTTTGGCATCTCCAAACCTGCTTCTTACCACTAGCTTTACCCCTCTTCGCAATCGGCTTCCCCTCAACCTCAACTATATCCAATGCGAAATCTATGGTTCTAGCATTTGATATGCTTGTTCCAACGCCAAATGCATCCACTCCCGCCTTGCTTAACTCCATTACGCTTTCTTCATCTAATCCTCCTGAAACCATTATCTTCACATTTTTGTATCCCCTCACATCTAATTCCCACCTAACTTCTCTAACTATGGCAGCCATATTCCCCCTCCTCGAGCTTGGCGTATCTAACCGTACACCATAAAGTTTCTTCCCTAAGGTTTCAACCGCCATTATAGCTTCGATCTTTTCATCATAGAATGTGTCTATCAACGTTATTCTTGGAACCTTTTCATCAACGATTTCATCGAATTTTTTCCAAGCTTCCCTCTGATCTCCAATTATTATGATCAGTGCATGTGGCATTGTTCCAACAGGTTCCTTGCCAATAAGTTTTGCTCCACTAACTCCAGAAACTCCATCTGCCCCTCCAATGTATGCAGCTCTATCTATCATTGGCGCTAAAGCAGGGTGCATCCTCCTTATCCCAAATGAGTATATTGGTTTGAAATCTGCAGCCACTTTGATATGTGCTGCTGTTGTAGCTATTCCTGACGCTTGACATAGTAATCCAAGTATTGCCGTTTCAAGGTGTCCAAAACTTCCATATTCTCCCTCGATCACCATTACTGGCTCCCTTATACCATTATATGTTAATGGATAGAATATACTCCCTTCCGGCATTGCATAAACGTTTACTGGTATACCTTCAAGTAGATACATTTCCTCCTCCATTCCACATATTATCCCCCAATCCCAACCTCTTGGTAATCCACCAGTGGTTACCTCCATAACCACCTTCGTCTTCTCTTTGCCTATGGCCTTTAACACTTCCATTGTTCTCTGGAAGTATATGTCTGTGGTTTCTCCACCCTTTATCTCTTCTGGGGATGCTACATGGAATTTCCACATAATCCATCACTAAATATTCCAGTATTTTGATAAAACCTTCTTTGCCTTCTTTATTAATATTTCTACAGTTCTCTTTTCAGCGGTATTCAATTTTGGATCTCTCTCTAGTGTTATCCAATTGCTACTTTCACTTATAGCTTCCAAGGTTCTCAGTATTGAGTATGGCATATATTTCAAATCGTATCCTCCTTCAAGTAACGTTATTATTTTCCCATCATTTACCTTTTTTGCACAATTCACGATCTCTCTCATGAATTCATAATATGTCTCCGTTGTATACATTAAATCTGAATTTTTATCATGCCAATGTCCATCATATCCAGCGGACACCAATATCATTTCAGGTCTATACTCTTCCATTATTGGCAGTATGACTTCCTTTAGGCATTTAAAAGCCATAGTACCTGTTGATCCTGGTGGAAGAGGTATGTTTATCTTATACCCTTCCCCTTCACCCACACCTACCTCCCTAAAATCTCCAGTTCTTGGATATAATGTCCTACCATCTTGATGTATTGATGCATAGACAACGTTCGGATCCTCATAGAATATTCTTTGTGTTCCATCACCATGATGTGAATCAAAATCAAGTATTAAGACCCTTTTAAATCCCATTTTCAAAGCCTTCTTAGCTGTCACAGCAATGTTGTTTATTAGGCAGAACCCCTTCGCCCTATCATGCTCGGCATGATGTCCTGGAGGTCTGCAAAGTACAAAAACCCTCTTAAAAAATCCCCCACTTACCAATTCAAGGGCTCTTAACCCACCTCCAGCTGCTAGCAATGCAACATCATATGAGTATTTTGAAACTACTGTATCTGGCGCTATCCTTCCCCCTCCCATGGATGCTAGACTCCTTATCCTACTCAATAAATTCTCCGAATGCACCTCCAACACTTCTTCTTCAAGAGCCCTTCTAGGTTTTAAAATCTCAACAATTCTATCCTCATAAATTTTCGCATTTTCCAGAACCTCAAGAGTCCTAATCAGTCTTGAAGCTCTCTCAATATGCCTACCAGTCTCATGCTTCAAATACTCCTCAGCATATATTAGAGCAACCTTCTCCACATCTCTCCATATACTTCTATTCTAGATTTATGTTTTACACTTATTTAACCAGTATAGGTTTGAAATATCTCATAGAGATTTTTATTTTGGGGTCTCCATTTGGGTGATAAGGAGATACTAGCAAAACTATCTAAAATAGAGAGTTCAATAGAAGAAGTTAAAATGGATGTTGCATATATAAAAAATGCCATTTCTGAACTTATAGATTTCATGAAATCAAACTCCATTGGGAATGAATTGCTACAGAGAGACATGATAATATATGAATCCCTCACAGAATTGAAAATAATTCTAAATGAAATTCTAGATATAGTATGCGGGAAACTCGAAGTTGAGAAAAAAAGAATTTAAATTTTATTTTTTAGTACACTGCACTTATCTTAAAGTCGAATATTCCCCCATCATAGAATGCCAATGCCCTATATACATTGCCAAGCTTCCATAGCTGTGTTGATAATGTTATTTCAAAATATATGGTTGCTGTACAACCCTGTGGGATCAATAAGTACCCACTAGAGATTGTTACATCTCTTGAAGATCCATATATACTTCCACTACCTAGGGACTGTGTTTGTCCTTGTAGATACATTACCACATTATTATTGGTAAAGTTTACAATAGCTTTTTGCCCCTCGGTGTCTATTGAAATGCTACTTACCTTTATGGTTGTAGTTCCCATGTTTCTTAGTACTATTTGTATTCTTGTTTGATTTGTGGATGGGTTTAGAATTATTTTTGAGTCTGATGCATCTATCTTCACTATGTTCATTGCGCTTCCAAACCATCCCATCATGGTTGATGCGTAGGCTACTGCCATTCCAATGGATACTGCTAGTAGTATTATTGAGACCATTATTGCACTTATTCCTCTACTGTTACCCATTTAACCCCTCATCTTATGGTTTATGTGGGTATATATTGCTGTGTTCTCATATGTTAAGTTAATTTTCATATATTTTATTTTAAATTGTTACATCCAATTGTTTTATTGCAAATAATGCTACTGCTATTGGTATGCTAATTTCACTTAGTGCCTCTTCATATGTGAATATGGCTTTTTCAACTCCATACCCCTTCATTTTAGCAATATCCTCTCCATTTTCTTTTGTGATTGTTATTTCCTTACCCCATCTTCTTCTTATCAGCATTTCCTCCCCCCTGTATATTGCTTTTATTGGTTTCATGAATCCCAGCCTGTATGCTTCAAAGATTTTTTCGCCACCATTATTTATTATGAATCCTGGCATCTTGTATGTCCTGAATATTATGGTGTATTTTTCGGGGCAGTTCACATCGTATATTGGTTTTATTATACTCCTCCTTTTCGCTTCTGCGATTTTTTGCTTATTTCCTTTAACTATTTTGTATACGTCTATGGGTGGCTCTATGTTTCTTAGAGGTTTATGGTATTCTAATAGTAGTGCTTTCTCAAGTTTAATTATGTATTCTTCCACCCTCTTTACATCTTCGTTGCCTATGTAGTAGCGTTTTATTTTTCCATCGAACTTTATTGTTCCCTCTCTTGTTAGCATATTTAGAATGGCGTTTATCTTCCTTATTTCCCCTCTCTCCCTTATGTCTACACTTATCTTTTTAGAGGTGAATGTCAATTTCCCATTTGTGGCTTCTCTTGATATTTTCCTCTTTAAGTAGTCTAGGATTTTATATGTTAGTTCTGGGTTGCTCAATTTTCATTGCCACCACTATGTTCTTAAGATTTCTCTCCATGTTTGTTTTCATATCATTTAATTTGCATACTTCTTCCTCGAGGTCATTCCTCCTCTTTATTAGAATATTGACTTCTCTTTCCAGTTTTTCCTTCTCTTCCTTTAACTCTTTAACCCTATCTTCAATTTCTCTACTTTTCTCTTCTAAAATTTTTAAGTATGTTATTCTTGAGTTTGTTAGTTTCATTATTTCTTCATATCCCTTTATTTTTTCAATTAATGTGTTTGTTAGCTGTGTGAGTAGTTTCTCTCTTTCAATTAATTCCTCCTCTCTCTTTTTAATTTTCTCTTCATATATTGTTGCTTCCTCAAGTTTCCTTTTGCTTTCTCCATCTCTCTTCTCTATTTCATTCATTAATTTGTTTAATTCAATTTTTGTTGAGGCTGTTTTATCTATAATTTCCTTATATTCTTCCAGTAGTCTTTTCACCTTTTCCTCCATTTCTCCTATTTCCTTTTGCATCATGGTTATTGTGGATATATTTTTTAATGCGTTTACCTCCAAATCCTTTATATTTATGACATTCTTCATGACTTCCTGATGTATTGTTTGTATACCATTTATTTTGTCTGTTAATGTTTTTATGTTCGTATCTACGTTTTCTCCTATTTTTATCAATTGTTGCATCGCGCCATCAATATTCTTCTTCAATTCATCCAGATTGCCCATAAATTCTCCCTTTACATTTAGACCTCTAAATGTGGATATTATTTCCTTCATTTTTTCAGTTTCATTAATTGCTTCCTTTACTTTGTATATTCCTTCGTTTATGGCTTTTATACTTTCACCGATTTCATCTAGTCGAATGCCTTTTAATTCTGCTTCAAGCTTCATTATTCTACTGGTATTATCATTTACTTTCCCATTTATTTCATTGAGTATTTGCATTATCCAATCGATCTTTTCTGATAATTCTTTTGTACTGGGTTTGAACATACTTCACCTTTTTGCTATATGTTTTGGTATTAAAATGCTGTTGTAGTATTCATGGTGTTTATATTGCATGATGTTTTTGGTTTTAAATACGTTATTTTCACTTCTAATTTTGGATGAGAGGGGATTGGCGGATAATGTTCTTTAAACGTCTCTTCAAGCGTGATTCCTCTTCAGAGGGTCTTGTAGATTTTAAGATTTTTAGGTCTAAGGTTCCAGTGAATGCCACGATACTTGCATCGTATAAGGTTTGTAATGATCAGGTTAATGTGGTTATTGCAGATGATGATGGTGAAGGATTATACATGGTGTTTGAACCTGAGCTTGTGGATTTGGAATTGAAGGTTTACAGGGAATTATCCAAGATATTGCGTTTTGAATTTAAGGTGCCCCCTACTTTGGGTTCTGATGTCGACTTATTCAGTTATATACATGAGCAGATACTTAGGGTGGCTGAGAATTATGGGTTTAAAGACCTTTATGAATTAAGTTTGAATCGTGTTGCATATTATATAGCTAGAGATTTGGGTTATGGTTATATTGAGCCGTTAATTCAAGATCCGGAGATTGAAGATATTAAATGTGTTGGCCCTGATACCCCATTTATGGTTTGGCATAGGAGGTTTGGGCATCTGGATTGGCTTAAAACAAATATCGTCTTAAATGAGTATGAGTTGAATTCACTGGCTTCTAAGCTTACGCATATGTGTGGTAAACATGTCTCCATAGCTTTTCCAATAGTTGATGCCATACTACCTGATAGGCATAGGGTTTCAATATGCTATGGGAGGGAGGTTAGCGCTAAATCCACAAACATTTGTATCAGGAAGTTTAGGGAGAAACCCTATACCGTCATGCATTTAATATATGATTTCTCAACGTTAAGTCCCCTTATGGCTTGCTATCTGTGGTTGCTTATTGAAAATAGGAAGAACATATTTATACTTGGGGGTACTGCGAGTGGTAAGACAACCCTATTATCCGCTTTAAGTGCATTGTTTAAACCAAGTTGGTCTGTTGACTCCATTGAGGATGTTCCTGAACTTAAAATTCCAGTTAGGGGTTGGGAGCCACTTATAGCTAGGCATGCATACTTTATGGATGATAAGCAGTTTGAAGTTTCACTTTTCGATCTAGTTAAAGTGGCTATGCGTAAGAGACCTGACTACATTGTGGTTGGTGAAATTCGTGGTGAAGAGGCTTATGTATTGTTTCAAGCTGCAGCCACGGGGCATGGATGTATGTGTACAATGCATGCTGATTCAATAGCCTCCGCTATTAAACGCCTATCTTCCCCGCCTATGAATGTTTCCCCAATATATATTCCGTTAATGAACTGTGCCATTGTATTGAGGAAGATTGAGGGTTTTAAGAGTGTTAAAAGGAGGGTTGTGGGCATTTACGAGATAAAGTCCCCTGACGATTATGTTGAAGTTTTCAAATGGGTTCCAGCCCGCGATGTCTTCATACCATCAACTATTGATTCGCTTTTATCCTCAAGCTTCCTTATAAGGCAGATTGCTGAGGAGAGGGGGGCTTCAATGAATGATATTTCACGTGAATTGAATGTTAGGTTGCAGTTTCTTGAGGATTTGCATGTTCATGGTGTACGTGAATATGATGATTTCATAGATCGTCTTAGACTCTTCTATTATTCGAGGGGGTCTGAGGTGATTAAGGTTGCTTTGGAAAGGTAAAGCACTTCAATTAACTCCTATTTCCCTATCGTATAGGATTTTCGGTAAACTTGCAAACATAATCTCTCATAAGCTTAATTTGAATGAAATAATGGTTCATTCTGGTTTGAAGATAAGTCCTCAAGGATACTGTTCAATCTTCTTATTCTATCTCCTACTCATAGTTTTACCAGCATCTACGATTGCATCGATTTTTCTTTCAATTTTATTTTCATCTTTTTCATTCTTAATACTGTCACCTCTGTGTGTGTTTTCTGCATTTTTAGTTTTCTATCTATATCCGAGAGTTAGGATGTCTTTACGTGCTAGTGGTGTTGAATCCGAGCTTCCCTTCATATCCACTTATTTCAGTATGTTGAGTTTATCCCATGTCCCAATATTTAGAGGGTTTGAAAGTTTATCTTCACAAGATGTTTTTCCATGGTTTAAGTTTGAGAGTGAAATCTTCTTAACTGATTATAGGTTCTTCAGTAAAGATCCAATGCAGTCAATGAAATTCTTGGCTTATAATCATCCATGTAAAGATTTCAGGGATTATCTCGATTCATATATTAGGTCTGTTGAGAGTGGTGGTTATCCATCATCTTCTTTAATGGATTATACACTTAAATTGGGTGAGCGGCTTTCAAGTAAGCTTAAGAATTTCTCCAGTGATGTGAGCATATTTGGCGATCTCATAGTAACATTATTCCTTTTCCTACCGCTCGGATTAATTGGCATATTTATGATTATGAATCCATTTAATGCATTGTTGTTCCTAAAACTTTATACTTTCATCTTCACTCCATTGATGGCGTTTTCGATTTTCATAATAATTGATTCTAGCCAATTGAAATACCCATTTAGGTTTGGTAATTATAAGCGCATATTGTTCTATTCGTTTCCTCCTTCTGTCTTGACATTATTTATCCTTTTAAATTTAAGGGTGGATTTTCCCATTCTCTTCACAGTTTCCTCCACAGTTTTATTGGCTCCTTTAAGCATTTTTCATGAATATAATGCTATTAAGTGCAGATCCATTGATTCAAGTCTTTCTAAGTTCATTAGGGATATATCAGATTATGTTAAGGTTGGTTTAAGCGTTGAGGGTGCTTTGGCGCTTGCTTCAGGTAGATCTTATGGTAAACTTCTTGATGATATTATTCGTAATATACATTCCTCTTTGACGTCATCGATGAAGTCTATAGCTGATATATTCAATGATTTGATTTCTAGGGTTAATTCATGGTTTGCTAAGAGGGTGTTTTGGCTTTTTGGGGAAGCTATATCCACTGGGGGTGGTAGGCCTGAAATTTTTTCACATCTCTCGAAGTTCTGCTGGGATTACTATGAATTTAAGCGTAGAATTGAAAATGAATTGAAACTCTATGTTTTGGTAGGATACTTTTCTTCGCTCATGTTAATCTTCGTTTCTTCCCAGTTAATTAAGTTTCTTGGCTTCTTTGGGGCTGGGTATTCCATTCCAAGTCAGAGTATCCTCCTTAGCATTGATAAAAGTGTGGTCATGGAGTTGAATTCCATAATAAATTCCATGATAATTTTAACTTCATTTTCCATTGGCATGCTTGTTGGGAAGATTTCCAGCGGAACCATTCTTGGTGGGTTTAAGCATGCGTTGATCTCCTGTTACATTTGCGTTCTTGGAATTTATGGTGGTGTAAGGTTATGGTGAGGAAGGGGGTGCTGCTTCTATCATTAATTATCATACTACCATTATTGCTTTCACTTCCCATATCCAATTGCATCCTGTATTATCCTCTTGCTCCACCATTTAGTGAATTTCAACCCTTCTACTACACTTGTGGTACTGGTAGCTTCACTTATAGTTATGATAAGAATCGAGGTTTACTTAAAGCTGTATGTTCCGCCACGAAGAATGTGGGTTCATTATTGAATGAAGCTGATTTAACTCTAATCTTTAAAGGTTACCTTATTTCGCCGTTTAGTGGGGTTATCAAGAAGTTATCGATTAAATATACGCTTATGGGTAAACTGTATGTTAAATCCGTATGCCTCCCCAACACATATTCAGCTGAAGCCAGCATTGGAGTCTATGTGGACTTCATGAATTATAGGGTTACATTGGCTTCAAAATCCCTTACTCTATATTATTCAGGTGAAGATCAATATGTTTTTAATGATCAATACATTTCAGTCTATCAAGATTTGGATTTAAGTGTCTCTAAGGGTGATAGACTTGATTTCTCAGTTACAATGGTTGTTAGAAGCATAGCCACTGGAGCCTTAGAGGATTACGCATATTCCCTTGCAGACTTCTATAGTGGAAGTTATGGTTTAAGGATAACATTGTCCATAGGTTATTTTGAGAGCTCATATATTGTTGGCTCTATAAGTGCATCTAAGGGTTACGTGGGGGACCCAATATACTTGAGTGGACGATTGATAAATAGTCGTGGTAGTGGTATTTCAAATGCGAAAATCAATTTATATATGGATTCCACGTTTATATCATCAAATTATACTAGCTCTGATGGGTCATTTACATTCCTATACATCATCCCCAATAATATACAGTATGGTGTGAGAACTCTAAGGGTTGTTTTTGATGGGGATAGTAGTTACCTACCTTCTTCAAAAGATTTCAATTTAACAATACCATCCTTCTCCCTAAGCTCCTCATACAGTTATATTAGAGTACCATTAGGCTCCGTAAGGGGGGTTGACATATATGTTGGCGATCTCTATGGCTATGAACTTCCCGTGCAAGTTACGATAGGGCCTGTTCCAAATTGGCTTAGTTATAGTGTGGTGGGCGAGACGGCAGGTATTCCTTCATTCCGATTCCACATGGACTTCACACCCTATGATGTTGGGGATTGCTACATTGAAATTACAGCAATAGGTTCTGACGGTCAGAGTAGGAATATAGTGTTGAATGTTGAAAGTTACGTAGCCCCCTCATACTCAATTTCAGTTAACCCAACCTTCAATAGTGTCTTAAAGGGGTCTCATGTATTATACAATGTAACTTTAACTCCAATTAATGGTTATAGTGGTGTAGTTACATTAGGTGTTGAGGGCATTCCCCAAAACTGTTCATATCAATTCTCCACAAACCCGTTAGCCATCAATTCATATGAAAGGAGTGTTATTCTCGATGTTTATGCTTCCTCTTCTGCTGTTGAGGGGGTCTACAATCTGATTGTGAGAGGTATTGATGGTAATGGATTGATAGTTGATAGCAACACATTTAAATTGGAAGTTAAGCAGGGACAATACTTTAATGTTTCCATATACCCAACATTTATATCCATCCTTAAGGGTGAGGATGCATTATTTTATGTTAACTTAACTTCCATCAACGGTTTCAGTGGTTATGTATCTCTCGAAGTTTTATGTGATGCAAGTTATTTAAACTTCTTCAAATATAATTTTTCCAGAAATCCAGTTTACATATCTGTTTCTAATCCTGTGGAAATTGTTGAGCTCCATGTAACTCCATCATCAAATTTAACTGGGGTATTCAACTTTACATTACATGCATTCTCAGGATCATATGATGATTCATGTACGTTCTCCATTGAAATCAGGCAGTCTGCATCCATCGAACTATATTATGTCAACTGGATGTATGGTTCTTGGCATTCAGAGTATAGGTTCCTACCCTATGAGGCTATGGGGATCATAATCAATTATCAGCCTCTGAAGAAGCTCACACTAATACTTCCAAAAGCTGTTTTCAGCGAATTCAACAATTCACTCATACCAGTATCAACCAATGAGGATGGATTATGTAAACTCATAGTTTATTTAAATGGTGTAAATAGCCCCTTAGGCTCCTATGAAGTTCTTCTTTCAGATGATTCTGGACGTATTGTTGGTAGGAGTAGGTTCTATGTAGATGGGTTAAAAGTGTATTACATCGTAAACAATGATTATGATTACAATAACATATTATTCCATTTAACCTGGAGTCTCAATAATGAGAGTCTAAGATTTAGGGGAGGGGTTCTTGAGCTCATCCTAAACTCTACATATGGGTATTTTAAGAGCTCTCCAATTGATGATTTTGGGAATGCAAAGTTCAGTGTACCTCCAATTAACTTCGATGACTCACTTGAATTCTTCGTATATTATGCTAACTCCCCATTCATCATTAGGTCTACAAATTCCAGTTCATCATACATAGTTGTTCCATTCAAACGTATACAATGTGATATTCTAAAATTTGTGGCAAAGGATTTCTCCTTCAACATAAACCTGAAGTTCCACTACTCTAATGGTGATCCAGCACATGTAGAATTGCTATTAATTGTTCATTGTAATGATACTGTCATCACCAAACTCAATTGTACAACTGATGAGGAGGGGGGTGCCTCCATAACCTTCAGAATGCCATTTTGCAGAAGTTTTGTAATTAAGTTGCTTTGTAGGGATATTAGCAATGCATGGGTTTCTAGATTAGATGAGTTCTGCAATTTATGTTGGAGTGAAAGTATTGGTGTGTTGTCATATGTTAATGTTGATGGTGGATTTGTTAATTTCACTTTAACTTCAAAATCGAGCTTCATGGATTTCAATTGTACATTGAATATGTTATTCTATGATGAGTTTGATGAACTCTTCTACTCATCATCCACTACCATGACATTGACTCATGGAACAATAGAATCCTATCCACTATCCCTCCCAAGAAGGGTTCATAAAATAATGTTTAGCATTTACGCATTTGGACATGAAGTTTTTGAGGGATTATGGGTTAATGGTGATTATTCATGGAAGACGTTGTAGAATATGTTTTTGCCGGATTCATGATATTCTTACTATTTTCATCAAGTGCAAGTATATTGAGTTCCATCGCGGATAGGTACCTTCATATGGCAACATATCCCAACGATTTAGTAATAAATCGCTTATTATACTCAATAGCTCCTGAAGGGAGAGTTGATCCATTCATCCTTCAAGCTCTATCCCCCAATTACTCCCAAATCTTTGGCTATTACTTGGACTACGAGTATTTGAGGGAGGCTATTAACATGGAGGATTACGTATTCTTCATTCAAATATCTCCACCTCTGGATGTTAAGGTGGATTTTTCAGATGAATCCATAATTATACGATCATTCAATATCATCGACATGAAACCTTGCGGTAATGAAGCCTTTGTTTACTTGTTTTATAATGGAACTTTAAATGATTATTATCATGTAAGCTTGGATAATGGCTTTGGGAGTATCCCATTAAAGTCTAAGCCTCAACTGATGGTTGTATTTGTTAGATACGGTCAATTATTTGGTATTGGTTTATACGGAGATTTCAAAGTAAAATCCATTATCGCACAGCCAATGCAATTCTATTTATCAAGTTTTGGCGGTGAATATTGCATTGTTGATGGCGTTCTTGGGTCTTCATCGGTTAAATTACTTGATGAGAATGGGGCATCATTTCACAGTAGAGTCTTTAGCAATCCAATTAGTATTTCTAATGGTTCTTTAGAATTCTCAATATTCGCTAGTGGCATTGGAGATCTCCATACCATTTTTGGAATATGTGGACCTGATTACAATGGGTCAATAGTTTTGGCAAATTCCTCCTTTACGGTTAATTCCACTATTGTTAAGAATTTCACTTTCAATGTCCCTCTATCAAGAGAATTTCATGGAAGTAACGTGAGGTTATTTCTGAGATTAAGTTCAAATGGAAAGGTGTATGTTTACTTTGGTGGATGGACTTACCCATCTACCTTAAGATTAAACAGTATTCTATCTTCGTCTTATCGAACTTCATATCTATCAGGGTTTAATGCTGATAATATTTGGCTACTTTGGTTTGATAAGTGCGTCCATGTAAATATTCTGCCTAATATGGGTTTCCCCTACGTGGTCGTTTACGTTTTTAATAGCATTTTTCACGTTGCTTTTATTCCAGAATTGAAGGTTTCCATAGGATTTCTGGATGAAGATGATTTTACATATAATTTCCTTAGAATCGATGAGCATCACCTATTGCTATGTAAAATTGGAGTTAAGGGGGGTGTGTTAGCATGCGGGAGTCTGAGTTCAATGGAACTAAATTGTCATGAATGTATAGTTTAGCATCTTGGTGATTAATATGGGTGATCGCGGTTTTTCAAGAATAATTGAAGTTCTTCTTGCAATGCTGATAATATCATATTCCAGTATAACAATCCCTATAATAACAAATTACAATTACCCCATGGATTATTCTCATCTTCAATCCATAGCATTTAACGTCTTATATACTCTTGATTCCAGTGGGGATTTAAGTGTAATCGTCTATTATGGGGATTGGAATTTATTGGTTAGTTATATTAAACTCCTTATCCCACAGGGATTGAACTTCAATTTACTAGTATATGATGAGAATCATAACCTAATATTCTCATACATCTCCAATTCTAAGACTTTCAATTCCATGGTCAGTACACCATTTATTTTGAAGTTTAGGGGGGTGACTAGGATAATTGTCCTGCAAGTTTGGATGTAGAGGGCAGATTCTAATATTATTTGCAGTATTATATGTTGCACTAATGTATCAATTGGTTTATTTTACCCCATATTACGGAATAGGCATAGATGTTTCATCTAATTATATTCAAGCTTTAAATTTGATGTTCAAAAGGTCAGTATGTGATGCATTAGCATTTCATGTTAATGGTGGAGAATTCATTGATCGTTTAAACCTAGATTTGCATGACATTATGACTGTTTACCCATTAATTGTTGAGTTGTCATCATATAATGTCATCTTAAAGGATGGGTATGTGGGTGCTTCAGCTACCTTACAAGTATATGATTTCAAGTATAGGTGTAAATACACATTTAGCTACAATTGCTGTCTCGGCTTTAAAATAGTGAACATTACGGTTTCAAATTCATATGTTCCAGCATTCAATGACATTAAAATGGTTGTTGGGGTTTTCGGGGACTCTGAAGTTCTGCTAAAACCACCAGCATTCACAATTTCATACAATTATAATGGGAGCACTTTCACCTTCAATCCATACTATGAAAGTTTAATGGATGGATATTACATGGTTCACTTCGTTATTCCATTGAATGTACATGCTTTTACATTTATTGTGATTGATTGGAGGGGGGTGAAATGTATTGAGCTATTTAAATTGTAAGGGGATTTCCAGCATTCTAACTAGTGTAATTATATTCATGACTTTTATTTCACTCTCCTTCCTGTGTCTTCAGTATGGAATGGTTTACTTGAGAAATTTGGAATGCAATTTGAGGTCTGGTAATGTGGTGGACTTCTTGAGATATGTGAGGCTAAAGGCTGATGAACTTTCCTTCATCAATGATTCAGTCATAATATCTAATTCACACTACATTATTAAATTGAATGATTGGTGCGATATAATGGTCATCGTTAATGATGTATGTTTAGGGAATTTTACATCTTCAATTCTAGATGTACAGGTTTATGCTTCCTCTCCGAAAGTGTATTATGATCAATTAATCCAGATTAATGGCACTTGCCTCTCAATATATGAGTATGGCGATCACGTATACCTTACACCAGCACTTTCGCTGCGTAATTTTGGTTCTAGACTATATTTGAGGTTGATGGTTTTTAGAGGTTCTGGCATTATCAATGGAAACTTTATTTTGAAAGTTGGCGATTTACTCAAGTCCACTTATATGTTTGAGTGCGCTGATCAACTTAAAGTATCACTGGCCTCCAGTAACGATCGTTATTCGACAGTTATTGCGTTAAGCGGTCCTGTAATATTGGTTTTTGAAGTTGTTTTTGTGGATGTGGTCCCCATATGACTTCCACCGAAATACCTTCATCAATTATTCTGGTTGGATTGATATTGTTGGTTGGTTCAGTTTGTTTACAGTTTTATATATCTTATAACACCTATGTGTTAATGCTCGCCGAGGTTAATGATGTAAAATCCTTTTTCCATAAGCTTATTGATGGTATTGAGTATGGTAAAATTGTAGTTAATCCCTTTTCCTTGAAGTATGGTGTATTGGAATTTTATGTTGATGGTTTTCAAATTCTAAATTTTGATAATGAAACTCTGCTATCTTCTTTCTCAATTAGCTTGAGGTATATTTTCCACAATTCCTTATACCCATATGGGAATGTGATAATTGAGGAAGGTAATCGGACGTACTTCTTCTATTCAATAATAGCGAATGGGGGGACTTTGATTCTCAGTGTTCGTCCAAGGATAATTTTTAGTGGGAATTCAGTTTTAGTGGGGGCTGTGTTGTTCAATATTAATGGTTCATTGAAAATATCATGTGGGAAATATTCTTTCACACCATATGTTAACATTGTAAAAAGATCCTATAACCCTACTACTACAAGAATTTTGCACATGCAAATATATAGTCCAGCATATTCATTTAGTTGGTCTTTTAATTCCAGTGGAGTTAATCCATTGATATTTAATTGCATTATAATATCGGTTGATGTGGTTGGTGGATGAATATGAGGAATATAATTTCCAACTCCATACTAAATTTTGGCTTAATCTTCTCTACATTGTTACTTCTAATGTCCATGGGCAACTTTTACTCCAACATTATCAACGATGATAGAGTCTATTACTCCTTTATGTATGGCATTAGGGAATCTATGGTTTATGGAGTTGAAACATGTAGAAATCTTGGTTTTAACTCCAGTATCTGCATTAAACTATCTGTTCCCACTAGATTTATTGGGTTTAGGGTTTCCATATTTAGGAATTCTTTGATATTCTATTGTGATCGGGGGGAATTTAAATTGGATCTCCCGAACCTTATTGATGTATGCTATGTGGATTCAAGTGTTAACTTATCACGTGAATTCATTTTCCTTTGCATTTCAAATTTTGATGGGAGAATAACTGTTTATTTGCAACCATTTTAAATTTTCATTATTTAACGCAATCCCCTTTCCTCCAGTTGTTCCTTTATCTTCCTTATGGTTTCCTCTCCGAATAGTGGTATTCTTTTTAAGTCTTCTATACGTGCCTTCCTTAGATCTTCAATGGTTTTGTATCCTGCTCTGTATAGTAGTCTAGCTCTAACTCTTCCTATCCCCTTTAAACTTATTAGCTCTAGTAGCTCTGGTTTGCATCCATATTCTAGTCTACTGGTCAGCTCAGTCAACTTTTGTATATGGTTTACAAATCCCATTAGTTTGCTTATTTCAGTGGCTGAATACATTAGCCATTGTGCTGTGAGTGCTATTGAGTATATGTCTCCAGGTCCTACATCATACTTCTCTATGATTGCATCCTCCTTTTCCTCATTTATCCAATCGTTTAGCATCATGGCGGTTTTGAGTGCTTGTAGCGTTGTTAGTTGTTCAAATTCGTCTGTGGGGTCCTCTACATTTATGAGTAGTTCCTCCTCAATTTCAAATAATTTCGACATTAACGTCTTCCTATCTCTCCTGTTGAGGTGTAGTCTCTGCATATCTGGAGTCATGCATATCAAGTGTATGTATGCGAGCTCACTTGCACCATTCCTTCCTCTAAGCCCATTTATGATTCGTACAGCTGATAATGGGTCAATGTATAGTTGTGATACTCTAATTCCAAGTTTTGTTGGATAAATATTTTCATTAATAACTCTAACCATATCGTTTTCCACTAGGAATCCCACAACTCTTCTTAGTACATTTCTTATCTGTCTTTCTTCACCATATTGTTTATAATAGAATGTTCTTCTTATGAATTCCATAACCTCTTCTTCGCTCTTTGCATATTCTGTGGCTATTATTGCAAGTGTATGTGATCTTAATGCTGATTCTGATGCCAGTCTAGACCATATCTTTTCTGGAGGTGCTTTTACATAGTTTTCCATTAAGAATTCTTGTTCTTGGATGTTTTTGGCTATTAGTATTGCATCTCCCCATTCATCATATTTTGGCCTTCCAGCTCTTCCAGCCATCTGATGATATTCGAATGCTGGTATCATTTGGTATCCCGCTGAACTATCATATCTATAATAACTCTTTACTATCACCCTTCTTGCTGGAAGATTTACTCCTGCAGCCAGAGTGGGGGTTGCACATATAACTTTTATCTTAAACTCTTTGAATGCCCTTTCAATTATGCTCCTATGGGTTGCTGATAATCCTGCATGGTGGAATGCAACTCCATTCTTAATGCATGTGGCTAGCTCTTCACTTATCCTTGTGCTCTCCTCCGATGATAGTATTTCGTTGGCTACGTTTACGAGTTCCCTCTTCTCATCAGCTTTTAAGTGTTTTGATGTTAGTGGTATTAGTTTGAATGCTGTTTCCCTAGAATCGTTTCTTGTGTTTGCGAAAATTAGCACTTGACCTCCATCTTCTAGTGTTTGTTTTGTTAATGCTTGGTATGCATCCATCCTTTCCCTTGTAACCTCCACCATGCTTCCATCATCATATATTATTCTCCCATTTACATAGACCCCCTTCCTTAATGGTACTGGCCTCCAGTGGCTTTTCACTAGTTTAGCATTCAACCATTCAGCTATTTCCTCTGCATTCATTATTGTTGCACTTAAACCTATGACTTGAGATTGTGGGTTTGTTGATAATAGTTTTGCTAAAACCACTTCTAAGGTTGGCCCCCTGTCATCATCATTTATTAGGTGTATTTCATCTGCCACCACCACTTTAACTTCATTCATCCATGGAGGTTTGTTTCTGAGGATGCTGTCTGCCTTTTCGTTTGTCATGACTATTATGTCGTAGTATTTGAGTTGAGGTTCTGGGTTGTCGTAGTCTCCCGTGCTTATGGTGACCTTTAATCCAGCGTTTTCATACTTTTTGAATTCCTCATATTTTTCTGAGGCAAGTGCCTTTAATGGTGTTAGGTATATTGCTTTTCCTCCCTCTTCAAGTAATCTTTTTGTTATGGCTAATTCAGCTGCAAGCGTTTTTCCTGCTGCTGTGGGTATGGCTAGCACTATGTTTTCCCCATTAAGTAGTCCGCTTCTTACAGCTTGTTCTTGTGGTGGGTAGAGTTCAATTATCCCATTAGCTTCCAATATGTCCTTTATTATCCTCGGTATTTGTAGCTCTCTTATCTTAATTTTACTCATCCTCCACTATGTTGGCATCACATATCCTGGTTTAGCTTCAAATAGTATTCCTTCTTTTAACAGCTTTTCTATAATTTCGAGAACAGTATTCTTCTCTATTTCATGCGCCTTCTCTATCTCTTCTGCAGCGAACTCCTTCTTTATTGGTCCACCTATCTCCTTAACTTTACTCCTTATGTAATCCATTATGATGTTCATTTTGTCTCTTTGCGATTTTGTTTTTCCGGTCAGTAGCATGTCTATATCTATCTTCTCAGTTTCAACATCATATGCAGTCTTCTCTAATACATAGTTCATTAGCCTTATTGCTGCTTCCGCATCATCTTTTGTGGCTACATCTCTTAAAGCCATTTTTGCTCTTGCTTCCGTCATCCTCACTAATGCTTCCAGCTGTCTTGGTGTTATTGGGATGCTCCCTCCATTTTTCCCAAGTTTCCTCATTTCAACGTAATACTCCTTTATTCTATCCATAGCTTCATCTGATAATTTTGGTTTGACATTTTTCCTCATGTATGCTATGTACTTTCTTAGGAGTTCTGGCTCTATTGGTGGGGGTGAAACATATCCCCTCGTTTGGTGTAATCTCAGTATATGTTCGCTCATTTTTGTATCTCTCTCTTCATCTGGCTCGTCTTTCAATGGGAATATCAGGTCGAATCTTGAAAGTATTGTTATTGGTAGATTAACGTTTTCAACTATTGACTTTTGCTCTACAAATCTTCCAAGTGTTGGGTTTGCTGAGGCTAGTATTGATGTTCTTGCATTTAATGTTGCAACTATTCCTGCTTTTGCTATGCTCACCGTCTGTTGCTCCATTACTTCATGCATAGCTACTCTATCTTCATTTCTCATTTTATCTATTTCATCTACGCATGCGATTCCTCCATCTGCAAGTACGAGTGCTCCAGCTTCAAGATACCAGTCGCCTGTGCTTCTATCTTTTACGACTGCTGCTGTCAATCCAGCGGCTGTGGACCCCTTTCCAGATGTATATATTCCTCTTGGAGCTATTCTGGCAACGTATTGTAGTATTTGGCTTTTTGCGGTTCCAGGGTCTCCAACTAATAGTACGTTTATGTCTCCTCTTATCCTCATACCGTCTGGTAGGACTTTTGGTACTCCTCCAAATAGTAGGTATGCTATCCCCTCCTTTATTTCTCTATAACCATATATTGATGGCGCTATTGACTGGATTATCTTCTCATGTATCATTGGATCCTTTGCCAGATTCTTTATCTTCTCCTCGTCTTCTGGAGTTATTTCTATTTCCTCCATCCCCTTTTCTGATAACTCTATGTTATTTACTTCTATTTCAGGTCTGAAGGTCATTCCCATTCCAGTATGTTCTCTCACGGATTTCAGTATTCCCACAACTATTATTCTATCACCGGGTTTTGCTACATCCACTAGGTCTTCTCTTGCAATGGCTTCTATTGATCTTGGCAGTTGGGCTGGTGGTAGTTCTTCTGGTCTTTCTTGTATTGTTAGTCTTTGCCAATCTATAAATTCAGATTCTTCTGGGATTAGCTTGAATACTCTTCCTCCACAGTGTTGGCACTTTTCTGGTGGATTTATCCTTTCATCTGGGCTGGCTGCTTCGACGTAGGTTATTTCTGAGCATTTCTCGCATCTATATGCTGCTTTCACTAGTTGTTGTCTTATTGATGAAACTCTTGTGAGTATGCCTTCTATCATTATTAGTTTTCCAACGTGTTCTGATCTAATCTTCCTTATTGGGATTACTTCTGGTAGCTTTTTGAATCTTGCTATGAACCTTTTGACTTTTCTTGCATAGTTTATGTTTATGCTACTCATCATCACGTCCCTTATGGCTGCTGATGCTGCTTCAATGACTTTTGATGGCTTCTCTATTAATTGCTCTGCCATTTGTTGATCGTATTCCAATAGATCTTCAAAGTTTATTACTAGATGTTTTTGCCCAGTTACAACCATTTGGCTTAGCATGTTTTTATAGTAATATTCTCCAGCGCTATTCTTGAACGATTTTAGGAAGTCCACAAATCTCTCCCTTATGTCTGCTTCCAGTAACTCTAGGCTCATGCTTCATCACCTATCCTTGTTACTTGATCTTTCCATGTTGTCAGTATTCTTTTTATCTCTTTTAGTAGTATCCTTTCTTCTATGGTCATGTTTTCACTTATCGTTTGCGGTATTGATTCGGTTACTGCCAATTGCAGTACTTTCTGCATTCTGCAATTCACTATATCCATGAATGCATCCCTATATTTCCTTTCTTCCTGGATTTTTTCCGGTGTTGGGTCCCTTTTTACGTCATCCATTAGCCTTTTAATGGTGGCTTTTGCCTTCATGTAGAATTGGGGGTCTATCTTCGTTAAATTGGTTTCCCTCGATTCTTTCCAAAGGGTTTTCCTCAGTTCCTTTATTCCAAGTTCTTCAATGTACTTCACTTCTATTAACCCAGTTTTCAGCATTTCATCTGATGCCCATTTTGGTACTAGTATTTCCATGCCTTCTGAATCCAGATTTATTTTCATTCCCCCTATTTCCATTGGGGTGGAAGCTCTTTTCACCGTGGCTTTTATGAGTTCTGTATATGATATTATTTTTGATGCTTCATTTATAAATTCAAGCATTATCTCACACTAACACTTTCCCTTTAATCTTGCAAGTATTAATTTTTTCCCTCCGCTTAGATTTTAAATGTTAATCTTAATATCCTTCCTTGTATAGTAATATGAATTGGTATGGTTATGTGTTCAGATGTATTTATGCTTTGGACTGAGAAGTATAGGCCTAAAACTTTGGATGAGGTTGTTAATCAGAGGGATATTGTGCCTAGACTCAAGAGTTTTGTGTCGAGTAAGAATGTTCCTCACATGCTCTTTGCAGGTCCTCCTGGTTGTGGTAAGACTACTGTGGCTTTGGCTTTAGCATACGATCTCTATGGTGCTAATTGGAGGCAGAATCTTTTGGAGCTCAATGCTTCCGATGAGCGTGGTATTCAAACTGTTAGGGATAGGATTAAGGATTATGCTAGGACAATGCCTCTAGGGGATGTTCCATTCAAATTGATCATATTGGATGAAGCTGACAATATGACTGCAGATGCTCAGCAAGCTTTGAGGCGTATAATGGAGTTGTATACTAGGACTTGTAGATTCATATTGATTGCAAATTATTCGAGCAAGATTATTGAGCCTATACAGTCTAGATGTGCAGTCTTCCGTTTCCAGCCTCTTTCCAATGAGGATATTGCTGAGAGATTGAAGTATATTGCCAATAATGAAAATGTGAAGTTAACTCCTGGAGGTTTGGAGGCAATACTTTATGTTGCTGAGGGTGACATGAGGAGGGCTATAAACACTCTTCAGGCAGCTGCAAGTCTTGGTGTTGTTGATGAATCTGCTGTTTATAGGGTTGTTGGAAAGGCGAATCCCGTTGAGATTAGGGAGATGATGGCATTGGCTTTGAAGGGGGATTTCATGAATGCTAGGGGTAAGCTTAGGGAGCTCATGATAAACTACGGTCTTTCTGGTGTTGATATCGTTAAGCAAATGCATAGGGAAGTTTTCGCATTGGATATACCTGATAAGGTGAAAGTGCTTTTAGCTGATAAGATAGGTGAAGTCAATTTTAGGATGGTGGAGGGAGCTGATGAAGAGATTCAGTTAAGCTATCTATTGGCATGCTTCTCACTCTATGGTAGTGAATTGAGGGGTAGTAAATGATTTCTGCAGAGAAACTGCTATGGACTAATAAGTATAAGCCTAAATCCTTTGATGATATTATTGGGAATAAGGAGGCAATATCCCAATTTAGATCTTGGATCGAAGAATTCTTTAATGGAACTGCTAAGTATAAGGCTGCCCTACTTTGGGGGCCTCCCGGTGTTGGTAAAACACTTACCGTTGAAGTTGCATCCATAGTGTATAAGGCTGAACTGATTCAGATGAATGCCAGTGATAATAGGAGTTATGAGGATGTTGAGAGAATAGCTATGGCTGCATCAAAGCATTTCGGTTTTGGGGGTTCTAGGAAGATAATTCTTGTTGATGAGATTGATGGTATATTGACCTCTGAGGATAGGGGTGGCTTGAGTGCATTAATAAGGCTTGTTGAAATATCAAAGTTTCCAGTGGTCTTCACGGCGAATGATCCTTGGGACCCCCAGTTTAGGCAGTTGAGGGAGATGTGTTTGATGATACAGTTTTATGGTGTTAGGAGTCCATCCATTGTAGGGTTTTTGGAGAAGATATGTCGTGCTGAGGGCATTTCATATGATAAGGAGGCGTTGAAGTTTATTGCTGATAGATGTGAAGGTGATGTTAGATCAGCTATAAATGATCTTCAAATATGTGCTGCTGGTAAAAAGACATTGAAGTTAGATGATGTTAAGTGGCTTGGATATAGGGATAGAGTTACCCCTGCCTTTGACGTTTTGAGAGGTATATTCTCCTCTACATCATGTAATGCCGCTAGGAGATACACTATAACCTCAGATTTATCGTATGATGAGCTTTTACAATGGTTGAATGAAAATATACCCATACAGTATGGTAATGTATATGAGCTTTTTGATGCATATGATGCTCTCTCAAGGGCTGACGTCTATTTGGGTAGGATAAAACGTTCTCAAGATTGGTCTCTGTTAAGCTATGCTATGGATCTTATGACTGCAGGGGTTTCCATGGCTAAGAGGGAGAAATACAAGTTTGTTAAATACTCCTTCCCAGAGCGTATTAGGCTCCTCCAGAAAAGTATGAGTGTCCGCGAAGTTATGAATGGAATAGCTTCTTTAATTGCAAAGAATTGTCATGTATCTTCACGTACAGCTCTCTCAGAGTACCTGCCAATTTTGAAGGTAATATTTAATCATAATGCTAATATGGCTGCTGGTATAGCTTCATGGCTTGGATTTGATGATAGGATGGTTGATTTCCTTGTCGGCAATCCAAGTATGGGTGAGGAGATAAAGAAGCTAATGAAGGGTTGAATGCAACTTTAGGCCGAGTTCTCTCACATCATTCATAACTTTCCAAAAATCATTTAGCATCTGTTTTCTCAGAATTACTATTTCATCAAAATCCTTTAAATTGTTCATCGTTTTTAATGCTTTAATGACTTTTTCCACTCCAGTATCGCTAATTGTGTATTTCAATGGATAGTATGCGTCTATGAGATATAGGCTTTCTGGGGGTGCCATGCATAGTGGTCCATTATACTCCCATATGCTACTCAAATTGCTAATCTCTCCACTTCCAATTCTTGTTAGTAGGTCTACTAGGTTTCTGATGAGCCCCCTAGCAAATTTTGATCCTATGAATTCCATTGCGAGGTATCCTTCCTCAATTTTTTCCATCTTTATATAGTATATTCTCCTAATTACGGGTCCCTTAACCTTATAGCAGAATCTTTTGAAATTATGTATTCCAAGTAAATCCTTTGATGCATTTTTCATCTTTTCCAAATCTAAGTCTTTTTTGAAAACTATGTATTTGTAATGTCTATATATTGTGCATCTTCTGGCATCGAAGTGTTTTGGTGCTTTGCAGTAAGCCCATATGGCTATATCTTCAGGTAGCTTTGCATTTAATTCATCTACATTCATATCTTTCAAATTTATGGTTATGGTTTGCCCTATTGCATGTACTCCTTTATCTGTTCTACTTGCATAAGTTATGTGGATCCTCTCTCCACCAATTTTACTTCTAAAAATGTTTCTTAGTGTTCCTTCGATTGTAGGCTTATCTTTTTGGGTTGCAAAGCCGTAGTAATTGTTTCCCAAGTAGAATATCTTTAAGGCGTAATCCCCCTCTTCCAGTATGGCTCCCTCCCCTCAATAGCTTTCACAAAAAGTTTCACAAGTTCATATTCATCTGAATTGTTTTTCAATAGATTTTTTATGTCTATTAAGTTGTCGTTTCTCATTAGGCATGGCTTTATCTTCCCATCCGCGGTTAATCTTATCCTTGTGCATGCTGAGCAGAAGCTTCCATCTTCATATGGATTCACTATTTCAACTTCTCCTCCACCTTTCAAAATGTATTTACGCCTATTTTGCATTTCTCTTCTCACAATTACCTTTTCTGCTTCATGTTTTATCTTCTCTTCAATTGATGCCATGTCCGCATGATACTTTGAGTATGTTTCTTCATCTATCCCAACGTTCTCCAGTTCGATTAATTGAAGTATTAAATCGTTCTTCCTTGTAAATGTGATCATTTCATCTATTTGGTCATCATTAACCCCCTTTAGGATGACCATGTTCACTTTTACTGGGCTTATTCCTAGCTTCTTTGCTTCTATAATCCCCTCCATGATTTGTTGTGGTGAATAATCACTATTGGTTATATACTTGTATGTTTCTTCCTTCAATGATGGAATATTTACATTAACTCTTTTAAGATTTGCTTTTGCAAGTTCCTTAGCCTTTTCCTTTAGGAGGGATCCATTTGTAGTCATTGATACTTCTTCCATTCCACTTATATGAGATAATCTCCTCACTATTTCCCCTATGTCTTCTCTAATTAATGGCTCTCCACCTGTTAATTTGACTTTACTTATTCCAAGTTTAACTGCAACTCTAGTTATCCTTTCTATTTCCTCTGGGGTTAGTTCTTCTAGTGCCTCCTCTTCCCCCTCCATGTGGCAGTATATACATCTATAATTGCATTTATGCGTCAATGTTATTCTTAGATTTACAATTGGTCTTCCATATCTGTCTATTAATGGCATGTGAATCGTCAGTTAGAGTGATATTTCTTTCTTACTTTTTAATGTTACCCTTATTCCATTGATTTCAGTTTGTGGGTATTCTCCCTTCTCATCTTTCTCATACTTTTTGACCATATCCCATATGGTTATTAGTGCTATGGCTGTGGCTGTTATAGCTTCCATTTCCACACCAGTCTTTGCCTCAGTTTTCACTGTAGTTTCCACTTTTATTCTCTCATCATCCAGTACCTTTACTTCTACATCTATATTTGTTATTGGGATTTGGTGGCATAGTGGAATTATTTCCGGCGTCCTTTTTGCAGCCATTATTGCAGCTATTTTTGCAGTTGAAATTACATCCCCCTTCTCCACTTCCCCTTTAACTATCTTCTCTATTGTTTCTCTTTTAAGTTTGATCTCCCCTTCAGCTGTTGCTATTCTAATGGAGACGTTTTTGCCAGTTATATCCACCATTTTCACTTCTCCACACATTTCAATAGCCTCCCTATGTTTTCATCATGAATTCCTCTATTGCCTTTGCAATTTTATTTTGTTCATTTATCTTAAATATTCTTATTCTCCCAAATCTCTTTTCCACTATAACTCCACTCCTCTTTAATTCCTCTAGGTGTCTGTTAACTGAAGTGTAGCTTAATCCTGTTCTTTTTGCAAGTTCGGATATGTTCATCTCCCTCTCTATTATTAGTGTTTTCAGAATTCTGGTTCTCCCCCTCGATGTAAATATTTCTTCTATGTCCATGTTCACCTTCATTTCATCCCCCCTCAAGCCTCTTTAACAATTCTTTCTCAAGGAACTCTAATGGTGTTTCCACCAGTGATATCTGTGTGGTTCTCCCCTTTGGTTCCGTATTCATTATTCTTGTGTATATTAGTCCAGCGTTCTTTAGGTTTTGTATGTATTCCCAAATTTTCGTGTGGGCTCTCGCCTCCACATGGTATTCCTCACATATCATTTTGTACATTTTTTCAACTTCCCCTATATTCACATATTGTTGATCAGTTTTCTTTAAGCATCTGGTTATGGCCAGTAATACTAGTTTCTCATGTTTCGAGAGGGCATCTATATCCTCCCCCCTCACATTTGGGTGGATCATTGAGGCAGCCATCCTCACATCATCTATTGTTACTATCCTCCTCCCTTCCATGTCAGCTGTTTTTGCAGCTCTCCAGAGTAGTTCCAGTGCATATCTTGCATCCCCCGTTTTTGCAGCTATTTCTGCTATACTCCATATAACTTCACTGCTAACGGTATTTTCGTAGAATGCTTCTTTAACTCTCTCCATCAATATATCCTTCAACTGTTCTGCCGTGTATGGTTTAAATCTTATTATATTGCTCATTAAAACACTCTGTGTACTTCTATCCAGTAGTGGTATGAAGAATTGATCTCTGGCTATTAGTATGAAGCTCATTCTCTGCTTTTTATTCAGATATTCTTCTGAGGCTCTTAATAGGTCATATAATGAGGCTTCCCCTCCAACCCTTATGAAGTAATCAACTTCATCTAGGGTTATAAGTAGATATTCATCCTCCTCCTCAAGTCTATCGCATATTATATTCAATAGTTCTTGTGTTGAAAGTCCTCTATCTGGAAATCCATCTATCAACGTCTTAATCATCTTCATCAGTATTAGGAATGGGGTTCTATCTTTATGGCAATTTACATGAACATATCTTAACTTTATATTCCTCCTCCTTGCTGCATCGGAGAAGCTTGAACCGAAGAGTTTTGATGTAGCCGTCTTCCCCGTCCCCACAGGTCCAACTATTAGAACTTTTTGTGTAATATTTCCTGGTGCATCGATCATGCATCTAAGGTAGTTTAACAATTGTTTTATCTCATTTTCTCTATGAACTAGATTTTGTGGAACATAATCTGCCGATAGTTTACTTTCATCCTTGAATATTGTCCTCTTAAATAATTCTTCCTCAATTATCTTTGACAATTCCCTCAAACTTCCTTTATTTATCTCAATAATTTATAAATTTCGTTTATTTAAACTAATTTATAGTAGAGTGTTATGTGAAAGTGATTTTCAATTCATAAATACTTCTTCAATTCCCACATTTCACCCCGTTTAACTATTGATATGTAAGCTTCATCACTAAATATGTGTATGAATATTGTTATGTCAGGTTCCTTTAATTTTACAATCCACCTCTTCTCCATTATCAGCTTCCTTGCTATGACGTCTATGATTGGTTTATAGGTGTTTGAACTATCATAATTCTTCAATTCAATTTTAAACCTAGCTCCCCCATCTTTAATTCCTTCAGCTAATTTGATAATGCCATTTATGATTTCTGTTGGATTTGGCTTCACCACATCACCTATTGGTATAATCCTCTTAGCTTGGCTTACAAAGCAGTTTTCCAATATCCTAATAATCTCTAAACCATTCAACTTCGATTCAATGACTATAATGCCAGGTATGTTTAAGATTCTAAACTTTGCATTTGGATCATATGGTAATATGCAATCCAATATTTCTATAGCTGCATCCCTTTCACGTGCTTTCTTCACGAATGCTAATACAGATGGTTTTGCAGAATTCAAATTGGCATCAATCCCAAATGTATCCAAATTGGAGATAAATTTTTCTTACACCGATCATAAACGAATTATTGGCAATGATGACTCTAGCCCTTATGATTGATGATTTAGATCTTGAGTGCTGAGCCATTGCTCATAGTTGACATTTTATATCACATATTTCAATTCGACTTTATGGCTTCATTGATGTCTTTCAAGAACTTTCTCCATCATGAACCCCCATTTGGTGTCAATCATCGTGAATTGGAGGTTGGCTTAGTTAATTTTTAATATTCACTATAAACCTAACATGTATTTATGAAACTTGTAGTTGGTGGTGGGGCAATACTTGACGTTAATGAAATTTTTAATGCCATTACCGAATTGGCTGGTGGTTCTGGGTGCAGGATAGGTGTAATTCCACTTGCCAGCGAATCCCCATATGAATCTTGGAAGAATCATAGCATGGTATTTGAGAAGTCTGGTGCAAAACCAGTGCTTGTGGATCTTACCTTGGAAAACTGTAATGTTAATGCCTTTTCATCGGAAATTGTTAATTTAATTTTAAGTTTGGATGGAGTGTTTTTCACGGGCGGTTCACAGGATAGGATAGTTAAAGGATTGATCGTGGATGGTAATGAAACCCCCGCTTTAAAAGCCATAAGAATGCTATCTTTAAGTGGTAAGGTTATTTCAGGGTCTAGTGCTGGTGCTGCGATAATGAGTAATCCAATGATATATGGGGGTATGGATATGGATGTTATGGTTGGGCGTGGTCTAGGATTTTTAAAGGATGGAAAAGTAATTGTTGATCAACACTTTATACAGAGGGGGAGGTTTCCAAGGCTTTTTGAAGCATTGTGGAAGACAGATGTTAGGGTAGGTATTGGTGTGGATGAAGGTACGGCTTTAAAAGTTATTGATGATATTTGCGAGGTTATGGGTAGGTCCGTTGTCATATTAATTGAAATGAAGTGTAAGGATTCCTTTAAATTATCCTACTTATCTCGTGGAGATAGTATAAATCTAAACAATTTTGATGTTCATGTGGATGTAGGTAAAAAGCTTATGGAAAAACCTAAGGATACGAGTAAGGGTAAAACATATTCATTTGACATTTTAAATCCGCAGGGATTCCGAAATACCATAGACAAATTGTATAGAAGTGAAGATGGGGCTGTTGAGGCTCTTGTGATGAGAGTGCTTGAAGATAAGGATAATGAGAAGATTGGATATGCCTATAGATTTGTATTTGAGAAGGGGGCTGACACTGTCTTCTACTCTGAATCTGGAGATGAGAAGGTGGTGAGTGCCAAGAATATAAATTTACGTGTGGAGAGGAAGCCGATGAAATTATTGTTGGGATGATAAGCTAAATCGATTTTCCATAAAATCCCCATTTATTTCATGTTGATGTAATTTATTGTATTTGTATGGTTAAATTTGGGGTTTGTAGAGTTATTTAGGCACTGTTTTCATCAGTATTTAAATGTTAATCATATTGGTGGAGGCTCTTTCCCACGATGTTTACGAATTGATCTGCACCACTTTGTAAATTCTGCTGATGGCTCTTCTCTCTCATATAGCTCGTCTCTTATGCATTCCAATGCATTCACTTCTACTCCAAGATATTCTGCTGCTGTTTCAATGATGTTATTGTTTTTGGCTTTCCCTTTTACTTCATTGAAGCATTCCTTCCAATTTTTGTCTCTTAAGATGTGGTGATCCATTATTGTGTGTTTTATTTTCATTTTTATTTTTGCAATGTTGTTTATTGTTTCATTCACGTTTTTCAATGCATTTGGCATGTATGTTGGGGGTCCACTCAATATCACTAGATTTGGGTTTAACGATATTATCCAGTCTGTGAGGCTTTTGGTTTGTGGTCCCTGTATATCTGATGCGAATAGCACCCTTTCATCAGCTTCTTCTACTTCCACCATTACTACGTATCCAAGTTTTGAATTTTCCTCTCCATGTGGTACTGGTTTGCTTATGATTATATTGGTATCCCCATCAACAATAATCTTATCATCTGCAATTTCAACTTTGCATTCAATTTTACTCAATAGTTTCCAGAAGATCCACCCCCTCCTCCTCTGATTTAGATTTATGTTGTTCTTGTAATCCTTTATTATCACCCTCTTCCCCTCGTACAATTTCTCAGCTTCACTTGGTGTGGTCCAAGTCCATAGGTAGTCAGTCATTTTTAGTGGTGTGTAGTGGTCTGTGTGGTAGTGTGTTATTATAATTGTATCCACCTTTTCAGCTATCTCATACATTCTTCTTTTGGTCTCCATTAGGCTCCTATATTCCAGTGGATGTGGCATTTTGCCATATCTAAATCCTAGGGATGCTCCAGGATCTATTAGCATTCTTATGTTTCTTGTTTCAATGTATGTACACATTGATCTAACTCCCAAACTTTCAAATGCTATTGGTGTAACTTTTATGCCCATTTAATTTCAAATTAATTTATATTTCAGCCTTTATAATACTTGATTTCTAATTTATCAATTCCCCTAATTTTCAGCTTTTATTGTCCTTCTGTTCATCTATAAGTCCTTTCCTCTTCAAGTTTTTAATAACTTTCTCCACGTTTTTCACATCTATGTTTAGCATTCTTGCTATTTCCTCTTTGGATATGTTTGGTTCACTTCCAAGTATCCTCAGTATTGCTCCTTCTAAGTTTGTCTTCTTCCCCCTCCTTTTCATCCATTTTATGTAGCTTATTGATGATCCTGGGATCATCACTATTTCTCCCACGTCCTCCTCTTCTTTTGTGGGTACTTCGAGTATTATGTTTAGGTATTCTGGGTCTATGCTTATGATCTTACCGGTAATAACGTTTCCATCTATTAATTGAACTTTTATCAGTGTATTCTTCAGTTTCATTAATTCCTTGATAAATTTGTTTTTGTCAATTTCATCATACAATGATTTTTCACCGTACTATTTGTGTGATTAATGTTTTTTATGTATATATTGTTTTCTCTTTCCCACTGTTTTGTTGGTGCGGCGGCCGGGATTTGAACCCGGGATCACGAGCTTGGGAGACTCGGGTCCTAGACCAGGCTGGACGACCGCCGCCCTCTGTATGGGGCTCCTCCTAATGCCTTTAGATCATCGATCTATTTAACTCTGATCAGTCATTGCCCCAATATACTTATTTTATACTTCGATTTTTAAATTTTAAGTGTGATGTGAAATTGTTTAGGATTGGTTTGCTTGTTCCATCTTCAAATACAACTATGGAGTGGGAGTTTTGGAGGGTTCTTCCTATGGATTTCTCTATTCATACAGCGCGTTTGAAGCTTAGGAATGTTACTGTTGAGGGGTTGGAGCTTATGGAGTCTGAGATCGATGATGAAGCTTTGAAGCTTGCTGATGCGGATGTCGATATCATTTTGTATGGCTGTACTACTGGTAGCTTGTTTAGGGGGGTGGGTCATGATAAGCTTATTGAAAGTAGGATTGAAAGGCTTACTGGTAAGCCTGCCATATCCACTTCTGGGGCTGTGGTTAGTGCATTGAGGTTTCTTAAGGCTGAGAGGGTTTCAGTTATAACTCCATATATTGATGAGTTGAATGTTTTGGAGGAGAGGTTTCTTGTGGGGAATGGTTTTAAGGTTATGGATTTGAAATCCTTGAATATAATTAGGAATGTTGATATAGGTAGAGTGTCCTTTGACGCCATTATGAACCTATTTTCCAAACTTGATTACTCATCGTCTGATGCCATATTTATAAGTTGTACAAATATGCCAACTTTGAATTTAATTGATAAGTTGGAGAGGGTTGCAGGCATACCAGTTTTATCCAGTAATTCTGCATCTATGTGGGCTGTCCTTAAACGTTTGAACTATGTTTTTGGAATTAAGGGTTATGGTAGGCTTCTAGCTTCCATTGGAAACTAATATATCTTTGTCTTTTTAAAGTTTAATTATGCAGGGTAAGCTCGGTAGCTGGGATGCCCTACTAATAATTCTAGGCTCCTTTACCCTTTCCACGTGGGCTTTATTCACATTAACTTCATATCGCAACTTCATCATACACTTAGCCTATGGTTTATTAACATGCATATCCATTTTGATGGCTTATTATGCCCTAAAATATAAGTTGCTGGTTGGAAAATTGTTGTTGGCTTTTATTGGAGGGATTTATGGTGCTATGGTTGCATTTTCATATGTTTTGGGCGATTCCTCCCTATTCACTTCTATGGTCATCTCCGGGATTGGTATGTTGCTGTTGATTTATGGTTTTCATGGTGTTGAATAGTTTAATACCATGTATGCGGGTGTCCACGTAACTTCATCGATATCTAAACGATATTCTCCCATCATTAATTCTCTAATGTCCCATTTCTAGAGAATTTCTTTTATATTTATGGGCATAAAACTAATATATACGTAAGCTTCTAATCTTTTCCGGAAACGTTTTGGTGATTTAAAATGATAATGTGGATTTTCTTCGCCATGATCATAGGTTTAATTTCAATAACCATTGCCGTCTTATTGTATAATTACATTGTTAAGCAAGATCGTGGTACTGAGAGAATGCAATTTATTGCTGATGCCATTAAGGAGGGTGCTGAAGCCTATTTGAGGAGGCAGAATAGGACTTTATTCATTTTTGTTGCTGTGATGGCTGTGATTTTGGGTTTAGTATATTCAACGCTTCTAAGTAGTGTAGTTTATGGCTTAAGTATCTCCATAGCATATGTTTTGGGATCCATATGTACAACTCTAGCAGCATATTTTGGTATGAAGGCTGCTGTGGAAGCCAATGTTAGGGCAACTAATGCTGCTAGGGGTGGTATGGTTAAGGCTTTCCCAATAGCATTTTATGGTGGGGCCGTCATGGGGTTGTTTGTGGTTGGTTTATCACTGGTGGGGATAAGCATATTATTCTATATGTATCGTTTCATACTCGGTTGGGGTGACGTTGAATCTTCAACCATAGTTCTAGGCTTCAGCTTTGGTGCAAGTTCATTGGCTTTATTTGCAAAGGCTGGTGGTGGAATATATACTAAGACTGCCGATATTAGTGCTGATCTTGTTGGGAAGGTTGAACTTGGAATTCCTGAGGATGATCCACGTAATCCAGCTGTAATAGCTGATAATGTTGGCGACAATGTGGGTGATGTGGCAGGTATGGGTGCTGATCTAATTGACTCCTACATAGCCAGTATAGTGGCTGCAATGATAATTGGTGCAGAGCTTGGTGAAGGCATATTGCTAATGCTTCCATTAATGGTGGCATCCATTGGTTTGCTTTCATCAATCATTGGTGTATTGGTGGTTAGATTTAGCATTAAGGGGAATCCTGGGGCAGCACTTAATAGGGGGTCCTTCTCAACATGGATTTGCTTTGCAATCCTACTACTAGTAACCACATATTTCTCCGGGCTTGGTCAGAGGTGGCTTGGAATCTTTCTACCAACAGCTGCTGGATTAATTGCGGGAGTAATTATTGGATTGACATCAGACTACTTCACATCCATTGATAGGCCTCCAACAAAGAAGGTTGCTGAAGCCTCAACTACTGGTGCAGCAATAAATATATTGACTGGCTTTTCATATGGTTTGATAAGTATAGTTCCACCAGTAATTGGGATTTGCGTAGCAACCGTTGCTGCTTGGTACTTATCGCTATACTTCAATGTGAACCCATTCTATGGTATAGCCATATCCGCTGTTGGTATGCTTGCCACGGTGGGTATGACTATATCTGCAGATGCTTATGGCCCAGTATCAGATAACTCAAAGGGTATTGCTGAGCAATCTGGGCTTGGAGAGGAAATTATTGATATTCTAGATAAACTGGATGCTGCAGGAAACACCACTAAGGCTATAACTAAGGGGTTTGCCATAGGGGCTGCAGCACTAACTGTGCTCGCATTATTCTCTGCATATGCGCATTCAGTGGACATAGGGATATTGAATTTAATGACCCCTGAAGTAATATCTGGATTAATTCTTGGTGGAATGATGCCCCCACTACTATCAGCTCTCCTAATACTGGCTGTGGGCAGAAACTCTGAGAGGATGATTGAAGAGATAAGGAGACAGTTTAAAGAGAATCCTGGAATCCTTGAAGGTAAAGCTAAGCCTGATTATGCCAGATGCGTGGACATAGCGACGAGGGGGGCTTTGAAGGAGCTTACACCAATATGCTCCCTGGCAATAATAGTTCCAATATTGACATTGATATTCTTGGGTAAGGAGGCTCTTGCAAGCTTCCTAGCTGGAAGCATAGTTACTGGAATAATATTTGCATTGTTCATGGCTAATTCTGGGGGATTATGGGATAATGCCAAGAAGTACATAGAATCTGGAGCTTATGGTGGTAAAGGCTCTGAAGCCCATAAAGCTGCAGTCATAGGGGATACTGTTGGAGACCCATTTAAGGATACTGCAGGGCCATCCTTAAACACCATGATCACAGTAATGTCATTGGTGGCAGAAGTATTTGCACCACTCATACTCCTATTGATACCATAAAAAACAATTTATTTAATTTTTGAGACAATCTTCCTAATTATTGGAGGTCCTCTATCAGTTATTATTGGTTTGATCTTCTCCATGATCCTCATCTTCCAGTTCATGGCTCTCACCCCCGATAATTCTCATTTTCAATATTATTATAATATGAGAAGGTTTATAAATCTTTCTCTCTTTTGAAGAATTTGAAAAGTGAGAAAACTTTATATTCCAGTTTGAATCTTAAATGAATAGTTTAATTAATTGGAGGTGTCCCTTATGAGTCTAAGTACACGCGATTATGATGTGAAAATCAATGAAGAGGATAAAGTTGTAACAGTCACATTCCAGAATCCAAACATGACATTTAAATTAATAAAATCAGCGTTGATGCAACTTAAAAGCTACATTGAAAGCGATTACCAAATTAAAATTATAGGTTATATTTCCAGGGAGAGTAGCAATTTAACTGCATTTAAGTTTGCCCTATCCCTCTTTGGTCATGAAAACAGAATAATCATTGAAAACAAATCAAGATATCATAAATTTGAAAGAAGGAAACTTATGGAAAAAGCTAGGGAGCTTAGGGATAAGGGATTAACTGTGAAGCAGATATCAAACGAATTGAATATACCAATAAAAACAGTATATAGGTGGATCAATAAATATCCATAGTAAACATTTCCCTGATGTAATTTAGATTTCTCCTTTACCCAATTTTACTATAATTCATTAAAATTTGGTCACAACCCTTTTAAGCATAAACACGCATAATTACTCTACAGTGATACATTTTGGTAGAAGCATATTGTGTGAAGTGCAAAGCCAAAAGGACTATGGTGAACCCTGAGCAAGTGACTCTAAAGAATGGTAGATTGGCAGTACGTGGTAAATGCCCCGTTTGCGGAACGACACTGTACAGAATCGGAAAACTATAAGTGGCGTTCCAAAATAAACCCTAAAACCACCTTTTTTTCTCAACAATTACTATGGGTTGAAAAATCCAATTATGCATATGTGACGAGGTATAGAATAAACTTCGTCAAAACCATTCCGCCTTTATCTGAATTTTAGATTTCTCTATACTTTTTCATCCGAATATCGTACACAACATTTAATTTAAAATTAAACTATATTTTATTATTGAGTGATATAAGAGGTGAAAAAGTATGGAGTATACGATGCCTTTAATAGGTGAAAGGTTTCCCCAAATGGAAGTGAGAACGACAAGGGGCATTATCAAGTTGCCAGACGATTATAGTGGTAAATGGTTCGTTTTATTCAGTCATCCAGCAGATTTCACACCCGTCTGCACAACGGAGTTTGTAGCTTTCCAAAAGAGATATGAACAATTCAAAAGCCTTAACTGCGAATTGATCGGGCTTAGCATAGATCAAGTATTCGCTCATCTAAAGTGGGAGGAGTGGATAAAGGAAAAGTTGAATGTTGAAATACAATTCCCAATAATAGCAGATAACACTGGTTCAATATCCGCAAGATTGGGTATGCGGCACAAACAAGCAGAGGGAACTCAAACTGTAAGAGCAGTATTCATAGTTGATCCTAAGGGGATTATCAGGGCTATACTCTATTATCCAATGGAGCTTGGCAGGAATATTGATGAAATTCTCAGAATGATTAAAGCATTACAAATCGCCGATAAAGGATACGCCATTCCAGCAAACTGGCCAAATAATGAGATCATAGGAGACAATGTAATTGTCCCACCAGCAAATACTGTGGACATGATTAAAAAGAGGAGGGAACAGGAAAAGGCTGGCGAAATCAAGTGCATCGACTGGTGGCTATGCTATACAAAGGTAAAATCATAAACTTCTAAAACCCACCCTTTATTTTTCAACTATATAAAAAGTGCGTTAATTTTGATGTGACATTGGTATTCCAGATTGTTGTTCAATGGCTTTCATCATAGTAAGCCTATGTATCCTCATTTTTGGAATGTAAGTGCTTAATATTAGGATTGAAGCCCATGCACCACATGTAACTATGGACATTGCAGTTCCTGCTGTTGCCATCTCATGTAGCATTACTGGAATATCTTCTGGAGTGCTCATGGCTGTAAGGAATGGTGGCCATGGAACAACTTCCCCATGCCACACATGCTCCAATGCCAATAGTAGACTTCCTCCCCACAACAATGCGTTAAGCAGCCAAAGCTTCAACTTCTCAGCTACAGTTCTTGTTGTCTTCTGTATTATGGATGTCAGGATGGCTAGGGTCATGGGTATGAGGAAGCATGCCATAGTCTCACAACTTAGTAACACTAAATTTAAATAATGTAACACTTACATATAAGTTTACTGGTGATTGAAGGTTGTGGCTTATAATATTGGCGTTTGCAGCAGCTATAGTGACACCATTATGGTATTCGATGGCCGATGATGATAAGTATCTATTGAAGGTGCTCTGCCTAATACTTTGGGGTGCAACGATAATGGTATTCGTAGATCACGTATATGGTTTCTTAACAGAGGGTGGAGAATTCCTTGAAATGACATTAGACGCTACATTACTGGGGTTTACAATGCTGATATTCGCATTGATCATCTGGGAAATCGTGCTGCTACTAAAAGACCCTAAAGGTGTGCTTTATGGGAGAAGAAATAATTCATCTGGCAATGCAGGGAATTAAACTATTCCCCATTTTTTAATAGTTATGCCGGGGGTGGGATTTGAACCCACGACAGTCCGGTCTTCAGCCGGATGCTCTCCCAGTCTGAGCTACCCCGGCTACAAAAATATATCCTTCAAACTCTTTATTTACTTTTCCTTCAAAATAAATTCCTAATAATCATCAATTATGTTTATCTCTACATTGTAGTTAATATATAGACGTGTATGTTGGTGTGGAGTGGTATTCTGGTTGCTTATGGTGAAATAGCCATTAAATCCGATTTTGTTAGGCGTAGTTATGTTCGTAAATTGATGAGGAATATAGCTTCAAGTTTAAAGAATGAAGGTTTGAAATGTAATGTTAAGCATAAGTGGTCTAGAATTATTGTGGATGTTGATGATGTTGAGAGGGCTATGAACATTTTGGGGAGAATTTTTGGAATATCCTACTATTCACCCTACATATATGTTGAATTATCTAAACTTGAAGATTTTATAGCTCAAAATTGCGGTGAGCTCCTTAAAGATGCTAAAAGTTTTGCTGTTAGGGTTAGGAGGAGTGGTAAGCATGATTTTAGTAGTAGAGATCTTGAAGTTAAGCTTGGATCAATTATTAAAGAGAAGACTGGGTTGAAGGTATCCTTGGAGTCTCCGGATAGAACCGTCTATGTTGAGGTTAGGAATAGTGATTGTTATATTTATTTGTGGAGGATGGATGGTTTACGTGGAATACCATTAGGTACTTCTGGAAGGGTTGTATGCTTAGTTTCTGGGGGTATTGATTCGCCTGTGGCTGCTTGGTATATGATGAAGCGCGGATGTCCATTGACTATTCTATATGCTGATGTCAAGGATCCATTGAGGTTTAGGAAGTTCATCAACATTGCTAGGCATATATCTTATTGGCATTTGGGTGAAGATTTACATGTGTACACTTATGATCATTACAAGTGGCTTGAGCATATTCGCGATAATGGTGGAAAATATGTTTGCGTCTTGTGTAAAATAATGATGTATGCTGTTGCCAATAAGTTAGCTGAGAGGTTGGGGGCTTGGGCTATCGTCACCGGAGAATCTATTGGTCAAGTTGCTTCTCAAACTTCAAGGAATTTAATGGTTTTAAATTCATATTCCAATCTTCCAGTGGTTAGGCCTTTGATTGCTTATGATAAGGAGGAGATCGTGTCTATGGCTAAGAAACTTGGATTTTATGATTATGCTATTTCAAGGGATGGTTACGCTAGTTCCAGTATTGATTGCTGGGCTAGACCTAAACGTGTAACCACAATGGCAGATCCAGGTAATGTTTCAAAACTACTATCGGAATTGAATTTCAACCACTTTTTAAATGAATGTGTAAATTCCATTAAACCCATAGATTTAAATGTTCCACTTTGAATATGCTTCCATGTTTTGATGAAGTAAAATTTATATTAATGATCTGAATTTAACTTATTGCCAACCATAAGCTCCGCTTAAATCATTAATTACATATTGTTTTGTGGGGGGATTCTATGAAGGTTTTACTGATGGGTTTAGGTTTGGTTGGCTCCAACATCTTTAGGATGCTTGTCTCAAATGAAGCTGTATCTGAGCTTATTTGTTGTGATAAGAGTTCTGAGAAGATTGATGCTGTTAAATCTTCACTTAAAACTATTCATCATGACGATCATGTGAACGTAGATTTTAGGAAGCTTGATTTATCAAGGGATTCTGATATCGAGAATTGTATTAAGGGAGCTGACGTCGTTATAAATTCCACTTCCCCAACCTTAAACATCAAGATAATGAGGGGTTGTTTAAAGGTTGGTGTAGACTATTTGGATCTTGCATCAAATGATTATGCAAATGCTGAGCAACTGTCTTTGAATGGTGAATTCGTTAATGAAGGGTTGAAGGCTATAATAAATTTGGGTGTTTCACCTGGACTAACCAATTTAATGGCTAAGTGGTGTTCAGAGGTTTTGGATGAAGTTGAGGCTGTAAAGGTGAGGCTTGTTGAGGATCAAGTACCATATTGGCGTGTTTGGTCTTGGTCTCCATATCTCACTATAGAACACTTCTCATGTCCACCAATAGTCTATGAGAATGGACATTTCAAAATTGAAAAGCCCTTGGGTGAAATGGAGGAATATGAATTTCCAAATCCAATTGGTAGGAAGAGGACTTACCTAATCTATGGAGATGAAATAGCAACACTCCCAAAATATATAAAACTTAAGAGAATTGACTTGAAGTCAGGTGGCTCCGAAATAGAATTTGTAAAGGGACTTTACGACCTAGGCTTATTTAGTAATGATGAGATAAGGGTTGATAGGAAACTTATTTCGCCGATAAAAGTGCTTTACAGTTTGGCAAGAAAATTCGATGGATATAATCCAATTGAGCATATACATGGCCTTGATGACATGATTTTGGCCGTGTCCGTTGAAGCTATAGGTTTTAAGGGTGGAGAGAGATCAATCGTGAAAATCAATGCCCTACCCCCAAAATTAAGTGATCTTTTAAATATGAAGATAGCCACAACTCCAATGGCATTCTCCGCTGCGGCAGTATTGGTATCATCAATCGGTGTAATAAAGGAATTGAAGGAGCCTGGAGTATATCCACCTGAAGCTCTAGATCAAAGGTTGAGGGAAAACATAATTTCGAAGCTAATTGAATGCTATCAAATTAAGATATTGCATGAACCAGTAAAGATCATTAAGAGTACAGGGTCAAAGGGCAATTAACCACTCACCCATACAATATTGCAATTTAAAAATCACAATTTGCATTTCTTCATCATATAAAGTTAGGCATCCCACTTTCCATAAATTATTTTGGCGCCGGGGGCGGGATTTGAACCCGCGAGTCCCCGAAGGGACACAGGCTCTCCAGGCCTGCGCCTTACCGCTAGGCTACCCCGGCTTATCCTAATTTTATCTTCATTCTACTCATAAATAATTTATTTCCACATTTTTGGGTATACTCCCCTCTCCATTATAACTCTCCTAGTTTTAACCATTATTCCATTTTCAGCATTCAAAATTTCTTCACTACTCTTCTGAGCTGTTCCCAGTGCAACGAGCTCCCCCCTCTTCGTCATTAATGCCACTAAATCCCCCCTTTTAATTCCGCTTTCAATGGTTAGTATTCCTGGTGCTGCTAAGTCTGCTCCATGGCATATTGCATCCACAGCGCTGTCTCTTATGGTTATTTTGGGTGTTTCCTCCACAGCTTTCTCCACGGGCAATATAACTTTCCTCAATTCGCTTTCATCCCCCTCTTCAACCCATGTGTCATATGCATCTTTAAGTCTATGTAGGGTTGTTAATGTTTCATCTTCCTTGAACACTCCACTCCTTGTTCTTCTAAGTTCTTGCATGTGGGCTCCAACTCCAAGAACTATCCCAATATCGTGGCATAGCTTCCTTATGTATGTTCCAGCTTCACATCCTATCCTCATCAATACATCTCTACCAGATATTTCCAGTACGTCAAGGTAGTATATTGTTCTTATTCTCACAACCCTCTTTACTGACGATTTAAGTGGTGGCCTCTGGTATATTTGGCCAACGAATTCTTTGCATACGGCTTTTATATCTTCCTCACCTACTTTCCCATGTAATCTCATTACGCATATGTATTCCTTTGGGGATTTTGCCATTGCTATCATGGCTTTTGTGGCGTTTTCCAGTGCTATTGGAAGTATACCTGAGACATTCGGGTTTCCCCGCCCCATTTTAGGGGCTCTAGGGTCCCGGCATGTCCAGCCTTCTTTACGTTTAATATTCTCTTCACCCATGATGTTATTTCATGACTTGTCGGTCCAGGTGTTTTATCTAAATTTATAACTCCATATTTTATGTGGGTTTGTATTGGCCTCTCATATGGGTTTACTCCATACTCTGGGTTTAATGGTTCTTCCCCCTTTATCAGTATCTCCCTCTTCCTAGATGGTTCACTCATATTCTTCCCTCAATAAAATTTGATTTATTTAATTGTTTATATTGCTTTGCCCTCTTCCCCTTCACTGAACCTTTATCTTAATTGGTTCCTTCATGTATTCCAATAGGTTTTGTTTGCTTAAGGCTTCCATTACTTCATCATCTGATGCTCCTGCTTTTAACTCTATTTTATTCTCTGTTGGTTCTAGGTGTTTTATGTTGCTCCTCCTCCTCTTTACCCCGTTAACCTTCTTTGGTCCAGTTACTAGGACGAATTTGTCATCTATTATATCCACTATAACGCATTTCTTACCTGCCTCTCTCCCCCTCGTTTTTACACATATTCTCCCAACCTCTATCGCTGACATATTTCCCCCTCCGGACAAAAGAGATTTTGGCCGCTTAATTAAAAGTGTTTCGTTTCTCCATATATTTCTGTATTAAGTATATTAAGGTTTGTGATACCTCTTCCTCCCCCCACTTCTCAGTGTTTATGACAATATCGTATATGCTTAGATCATTAAGGTCTATTCCATAGAAGGTCTTGTATCTAAGGGCGTTGCTCTCTTCCCTTCTCCTTATATCATTTATTGCTTGTTCGAAGGGTTTTCCATCCCTCTTCGCCACCCTTCTTGCCCTCTCCTCCAGTGATGCTGTTAAGTATATTTTTATGTCTGCCTTTTCCTTTGCTATCCAACCCGTTAAATGGCCGTCTATTACAACTCCCCCCTTCTCTGCTTCCATCAATGTCCTACTATCTGCCTCCAAATCATATTTTGGGTCTTTTTCAGCTATTCTTTGAAATTCCTCTAAACTCAAGTTCATCTTGGTAGCTATATCTCTGAAGTATCTCCCTATTGAAAAATATCTCAAATTAAGTTTTTCCGCTATCCTTTTTGCATGGGTGCTTTTACCTGAGCCTGGGGGGCCGCTGACGGTTACAACTATCTTTTTCAATGGGCGCCCTCCCTAACAGCCATCTTTATGAGTCTTTCCAAACATTTGTGGTCTAGATATCCGCCATATGGTCTATTAGGCCTCTTAGAACTTTTTGGTATTTTCTTCATTTTCACTGGTGGCAGGTTTGGAACCCCCCTTAACTCTGATTTGCATAGAGCGCATTTGGCTATATTTGGTCTTCTTTTTTCATAATGTATTGCAATTCTCCCTCCAGGCGTCTTCCTCAAGACAAGTCTCTTAGTTCTAGACCTAACGTTCATATATACACACCCCCCTTATGTTAATTTAAATATTTTTTGAAGTATTGGTAGTATGAGTATTGAGCATAGTATATACCATGATCCAAAATTAAGTTTGTCTCCTGCAAATGGTATTGGGAATGGTGTTACCACAACATATCCGTATGCTGGGTTGTTGAATACTGCGGCGAATATTATGAAGAATATCCATAGTGGGATCATGAATATGAGTGTTGGCTTCATTCTCTGTGCAGTTACATTTGCTTGCAACTCTCTTATGTAAGCCTCTTTCTTCTTCAATTTAGCTATCTGCTTTTTATCATTGCTTAAAATTGCTTGCCTCATTTGAAGATTCCACTCATTTATTTCCCTGGTTTGCTGCCTCAATTTTTCCACGTCAAGCAGTAGATAGTTGGCTCCTATGGTTATCATGCATACCATGATGCTTATTCCTATAACTGTTATTGATGAGAGTGGTGGATCTCTGTATGGGCCAAAGAGCTTTACTAAGTAGTCTATGAGCCAATCCAGCAATTTCCCTCACCCTTCAATGATTTCTGATAGGTAAGTTTATCAATTTGTGGTTAAAAATTTTCTTATCTTCCTTAACTACTTTTCTCCAGCAAGTCTTTTAAGTATTGGATATGCTTCCATCATTTGTTCTTGTGTTAGCATCCCCCAATATTGATATATTATGCCCACAACCAGTAGTATCCCCATTCCAGAGCCTATGGCTCCAAGTAGGTCTGCCACTATGGCTATTAATGCAACTATTATTCCGCTTAATATTGTTAGTGGTGGTATGTATCTGTTTAGTATTCCCTCTATAACTTTTGGTGAGCTTCTAAATCCAGGTATCTGTAATCCTGACTCCACAAGTTGTTGAGCTTGATCTCTTGGGCTTAGGCCTGATGCTTGAACCCATATTATCGAGAATATCACTGATGAAATTATTAGTAGAGCTGAGTATATGATTGCATGTATTGGGTCACTTATGACTGATGATATACCTGATGGTGGCTTCGTGTAGTATGCTAATCCACCAATTGGGGTATTAGTTGTCTGGTTGAATGTTCCAATTAGGTTCAATATTATATTTGCATTATTTATGTTGAATTGCCTCCATATTAGTAGTGAGATTATCTGTATGTCTACGAATAGCATCGAGGTGAATATTATTGGTATATTTGAAACGTATAGGAATTTTAATGGTATCTTTGTCCTAATCCCCCTATATTTCGCCATTGTGATGGGTACTTCTATCCTTGTCCCCTCCATGTATATTACGAGGAGCAGTATTACCACGGCCACTATTAGTCCTGTTAGGCTTGGCAGTCCATATGGTCTTATTAGGGTATTCATTAGTCCTCCTCCACTTAGTAATGTTTGAGCAGTATATAGTATTGCCCCAATGTATTTTCCATCGCTCCCAATAACTGGTGAGAAGGTTTCCCAGAACATTTGCTGCGCTATGCCTGCAGCTATGAATAGGCTTACCCCGCTTCCAAGCCCCCACCCCTTTTGTATCATTTCATCCATCAACATTAGTAGTAATGTGGTGATCATTAATTGTAGGAATATTATTATCGATGTGTATATGTCCAGTTGTCCGAAGGCTCCGCCAAGTATATATGATATTGATTGTATTGCACCCCATATTAGTGTCATGAGTTTTTGTGAAGCACTAAATAATGCTCTGTCTCTCGGGTTTGTGAAATCTAGTTCTACAATCTTCGACCCAACAAGTAGCTGCATTATTAATCCTGCTGTGACTATTGGGCCTATTCCAAGCTCCATTAGCGTCCCTCTTTTTGATGCGAAAAGCCACCTCATATACATGAATGGATCGTATCCCAATGCACCTTTAATCCCATAAAGTGGGATTTCACTCATTATAAAGTATAGTGTGAGTACCACGGCTGTCCATATTAATCTGTCTCTTAATGGTAGTTTCTGCTTTGGTTTTTCAACTTCCGGTAATATCCTTGTTACTGGTTCGAGAAGCTCAAGGATTCTTGGCATAAACTTCACACTAAACTATTTGTTTAAACCCTAAATAATTTATGTTAATTTGTATTTAAGATTCCAGTTTCACAGCTTCTCCGCCGGCTTCTTTAATCTTTTCCACAGCCTTCTCGGTGAAACTTCTAGCTTTAACTATTATTGGTTTTGTTAATCTTCCAGCTCCCAAAACCTTTGTGTATCCAAATTGTGTTACATCTATTACTAATCTCCCATCCTTTTCAGCTCCACTTATTTTGCCTTTATTTATCATTTCCTCTATTTCCCGCAAGTTTATTGGTTTATCTATTTCTTTGATGCTTTTTGGAGTTTTGAAGCCATGTTTTCCGAAATAGTCTCTATCATATTTCAATATGTATGACCATTTGTGTTTATGTAGTCCTGCTTTTCCAAATCCACCCCTCTGTCCGCTTCCTCTATGTTGTGTTCCGCCATAACCCATATACCTGCTACCCCTCAGCTTCCTACTCTTCTTCTCTCTTCTTACAACCATTTTGATCACCCTACAACATTCTAACTATTAGTTTGTTTATTTCTCCACCTCTATATCCAAGTTCCCCATCTGATGAGTAGAATGCTTTTACCGATTTCCTAAATCCACCACTTGGGGGTGTTAATCTGAATATTGGTTTTAAATCTTTTAAATCGTTTATATCGATTTCCCCATTAAATATTTTCTCTGCAAGTTCCCTTATACCATTTAATCCAAGCTTTTCTTTCACGTATTCATCTGTTAGTTTCATATTTCCGATTAGTCTCCCCCTCTTCCTCAAGACCAATTCTAATGTTTCTAAATCTATTTCCCCCCATGTTACATATCTTTCAACTTTCCTTACCATTCCAATTATGCTTGGATTTGGCTTTAATATCCTCATGTGGTTTGGTTTATTTAATCTAAGCATTTTTAGTGTGTCTTCATCCTCTTTTGATACTCCAGCTGTCCCCCTAATTCTTATTACTGCTATGGGTTTGCTCATTTTTACGCACTTCTCCATCCGAATCTGAATCTATTTGTATTCTTTAGGGCATTGTAGGTTGCCATTATGAAGTTTAGTGTTGTTCTCGTCTCCCCATTTGTGAATGACCATATGTCTTGTATGCCTGCAAGTCTAAGAACTACCTTTACAGGGTCTCCTGCCACCAGTCCAACTCCCCTTGGAGCTGGTTTTAATGTTATTTCAACACTTCCACTTTTCCCAACCACTTTGAATGGTATGCTGTGTGGTCTATTGCATGAGCATTCCCAGCTTCCACAGCCCCTATTTACTGGTATTATATTTAGTTTTGCATTTTCTATTGCTTTATCTATTGCGAATCTAAGTTGTTTTGCTTTTGCGGTTCCAACTCCGACTAATCCATCTTCATTTCCAACTATAACTGCAACTTTAAATCTACTTTGCTCCCCTGCATCTGTTTGTTTTTGGACTATGCTAACATATACCACTTCATTCTTTAAATTTGGAACTAATATATCTACTATTTCCGGTTCCAGTATTGGTAGGTTAAGGCTGTAGAGTTGATGAATCGAGTTTATGGTTCCCTCTTTAACTAATTTTCCCACTGTGGTTTTTGGCTCCCATTCAGTTTTCTGTGTGCTTGTTTCCTCCCCCATATTCATCCCCCATATTCCATTATTATCTTCTTTTTAACTTTTTCGAATTCCTCCGTAATGTCTTCTGGTTTAGCTTTCCTTTTTATGTAGTAGGAGAACCTCCTATTATATTCTTCTTGATTTTCTGATAGGAGTTTCTCTGCATATTCTTTTATATGTTCTCCCTTTATTCTCTCTTCACTTGGAATTTTCTCTTCTGATATTGGGATATTTAATCCAGCGTCTAAAGCCCCCTTAGCCACTGCAAATACTTTGGCTCCCTTCGTTGGCCTGTGTAATCCAATGTCCAGTATTGCTTCTTTCACCCCCTTCTTCACTGCTCTATATCCCACTAATAATCCCAGGAGGTAGCATGCTGGGGTGTTCTTGCATGAGTATTTCCATCCATATTTTCTGAGCTCTTTTGAGTGTGCTGAAATCATTATTTCATCACCATTTATCTTTGCTTCAGCTATCTGTGCGATTACGTACATGTTGGTTTTCCTAACGACAAGTCTTGGTTTTCTGGATATTATCATTTTGAGTCTTGCTCTATAGTCAGTTAATCCCTCCCTCCTCCTTCTAAATGGAACTTTATATCTTGCTCCCCTAGCCATATTACTTCCTCCTTGCTAGATTCCTTTCCTTTATGTACGTCTTTATTTGTGAAATGCTGTTGAAGGCATTCCCCTTTATCATCCTGTAGAGCATTCTGTATGTGGATTCGCTGATAACTCTTTTAGCTTTGAGTTCCCTTATGAACTTTCTTTGTGCTCTAACTTTCATGACCCATTTAACTTTTCTACTAATGCTCGGCCCCTTTCTACTTCCAGGTCCCCTCTTTTTACGTTTCTCCCTTTTACTTATCCCCTTCTCCGCCCTCTTCTTTATGATTCCCTCCTTTATCAATGACTTCACATCTTCCCTAGTTATTGCTTCTGAAACTCTCTCTATCTCTTCCGGGTTTATCCAAACTCTATTCTCTCCAACTTTTAGGATTTCGGCAGCCATTCTTCTAATACTTCTGAGGGTGTTCGGCATATTTTACTCCGCCTCCTCAACTATTGTTGGATTAAGAATTTTCAGTCCCATTTGCTTAGCTTTATCAATTATTTCCATTCTCTTCCTTCTACCTACTGTGTGGGCTATTCTTATTGCGTATACTTTTGGATCTAGACCTTCAAGCTCTTCAGGTCTATACACTATTTTCTCAATGTATCCTGATGGATGTATGTTCCGTATATTTTTCGGGCTTCTATAACCCACCTTTACTATTGGCATATACCCTTTAACTTGTAATCTATGTTTATCATCAAGCCCTTTTGGCTTTCTCCAAGATTCCCCTACCCTCTTTAATCTGAAGCTCCATGGTCTTAGGAACTCGATCTTCCTCTTCCTTATCCTTTTTATCATATTCTTTATCTTCTTACTCTCCATGTTTTCACTCCCTCTCATAAACATATATTCCATCTAGGAATACTCTTGGGTCCTTCCCAACTATTTTTGTGGCATGTTCAATGTTTGCGGCTGTTTTACTTACTTCCTCTATATCAATACCCTCTATTATTATCTCATCTCCGGTGACGTTTATGTTTACTTTACCAATTATTTTCGCTTTTCTCGGGTATTTTTCCCCTATGAAGTTTTCAATATAAACATAATTACCCTTTACTTTCACGCTTATTGGGAAGTGTGCATATACTATTTTCATTTTATATTTGAATCCTTCCGTAACCCCCTTAATTAGGTTTCTTATATGTCCCGCTATTGTTCCAATTAGTGCCTTTTCCTCTTTTGATGGGAAATATTTTTCCACTATTATCTTGTTACCTTCCAATTTTATTGTTATTTTCCTTGCGTGTGTAAAATCCCTCTTTATCTCCCCTTTAGGTCCTTTAACTATGACTACATTACCATTTATTTCAGCTTTCACGTTTTCCGGTATTTCTATTTCCTCTCTTGCTATGTATGTTTTGGCCATTTCCCTTCCCCTCTAGTATACGTATGCTATTAAGACTCCTCCAACCTTGTTTTCCATAGCCTCTTTGCTTGTCATAACCCCCTTAGATGTTGAGACTATGAGTATTCCTACATCTCTTGATGGTAGGAATTGTTTCTCCCATTGGGGTAGCTCTCTATATCCAACACTATATCTTGGTCTTATTGCGCCACATTTGTTTATCCTTCCAAGTAGTTGAACTTTTATTTTTCCGAATCTTCCATCATCAATCAATTCTATTTCTCCAAGGTACCCCTTCTTCTGCATTACTTTGAGAACGTTTATTGTTAGTTTTGATGATGGGGTGATTATACATTCATTTTTGTTTCTAATTTCATTGTTCCATATGTTTGATAGGGCGTCGGATAGTGGGTCTACCATGGTCAACTTAATTCACCTCACATATATTTTTTGAATCCCATTTCTTCGGCTACTTCTCTGAAGCATTGTCTGCAAAGGTTTATACCATACTTCCTTATTATTGGCCCTTGATGTCCGCATCTGACGCATGGTCTACTGCCCTTCCCAAACTTTCTCTCTTTTGGTGGCTTATACTTCCCCATCTCTATCCCTCCACAATTTCAACTCCGAAGTTACTTTTAAGGTATTCTATGGCTTCATCTATCTTCACTTTCTGTGCACCCCCTACTTTGCTCCTCTTCCTCCTCCTCACTGCAACTCTGTATCCCGGCTTCTTAAATACTATTGTTACATCCATTCCGAATATCCCTAGATTTGGATCGTATTTTGTTCCAGGTATGTCTAAATGTTCCTTTATTCCGAAGGAGATGTTTCCATGTTTGTCGAAGCTTTCCTTTTTAATGGTGTTTCCCTTTGCTACAAGTACTTTTTGTAGGAATTCTTTAGCTCTATTCCCCCTCAATGTGGTGATGCATGCAATTTCCTCCCCCCTCCTTATGCCGAATTCCCTTATGGTTTTCTTCGCTCTTCTCTTACATGGCTTCTGTCCGGTTAATTCCTCTAAGACTTTTACTGCCTTCTCTAGTTTCTCCCCTGGACCGACGCTCATGTTTACAACGACTTTATCGATCATAATTCTTTGCATGGGGTTTAAGTTTGACATATGTTTCTCACCATTTTGGTAGAGATATTAACTGCTCATTCTCTCCAATTACAAGCACGTATGTTATGTTTGCTCTTATTAGATTGCCATTGAAGCTCTCTATTACTGCTGTTTTGTATTCCTTCTGGATTGGCCCTTCAATCTTATTTATCTTTCCATAGAGCCCTCTATTCTTACCCTTTATTATTAGGGCTTGCGCCCCTTCCTTGAATTTTATGTGGGCTTGTATATCTTGATTTGGTAATCCTATTTTAATGACATCTAATACATCATATACGTCTTCTTCTGGTTTGGCTGGGTTTGCCACCTTTATCAATATGTTTTTCCCATCATGCAAGTTTAATTGTATATTTCCACCCTTAACCATGGTTTTATTTTCTATTCTGCATAGTTTGAATGTTGCTTCCTCCTTTCCTATTGGGTGTAGTCTTAACCCCTTTATTGGGTCTGGGAGTACGCGATAGTTTTCCCCTGTGGATGGTATTGATATTACATCCATCACACCTACTGGGAACTTCTCCTCCCTTACTATTCTTCCATCTACGAGTATTTCCCCCCTCTTAATTATCTTCTTGGCTTCCCTATAGGTTTCACCATGTTTCAGTATGTCTCTTACAATTATTAGTAGTGGTATTGAGTCTTCTATTGGATGTGGTCCTGGTAATGGTCTGACTGCGAATGTATATGCCTTCTTTGGTATTGGCCAGTATGCTGGCGATGCATACCTCTTTAAATGTTTTGGAGGGCCTCTCCTACCCACTTCCAGTCACCTTCCTCTCTAATGCCTTCTTCCTAATGTCATCTGATAAGTCGAGTTTGGTTATCATAACTTTTGATGGATGTATGGGGGCATATATTATTGTTCCATCAGCTTTCTTACGGGTTGCCCCCTCAACGTGTATTCTCATCTCCTTTAAATCTACCTCCACAACCTTCCCCTCTATTCCAGCGAAATCCCCCCTCATTATTAGCACGGTATCCCCCTTTCTAACGGGGAATGCCCTCCTATTATACTTCTTCCTTAATTCCGGTGATAGGGGGGCTGATATTAAATCATGCCTTTTATGTAGTGGGGCTTCAAGTATTGCTTTCCTCTGTTTTGAAGGTTTCTTGGATTTTGTTTTCCAGTACACTTCCTTTCACCCCTCAAATTATTATACTTGCTAAGGCTGCAACTTTAGGCCATCTCTCCGCAGCCTCTTTGGCTACTGGCCCCCTTATATCTGTTCCCCTTGGTTCTCCTTCAGGGGTTACTATAACTGCTGCGTTGTCTTCAAATTGTATCCAGCTTCCATCAAGTCTCCTGTATGGCTTTTTCTGTCTAACTATCACTGCTCTAAGTATTTGTCTTCGCATTTCCGGTGTCCCCTCCTTCACAGATACTATAACCATATCCCCTACAGATGCTGACATTAGCCTCCTCAATCTCCCCTTCAAGCCTACTACTCCAATTACTTGGACTATTTTTGCTCCACTGTTGTCTGCGCATTTAAGTCTAGCTCCCACTGGTAATCCTGCACTTACACCATGTCTATATGATACTCCAACTGCCCCCTTCGCTCCTCTCTTAGCCACTTCCCTCCCCCTCCACTTTCCCTATAACTACAAAGGATATTGTTTTGCTTATGGGTCTGCATTCAGCTATCTTTACAGTATCTCCCTCTCTAACTTCTATGCATGGGGGTTTGTATGCATGTATCTTCGATCTTCTCTTCTCATACCTCTTATATTTTGGGATGTAGTATAGGTAGTCCCTCTGTACAACTACTGCTTTACTCATTTTGCTACTTACAACGGTTCCCTCGATCACCTTCCCTCTGACGCTAAGTTTTCCATGGTATGGGCATAATGGATCGTTGCATGTTGTTGCTGGGGGTTTTACTCCCGGTATTCCTATGTTTCTTGCTGGAGTGCTCATTTACCACCACCCCCTCCTCATAGTTATTTTCTTCAATCTATCTTCAGGTCTCGCTATTATCACGTTTCCATCAACTTCCACTAATTCCCCTACCTCGGTTTCGAATATAAATTTTGTATTACTTTTTGGTATAACTTTCATTCTGCCATCCTTTTCATCTTTTACTTTAATTGTTTTCATAGTTTCATCAACTACCATTCCACCAATTCCTATGCAACTTTTGTTACTGCATTCGCTCACTTTAACCTTTAAACCAATGAGCTCGTGGGCTATTATATTTTTCGCAGTTATCTTCACTTCTTCCCCCTCCTCCTCTCCTCGTTTTCTATTGTGAGTATTCTGGCTATTGCCTTCTTCAGTTCCCTTATCTTTTTGGGGTTGTCTAGAGGGGCTCCTGAAGCTGCTAGAGCCATGGTTTTTGCCAATTCTGCCTTAAGCTCTGAAAGCTTCTCCCTCCTCTGTTCAGGGGTCATCTTCCTTATTTCACTCACTCTTATTATCGCCACTTTCCTCCCCCTCCTCTAATTCAGCCTTCTCCTTTATTGTTATTTCGTCCGGAGTCTTTACTGGTGGCATTATCCTTACTTTTATGCCATACTTTCCTGGCTTCAATAGGACTTCTGCTTTTGCTTCATCTACTAGTACTTCCTTCTTCTCCCCCGCTTTTAATAGTTCTCCAGCCTTCACCTTCTCGTAGTTCGCCCTTTCTGATCTCAGTTTTCCGCTTATTATTATTTCAGCTCCTCTGGCTCCGGCATCCATTATTTGTCTTAATGCGACGAAGGCAGCTCTCCTAAAGTTTACCCCCTTCTCCATTGCTCTAGCTATTCTTAATGCCATGACCTTTGCATTTAGCTCCGGATTTTGTACTTGTGCTATTGCTATTTGAGGTCTCTCCACACCAAATCTCTTCTCAAGTACTTCGGCAAGCTTTTTAATTGTTGTTCCGCCTCTGCCTATTATGATTCCAGGTCTTTCAGCGTATATTGTTATTCTTGTTCCCAGTGGAGTTTTATACATTTCCATTCCAGCATATCCTGCTCTCTCAAATTCCTTCATTAAGTATTCATCGATTTGCATTTTCTTGTATCCTTCATGGACGAAGTATCTTTTTATGCTCATGTTTCCTCCTCCGCAACTGCTACTTCTATATGTACGAGTTGCCTATTGTATGGTGATGCTCTCCCAAATGCTCTTTCAATATACTTCTTTATTGTAGGCCCCTTCATGGCTGCAATATGGATTATTCTCAATTTATCCGGGTCTAAACCCTTGTATTCAGCGTTAGCTTTAACTTGATTTAATAATGATATTATCTCCCTTGATGCTTTAACAGGGTATCTTAATGAAGCCCTCCCCTCCATCCCCCTATGATGTGCAACTTTACCAGTAAACTTTGTGAATGGGATGGGCTTCTCCTTCCTACATACCTTCTCCAAATACTCTATTGCTTCTTCTAGCTTCATCCCCCTAATGAATTTACATATCTCATATGCTGCCTTATATGAAATATTCATATCTCTACCACAAGCTTTTGCAGTTGTCTCGGGGTTCAGCCCCCTTATTGAATAACCCCAGCTGGGCATAATCCTAATCTCCTACACATATCAAATATTTAGACTAAGCATTTTTCCATTAAATACTATAAAAATTTTGCTTTTCCCTTAGAATGATGTTTGAAGTAAAGTTTATTAGATATTTAAGCATTAGGTGTATGAGGTTGTTGGTGTACCGTTATGCCAAGGGAATTCACTTATAGGGGGTATACACTTCAGCAATTGCTTGAAATGCCCATGGACAAATTCGTCACCCTACTCCCCTCTAGGCAGAGGAGAAGCTTGAAGAGGGGGTTAACCCCCCAGCAACGTATATTATTAGAGAAGATTAGGGATGCCAAGAAACTTATGAGTGAAGGTAAGAATGTAAAGATAAGAACGCATTGTAGAGATATGATAATACTACCAGAAATGGTTGGTTTAACAATACATGTACATAACGGCAAGGAATTCGTTCCCGTTGAGATAACCACTGAGATGATTGGGCATTACCTAGGAGAGTTTGCAATAACGAACAAGAGGGTGGTTCACGGCACCCCAGGTTTAAGGGCTACTAGATCAAGCATGTATGTACCATTAAAGTAAATTCACTCTGCCCCACAGAAAGACTTAAACCACAATTGCCTTACATTTCTAATAATACATTTCATGGTGAAAAGTAGTGGATAAGTTAGTGAAGCTAACATGGCTCCTTCACATTTCAACACTAATCTTCTTCACTGGTGGAATGATAGTTTCCCCAATAATTTCTCCATTCGCGCTTTCTCTAGGGGCTGATGCAATTATAATTGGTTTACTATCATCTATAACATCAATAGTAACCATAATTATTAGACCCTTTGCAGGGTTAATTGTTGATCGTGGTAAGAGATTTGAAACGCTGATGCTTGGAACTGCCCTCAACTGTGCTGCGGCAATAATTTACTTTTTCTCCAATGATCTATGGTCCTTTGCCTTTGGGAGGATTTTGAGCGGCTTAGCTTCAGCATTCTTCATGCCTGCATCCATATCCACAGCCATAGATCTCTCGCCAATGGATAGAGTTGGGGAAACTCTGGGTTGGAGAAGCACAATGTTTGGAATAAGTCAATTGTTGGGGCCTGGCGTCGGCGGATATTTGGCTGACCTAATGGGTTACAGGAATACTTTCATAATAAACTTCCTATTTGTCCTTACTGCCCTCATCATAATATACTTCACCAGCAGAATGGTTCCAAAGGATATTGTCAAGCATGGAGGCAATTCAAATGGATTTAAGGATATTAAAAGACTTTTGAAATTGAATTTCATTGGTGCAATGTTGGCTGTAATATTTTATTCTATGGCTATGAGTGGGGTGAGCACATTCCTACCAGCATACTATGTTAGTGTAGGTTTAGGTACAGCAACCTACGGGCTTTATTCAAGTATTAATGGTGGGGCAAGCATAGTGACAAGGGCGACCAGTGGAAGGATTGCTGATAAACATGGCCCCATTCCAGTGGCATCCATTGGCGCCATAATAATAACCCTAGGCTACACTGTTCTCAGCATGTTTCCAGATCCACCTCTCGCTTATTTGGCTGCAGTTCTAGTTGGCGTTGGTATTGGTCTATGGGTTCCAGCAATACAGTTACTTGCTCTAGGTGATTTGCCTCCTGAAATTAGGGGATTCGGGTCTGGAATATACTCCATAGCCTTCGACGCTGGATTTATGATTGGACCCATAATATTCGGGTTCATTATAGAGTCTTCAGGTAGCTATCTATCAATACTATGGCTTCTACCAATATTGACCTTTTCAGCATTATTAATAGTGCAGATTGTGGGGTTAATTATGCGTAGGAGTCATGATAAACATTTAATTGCAAAAATGTAGGGTTTAAAAAATATGTGGGTTAATTATTGTTTTCACGTTAAATCTTCAAGTATTGTTGTGAATGTGTCATGATGGTCTTCTTCATCCTCTAATATCTCTCTAAATATATGTGCTGTTACTTCATCCCCTTCATCTAAAGCTTTCTTTATTATCTTCTTATAAAGCGTGATGGCCATTTCTTCATCTTTAACGTCTCTTTCAAGCATCTCCTTTAGATTCTCTTTCACGAATATCTCTTTCGGTTTTGTTGTGGGTTTACCTCCCAGATAGTATAGTCTTTCAGCTATCTTTTCTGCATGCTTCATTTCTTGAATTGCAATGCTCCTTAAAGTATCCTTTACAGCTAATCCTTTCACTCCACTCCATTGTACATGTTGCCACATGTATTGTATGGACACTTGCATTTCGGAGGCTATGGCTTCATTTAATAGTTCAAGTAACTCTTTTGAAACCATTTATGTCACCACACATACTTTGTTGAAACGTTTATATATCGTTTTTCCATCGGATGATTCATGCCCCCATTACTCGTATCTTAATGCTTCCACTGGATTCATTTTTGCAGCTTTCCATGATGGGTATGCTGATGATACTACTGCCACCAATACTGCAATTGTCACTGACATGAGTATGTATGTTGGGGTTACTGTTGGCGTGTATGTGGATAGAACATTTTGGCCTGAAACATTGATTCTAGCGCTACCACTTAGCAGTATTGGTATTATGTATGCGATGGCTGCACCCAGTATTACTCCTATGCCGCTTCCGAGGATTCCAAGTATTAATCCTTGTGAGAGGTATAATGCGAGGACCCCTCTATCCTTCATTCCAATAGCCTTAAGTATCCCTATCTCCCTAACCCTTTCCAATACTGATATTGTCATTATGTTGAATGTTCCAAGCCCTGCTGCCACGAAGGATGTTCCAGCAATTCCCACTAGTAATAGGCTTATTTGTGATGTTACTGCTTGAACTGTGCTTGTAATCTGCTTTATTGATGTTATGCTTGCTCTACTTCCAAACATGTATCTTATTAGCTCCATGACGCTGTCCACGTCATCAATGCTGTTTGTCTTCACTATAATTGCCGTGTATCCACTGGTTCTTAGTAGTAGTCTTAGGTAGTCTATTGGGATGAATATTGTTGTGTCCGGGTTTATTATTGTTGATGTTCCGTAGGAGTCGAGGATTCCCACTGTGATCATCATTATGTTTCTAGATCCTATCTGAACCAGTATTGGTTGTCCAACATCATACCTGTATGCTCCTGTATCATCCACTGCTATGTTGTAGCCTATTACTGCTTGGGGTGATGGTACATCGTAATATGCTTCCCCCTTAATTAGGTTTATGCTTCCCAATACTGTTTGCATATCTGTGGTGGAGGCTCCAAGTATTGTTATTCTATCATTTATTCCTGTGGCTCTTGCGGTGGTTATGAATATTGGAGCCACTTTTGCCACTCCACTTAACCCTTTAACATTTGATACGTCTACATCTGTGAATAGTCCTCCACTCCTAACAGTGACTATTATTGTGTTTGGTCCAAGTTTCTCCAGGGTTTTGAATATTTCATTGCTAACCCCTTCCACTTGTGCTGAGAGTGCAATTATACTTGTAACACCTACGGCTATTGCCAAAATCGTTAGTATAGTTCTAGTTCTCCTCTCCATTAACTGTTTCAATGCCAACTTCAATAATCCCTTTAACTTCATTTCCTCCTCCGCCTCATTATCAGTACTCCCGAGACTATTACGATTATGGCTATTATGGATATTATGGTTAGTGGGCTTGTGAGGATTGATATAAATGTGCCTCTGCTTTGTGTGGTGGTTGTGGTTGTCGATGTTGTTGGGGATATGTTTATCGTTATTTCAAATGTTTTTTCGCTTATGTTCCTGAGATTGTCCATATACCTTAATACTACTGGTAGTTTCACTTGTGTTAGTGTTGTGTTGAGTAGTTGTAGGTTTATTGTGAATGTTGTTGGCGTGTTAACATCTATGTTTCCTATGTATACTGATCTGGATCCGAAGGGTTGTATTGGGAGGTTCTCCAGTATTGGGGTTGCATATATTGCATATGCTGTTGATGTTCCAACATTTGTTATTGTTATGGTTATTGAGAAGGGTGTGTTTGGCCTTGGAGATGCGGGTATTATTGCCACGTCTGTTAATGTTAATTCTATGAATCCCCTCAATAGCATTGTAATTTGCCGTGTGTCGCTGACTGATACATCCCTAGCTGTGTCATAGTAGGTTGTGGATATGGTTATGGTTCCAGTGGCTGCTGTGGTTAATGGGACATATACATCTATTGGTATACTGCTGCTTTGCCATGGCTCTAAATCATCAATATACATGGTTGAGGATCCGAAAACCTTTATTGTGGCGTCTGTGGATATGCTCATCTTTACATTCCTAATTGCGCTGTAGCCATTATTTGATATGGTTATGTTTAGTTTGTTTATTTTCCCTATATAGAGTTCTCCAGTACTTAATTTTACATCCACTTTTGGTTGTGGGTCTTGTGGGTTTATTAGTGCTTGTATGCTCTTTGTTTCAGTGTAAATTGAGTTTCTAGGTCCAATGTATCTTATG
>JAAOZK010000002.1 GCA_011605825.1 Thermoproteota archaeon
TCCACACTTAAAACAGCTCTACCCTCACAGGCTAAGTATAGGGGATCTAAACCCATCATCTCACATACGGCTTTAACCTCAGATCTAATTGGTATCTTGGATTCATCGATCCATATACCAACATTACATTTACTTGCCCAAACATTTAAAGCCTCAGCTAAACCCCCTCTTGTAGGGTCTTTAGCGGCATGAACCCCACCAACTTCGAGTGCAGCCTCCATCACATTATATATTGCAGCAACATCAGATTTGATTTCCCCAATAAAGGATAACCCTTCCCTAACAGACATTAAAGCAATTTCATGTTCACCAATACTACCAGTAACGATTATCTTATCTCCACACTTAACGCCACGATCAGTTATAATTTTACCCCTTGGCGCTATTCCAATCCCGCTCATTCCAATAACTATTTTATCCAACTTACCCTTAGGTATAACTTTAAAATCTCCCCCCACAATGGCAACATTATTTTCTTCAGCCGTCTTAATCATAGAGTTAACGATTAGTTCAAGATCCTTCATTGGAAACCCCTCTTCAACGATTATATTATCCATTATGGCGAGGGGCTTAGCACCCATAACAGCAAGATCGTTAATTGTACCACATACAGCCAAAACACCAATATCCCCACCTGGGAAGAATATTGGATCAACAGTGTAACCATCTGATGTCATAACCAGTTCAAAATCACCTATGGGGATTGATGCACCATCATCAAAATCCCTTAACCCCACACCCCCAAAAACATTATGAAGCTTAACTCTATTAACAAAGAGCTTTTCAATGAGCTTATCAGTTAGTTGCCCACCACTACCATGAAAAAGCTTTACAAACTCGTCAGGCATATCCACGAACCAAAACATAATACTTAAAAGTATGAGATAAAAATATCGTGATAGCACACTAGGGTGAAATAATTGAGCTACTACCAAGGGAATGACCTAAAAAAACCATCAGGAGGGAGAAAGAGGCCTTATAGGGAGAAGAGGAAATATGAGCTGGGAAGACCACCCACAAACACTATTCTCAGCGAAAATGATGAGAGAATAACAATTAGAGTTCGTGGTGGGAACATAAAAGTTAGGGAGAAAAAGGCTGCTTACGCAAATGTGGCAATAATTGAGGAAGGTGGAAGGAAGGTGGTTAAGGTGAAGATCACACGGGTAAAGAGCAACCCAGCAAATCCAGAATACTCAAGAAGAGGGATAATAACAAGGGGAGCAATAATAGAGACGCCAATAGGAGAAGCAAAAGTTACCTCAAGACCAGGTCAACATGGAATTGTAAATGCGATATTAATCAAAAAGAAGAGCTAAAAACAAATAAAAGATGGAGGTATGAGGAAATTAAACACCAAATAAACAAATAGCAATCCACATATAAATTCAGAGGAATAATGAATAAGGTGATGAAAATTAACGGAGATAATGCGCATACAAGTAAGGAAACTACGAAGGGAAAGAGGAGGATAATATGGCCAGCATACATAGATGCAACATTAACCAGAAAATATGGAAGGAGGATCCCAAAGGACATGGCAGTGCCGAATCCAACAATAGAGGAAATGGAGGAGGCAGCAAAAGAACTAAAAATGAAATACATCGTGGAAAAGGGGAAAAGATACCCAAAAACATGGTATAAGTCTGAAGGAAGAATAATAATAGAGGAAATGGGGAGGAAGATTGAGATAATTAAGAAATTGTCATTAACAATAAATAAAATGAGAATTGAAAAACAAAGAATGAAAGAATCTGAGAAAAGTAAAGGTAAAAAATCGGATTAAAATTAGTAAATGAAGATTTTTGCTTAAAATCACAATAAACTTATAAGTGCATTTGACAGTAAGAATTATGTTGAAGTGGAGATGATCCCTTGACGCATGCAGGTAAAGTCCTGCATAAAGTGAATGAAAGGTTAATTCTGGCGAGAGCAAATAAAGCCCCAAAAACAGATTCAAAGGTGTATGATGTTGATGGGAAAATGATTGGAAGCGTATACGAAATTTTTGGACCAGTAAAAAATCCATACATCCTAATAAAGGTATCAAATGAAAAGTCAACCCCCAAAATGAAGGGGAGTAGAATATACTTTGAAGAATAGGAGGAAGAATGATGGGAGAACCAGATAAAACCATAAAAGTATGTCCAGAATGCGGGAGCACAAATCTAATTAGAGATGAAGAAAGAGCTGAAATAACATGCCTAAATTGCGGGCTAGTAATAAGTGAAAGAATGATGGATCCAGGACCTGAATGGAGAGCATTCAATCCGGAGCAAAAGGAGAAAAGAACACGTGTGGGAGCACCACTCACATTAACAATACATGATAAAGGATTATCAACAATAATTGATTGGAGGGATAAAGACAGCTATGGTAAAGACCTAACACCAAAAAGGAGGGCACAAGTATATAGATTGAGGAAATGGCAGAGGAGGATCAGAATATCAGATGCCACAGAAAGAAACCTCGCATTCGCATTACAAGAGATAGAGAGAATAACATCCCAACTTGGATTGCCAAAAAGCATACATGAAGAAGCTGCACTAATATATAGGAGGGCTGTAGATGAAAAACTGGTTAGAGGTAGATCAGTGGAAAGCATGGCTGCAGCAGCCATATACGCTGCTTGCAGAAAATATGGTGTACCAAGAACGCTTGATGAAATAACAAGGGTTGCTAGGGTAAATAAGAAGGATATAGGGAGAAGCTATAGATTCATGGCTAGAGAACTTATAAAGAAGGTAAACCCAACAAACCCCGTTGAATACATACCAAGACTTGCAACACAATTAGGACTTATAGGAGACGTACAAATACATGCAAAAACAATAGTGGATATAGCGAAAAACAATGGATTAACATCAGGCAGAGGCCCCATAGGGGTTGCCGCAGCCGCAATATACATAGCAAGCGTGATACTAAACGAAAAGAAAACACAAAGGGAAATAGCGAACGTGGCAGGAGTCACTGAAGTAACAATTAGGAATAGATATAAAGAATTGGCTGAGAAAATAGTCATAGACATACCACTTTAAAACATAAAAAACAATTTAAATATAAGTTAGTTTGAACTATCCATTAAATATTAAATGAAAAAAGCAGAGAAGATGATATAAAATGCCTAAAGCCGTAAAGCTCAGCGAACTGGAGAGGAAGGCCATAGAAATAATCATTAAGAGAGGGGAAAATGGGATAATGCAAAGCGAATTATGGAAAATCCTTGGAACAGACAGTAGAGAGGGGTCGAGAATAGCAATCAGACTGGAAAAGAAGGGATTTGTGACAAGAGAACCAATAATGCATGAAGGGAAACACACATATATACTTAAAATCGTTAAAAAGGAGCCTAAGAAGATCTCAATATCAAGCGTAAAGGGAATACCATGCTTCACATGCCCAATGATAACGAAGTGCGGCCAAGGAGGCGAAATAAATCCGGTAACATGCCAAAAAATGTCAGATTGGATTATGAATCAAGTGGAGGGAATGGAGGAAGTTGAGGGAGGGACACCACAATAGAATGGACTACTACTATCGAAAAGCAAAAGTTGAAGGTTACAGATCTAGAGCAGCATACAAATTGAAGGAGATAAATAAGAAGTACAATGTTATGAGGAGAGGAGATATAGTTATAGACTTAGGAGCTGCACCTGGAGGATGGATACAAGTCTCAAGAGAAATCGTGGGTGATGATGGGCTAGTGATAGGTGTAGATATAAATGAAATAGAGAAGTTCCCATGGAATAATGTCATAACAATACGAGCAGACATAACAAATGAAAACATAGTGGAGATTATAAGAAGTGCAATTCCTAATGGATGCATGGCAGATGTGATACTATCAGACGCTGCTCCAAAAATTTCCGGAATATGGGACACTGATCATGCAAGACAAATATTCATAGCAGAAAATGCATTGAAAATAGCTAGAGAACTTCTGAAACCAAATGGTAGATGTGTAATAAAGGTTTTCCAAGGCCCTCTATTAAACAATTTCATAAATAAAGTTAAAGAAGAATTCGTAGAGGTTAAAATATTCAAGCCAAGTGCTTCGAGGAAGGAGAGTTCAGAAATATATGTGATAGCTAAGAGGAGGAAGATCGCACCAAGTCAAAAATGACCTTTGAAGGGGCATCCGTCCTAATCCCCTTAGCATGAAAGTGGGTTCTAGAAGCAAAGAAGCCCATGGATTTAAGTTCTTCTAAAAAATCATCGACTCTTGGGGAAGAAGTTTTAAGAATTTTTGAAATTTCATCCAAAACATAGAATGTTGGAGGCCCCTTACACTCATCAAGTATGATGTCCAAGAAACGGGTTAAATCAGGGGTGCTGGCACGCTTCCTTAACTCCAATATGAATTCTGGATTGAAGAGCGGACCTACCCAAAGGGGGCCTGAGAAGTGGAGTTTAGAATTACAATTTGGACATTCACGTACATCAGGGGGCAGTATGCCATTCACAACAAATCTATGAAGACAATTATTGCAAAAGGATATGTAGCCAAGTTTCGACATAGACTCATTCGCAAGATCTACACTAAAATTGAAGCGTGCAAATATCCTTATGTAATGCGCCCTAGAATAACAAAGTAATGGAGTGCATGAGAAATCATATGTGGAAACATTTCTTGAGATGTATCCAAGCAATATTCTAACGGCAATCTCCTGTGAGAAACTGGATTCAATGGGTATGGATCCATACCTCCTTAAACATGTGGTGGGATATTTACCAAACAATACTGGAACATCGGTGGCAGTAATACACATAAGCCCACCATCCTTTAAGGAGGCTATGGCAGGCTGAATAAACTTCGATGGAGAACCAAATGGGTCTATATCAATCACATGAAATCTGCTATTAAAACTGCTGTTCATGAAAAACATCCTTCTCGCATCTAAACAGGATACCGTTGCTGATGGTTTAATCGAATTAAGGAGTATATTTTTATGAATCAATTCGACAGCCAATGGATTCCAATCATTAAACCACACCAGATCAACTCCATCCACTTCAAGACCATATCTTATACCACGAACACCAGTACCTGAGAAAGCATCGCAAATCCTAAGATTCTCAGAGACGAAACTTTGAAATTGATTCACAACTAATACTGATAAACTTCTATCAAAAGCCATCCTTGGATTATAAAATACTGGGGCATGCGATGGCTCATCATCGCCAACGTAATGGCCATAATAATCCAGGTCTGGGACATAAAGTTTAGCTTTCCCCTCACATATCACCTTAAGCTTCAGATTATCAAGTGAAGACAATCTACACCCCTCCAACCAAAAGGTTAAATATCTTATTTGGAAGCAACATCCTATTCTCAAAGGTTACTGTGAAAACTTTATAATCAACTTTTATTAAATCCCTTAAATTATTAACCACCTTCCAGTGGACAACCATGAGAATTGGCTTATTAATTTTGGGAATTGAAGATAGGAAATTCAACACCACATCACTCTTCAATTCCATGGGACCAATCTCATCAAAAACAATTACATCAGCATCAGTCAAAGCAGAATTTAATGCATCAATTAAAACATCCTCAAAGGATTTCAACTGCACATAATACTTGCCAACCATAACTGGGGAAGGAATATTTACATGAGCCAATAATCCACTCTTACCACTCATCAAATCCAAAACTTTAAAACCAACCCTAACTCCCCCCTCCCTAATCTCGGGGCAAATAACTCCACCAACCCTTAACCCACTCCCCCTCAACAACTCTATAACCTTAAGACAAACAGTGGACTTACCCACACCAGGCCTCCCAGTTACAACAATAATCATAAACTCAACCTGTAAAACTTTATTAAATAAACCTAGATAAGTTTAAGTTCGAGATTAATGTTATGTTGATAGCTGGAGTAGATGAGGCAGGAAGAGGCCCAATAATAGGACCAATGGTAATAGCTGGAATAATGATTAGAGATGAAGACCAAAACAAACTTGTGGAAATAGGAGTTAAGGATTCCAAAATGCTTACAAGGGAGAGAAGGCAAAAACTATATTACAAAATCGTAGAGTTGAGTGTTGATTGGACATACCAGATAGTAACACCCATGGAAATAGATCAAGCAGTACAATATAAGAGGAGGACAGGGATAGGAGTACTAAACAAACTGGAAGCTGAGGTTATGGCTAAGATAATAAATAAATTGAAACCGGACGTAGCATATGTTGATAGTGCAGATGTGGATGAAGAAAGATTTAGAAGGATGATCATGGCAAAATTGACCCATAAAGTTGAAGTAATATCAAAACATAAAGCAGACCAAATATACCCAGTGGTCTCAGCAGCTTCAATAATAGCGAAAGTGAAGAGAGATTCAATAATAGATGAAATAAAAAGGATCTATGGGGATGTAGGCTCGGGATATCCAAGCGACCCCAAGACAATACTATTCATAAAGAAGTGCCTTGAAAAGGGGGAGCTACCTGACTTCGTAAGGAGAAGCTGGTCCACTCTTGATAGGGTTAGAAGAGAAATGTGAATTATAACTTTACATCATCCTCAGTAGAGGAGGAGCCCACTTCACCAAATGATATGATCACACAACTTGGAATAGTCATCTTCAATTTAAACATATGAGGTTTGTAAAGTCTAAGTGGAAGTGAAACTTTATCAATAGATACATTTTCACCCATAACTCTTAAAACTGTGAACGCCTCAACTACTCCACCCACAAGTTCATAGGCACCCACCCCGAGATCCATCCTCCTAACGAAGACTAATGGCAACTTCAATTTTTCATGCAACTCTGGAGGCAAAACTTTACTGAGAACATCAAGATCCTCCCTATCAATAATTATATCAGAGCCATCCCTAGCTTTAATGGATGGAAGGTTGCTGGAAACAATCTCCCTTAAAGTCTTATACTCCGCTGGTAGATGATTATTAATCTTTTCAATCTCTGATTTATAAATCAAGTTTAAAACTCTATCTATACGTCTATAATCAGCGTGCATTTAAAATCACTTCCCAACATACCTCGCAACCACCATGGCATGATCCTTATCATACGGCTCTAAATGAACTACGCTTATTATCTCAAAGCCGCCATCCACCAGATAATTTATCTCACGCTTATAGACTTCACTTGGCTCTAAAGTTACATCAATACTCCTAGCCTTTATTGCAAGCATAGCTAAACCATTGGGTTTGAGGAAGAGCCTAGCATTATCTATCAATATTTTAGCTTGATCAGGTTGAGCCACATCACAATACATTCCATCAACAATTGGAACTATACTCCGATATGCAGTTGGGGTACGGGCATCTGATAATATTGGAACTATGTTTCTTCTCCTCTCACATAAAGCCATAAACTCCCTGAAAGGCCTTGGAGCAACCTCAACTCCAAATACGCATCCATCAGACCCAATGATGTCGCTCACATGGCTAATTGTTGTGCCAGTTGAAGTCCCCAAATACAGCACATATGAACCTGGCTTAACGGATATTTCACTTACACCCTTCAATATCGCTGCAGCAAGTTTACTTCTAAAGGCATTCCAAACTCTAAACTCAACACCACCATGGGAGACTAGTTGCTCACCATACACGCGAACTCCTGGAACCATGTTGACGGTTGCAAGCCTCTTAGAGCCATCCTCAAATTCACACCAATACACGCCCTTAAACTTGCCATCCTCATATATTTTGGTTAAACTCATTCTCACCGCCTCCTCCTAGCTTTCCCCCTCTCCTTAACCTCAACACGCCTCTTAATAGGCTTTGGATAAAGCTTTTTGATCTCCTCAATCCTCTTATAAAGGTCTTCCTTTAACTGATCGCCCACATATATGCCTGAGAAGGCATCAACCCTAGCGGCTATGGCAAGTCTGCCAGCCAAGGCTCTAGCTATCTTCCCCCTCTGCCACTTTGGAGCCCCATGAACTTCCTGACATTGAAATATCACACCATGTTTAGGAGGCCTCGTACCTGTACGTAAAGCTCTAAATAGAGCCTTCTCAGCACCAAGAACCTGAATTGTACTTGAGGGGAGTCTAGCAAGCTTATCCAATCCACCGGCCAATGAAATCAATCTAGCACTTATAAGAGGGCCTACAAGAGACTTCAAATTTGGACACACATCATCAGCCACAGAATCAATGTAACTCTCCAACTCATCCTTCAAATCGTATAAATGCATTATATTCCGAGCGAAATCCATGATAACGTTAATATCATACTCATTGAAGCCAGCTCCTATCGACGACTTGGCGGCAGATAATATTTTGCTAGAAGAGGGTTCGGAAACCCCTAAAGCAGACAAGCTACTTGCATCATACTTATCCCTCGAACCAATATTGCCCACGATCTTCGCATACAATCTATGATCATCAACTATCGAGTTTAACTCTGGGAAGTGGATGCCATACCATTCCCTCAAACGGCTAATCATCATATTCAGTATCTTATTAAGATCGTCTATGGCATTAATTGATTGTGCAAGAAGTAGATCCCTCTTCTCAACAGCCTTCCTCAACCTCCTCCTAGATAGGAGTAATGAAATTCCATGTAGGAAAGTATAATAATCTTTAACTGTTGAAACAATCTTCTGCGAAACAGCTATATCAGGCAGAGAACCCCTAAACCTCTTAAATAGTGGATTAAAAGGATCAACTTGTAATTCGAAGTCATGCAAAAGCCGCCTAACCATCATAAATAGCTTCTCATTATCAAAAAATACTTTACCAGCCTTAAAGGATGATGAAACCTTACCACAAAAAGACTTCAACTCCTCAACCATTTCACCATTATCCAATCTAAAAAGTTTATCCGCAATAACCTCAGGATCCCCAGTAAGAGGTTCAAATATCAAAACCTTCCCATCAACGTCAAATAGCATAAATCCAAATGGAGCATCCACCATAAAATACTCCAAACTAGACATTGAACACCACACTAACCAATAATGCATAATGACACGATAACTTTTAAATGTTTTATATCAATAATAGACGAGGGCTTAACATTGGATGTGGATATAAGCACTGAAATAGCAAACTTGAAAATTAGAAACCCACTAATACTCGCATCAGGGATACTTGGAACAACGGGGGCCATATTAAAGAGAATTGCAATGGCTGGCGCTGGAGCCGTTACAACAAAATCGGTTAGCAAAAATCCAAGAACAGGATTCCCAAACCCCACAGTAGTAAAACTCGAGTATGGATTAATAAATGCCATTGGACTATCAAACCCCGGAATACATGAATTTAAAAACGAAATAAGAGTAGCAAGGGAGGGGGGAGTTCCAGTAATAGTATCCGTATTTGGAGGAGAAACAGGGGAATTCTCTGAAGTAGCCTATCAAGCTGAAGAGGCAGGGGCTGACGCAATAGAACTAAATCTATCATGCCCACATGGACCAAACATACAATATGGACAAGACCCAAAACTAACATATGAAGTAGTAAATGCCGTAAAGAGCACAGTAAAAATACCAGTATTTGCAAAACTAACACCAGAAGTAACAGACATAGTAAAGATAGGGTTAAGCGCAGAGAAGGCTGGTGCAGACGCCATAACAGCAATAAACACATTAAAAGCAATGATAATAGACATAAAAATCGCTAAACCAATACTATCAAACATATATGGAGGGTTAAGTGGGAAAGCCATAAAACCAGTAGCCATAAGATGTGTATACCAATTATATGAAGCATTAAGCATACCGATAATTGGAGTTGGAGGGGTAACAAGCTATGAAGATGCCATAGAATTCATCATGGCTGGGGCCAGCGCAGTACAAATAGGATCTGCAATAGCATTTAAGGGAATCGAAATATTCAAGGAAATTGAAAAGGGAATTATAGACTTCATGGAAAGCGAAGGATACAAATCAGTAAAGGAAATGATAGGATTAGCGCATAAGAGGTGAAGTAGATGAAAACGATGCCATCAAGAATAATAGCAGTAAAGGATGAAGGAAAAGATAGAAGAACAATAACAATACTAAATAAGGAGGTAGCTGAAAAAGCCCATCCAGGACAATTCATAATGGTCTGGATACCAGGAGTAGATGAAATACCAATGGGAATATCACACATAGGGAGAGAGGAAATATCATTCACAGTACATAGAATAGGTGAAGCTACAAATGCGCTCTACAACAAAAAGGTGAATGAATACATTGGAGTTAGAGGACCTTATGGAAGAGGCTTTGAAGAAGTCAATGGAAAAATAATTGCCATTGGTGGGGGAACAGGCATCGCACCACTAATGCCACTAATTAGGAGATTATGTGAAAAAAGTGGAAACAACGTTACAGTTATAAATGGAGCTAAAAATGTTGATGAAATGATATTTAAAGAGGAACTGAATGAACTGGCAAGACTGGGAAAGATCAGATATATGCCAGCAACGGAGGATGGAAGCCTAGGATATAAGGGATTAGCAACAACCCTACTCGAAGAGACTCTGAAGAAGGGGGAAATACCCAATGAAATATACGTATGCGGACCTGAAGCCATGATAAAGAGAGTGTTAGAAATAGCATTGGAAAAAGGTTTACACATCCAAGCATCAGTGGAAAGGTATATGAAATGCGCCATTGGAATATGCGGCTCATGTACCATGGACCCAATAGGGATAAGAGTATGCGTAGAGGGACCAGTAATACCATTAGAGACTCTGGCAAAAATAACTGAGCTAGGCGCATATAAGAGGGATTCATCAGGAAGGAAGATAAAAATATGAAACGCTAAAAATTTAAGTAGCCCATAAATCATAAAATAATGAGCAAAAATGCCAAGCCATGGATCGCTAACAAAAGCTGGAAAAGTAAGGTCGGCAACCCCAAAAATACCAGCTAAACCAAGGAGAAACTCCCCTCCAAGATTAAGATGTAGAAAAATATACTTTAGACGCGAAGTTATGGGAGGAGTCCCTTGGAGGAAGGAGAAATCCTAAAATAAATGAAATAATTCAAAACTTCCAGTACGCCTGAAAACAGCATAAATAATTTGTTTAATAATAATTCAGTTTATATTGTAGGCGGGGGTTGCCGAGCCAGGTCAAAGGCGCGAGGCTCAGAAGTTAACTGGGAAACCTCGTGGCGTAGGCCTTCGTGGGTTCAAATCCCACCCCCCGCATCCATTTAAATTCACAATTAAAGTTGGGAGAATTATGTTTAATAGCAAAAATGAGTTAAAGTGTTTTGGGATGAGAATTGGCAAAAATAGTAAGAACTGGTGTAGCATTTAGGAAAGAGACTTTGAAAATACTCAATGAATATATGGATAAGACGGGGATGAAGAATAGATCCAGAATAATTGATGAAGCATTGAGATTATACCTCTCAGACAGAGGGATTATGATGGAGGAGGGGATGTTTGGAGGAGTAATAGCAGTATACTTTGAACATGAAGCAGAACAAAAATTAACAGAATTACAACATGAATTTCTAGATATAGTCATATCAAATACGCATGTACATTTAGATGCGGAGAACTGTATGGAAGCAATACTTGTGAAGGGGGATATACGTAAAATAAAGGAGTTTATGCTGAAAATAGAGGGGGTTAAAGGGTTAAAAGCTATGAGGAGTAGCTTTTTCAAAATAATGTGATGAATTGAAAGTTAGGGGGATATGACTCCAGGAATTTTTGGAAATGGTACAGCATCCCACACGTATTTCAACCCACAAATATATCTTGTTAGCCTCTCCACACCTATCCCAAAGCCAGCTGATGGCGGAACACCATCCTTCAACATTTCAAGATACCAGCTATAATTTGAAGGATCTTCACCAGTCCTCCTCATCCTCTCAACAATGAACTCATACCTATACTCCCTTTCACCACCAGACACAGCTTCCCCATAACCCTCTGGATACATTAAATCAAAATCCCTTAATAATCCAGGCCTACTCTCATCCTCCAAGTAATAGAAGCCACGGGCACTGATGGGATAGTTTGTTATCCAGAAAGGCTCTTTATGGAGAAAGGATAATACTTCTTCAGCATCCCATGGTATTTCGCAGCCGTAACTTACATGATACCCCATGGATGACAGAAGCTTCACAGCTTCATCATAGGTGTAACGTTTGAATGGAATTTTTAATGGAGCCAATTCCCTACCAAGAAATTTAAGCTCATTGGAACAGTTTGCCAAAACATCATCAACAACATTCTTTAGAAGTCTCTCTGCAAGATCAAACATATCCTCACATTTTGCATATGCAACTTCCAAGTCAATTTGCCTAAACTCAACTAAATGCCTCCCAGTACTTACGGCTTCCAAAGGCTCTATTCTAATATTTGGGGATAAAGCAAATATTTTCGGATAGCATCTAATCATCATCTGCTTATACAAGATCATGCTACTCATAACCTTAAATTTCGACCCATAATAATCTATTGAAACTTGCTTAGCCCCACGTATTCCAGGATCGGTGCATGGCCCTATTATTGGTGCTAGAATCTCTATAAACCCCTCACTTCTAAGGAAACTTCTAATTGAAGACAAAATGCAGTCTTGAATCTTAAAGATGCATTTAAACTTAGGCGCCCCAATCGTTAAATGCCTAAGGACAGCAGAGTTAAATGACATAATTAAATCTGAAAAATATGAGAGTCTAAATACAATATAAATCTTTACTGAAAAATTATGAATAAATGTAAAAAATACATGCATATCATGGAAAAATATATGAAAAATATGATTTGAAAACATCAATATATGAAAAACAATTACATATTGAATTAGATGTGAAACTCCAATAGAAATATAGGTAACGAATGGTTAGGATAATTGGATTTAGTTGGGGAGATAAAGCTTGTCTAAGAAGCTTGATGACATTTTCACAAGCGTCATTCATTCACGAATATTCAAAAATAGGGAACTACTTAGACCAGACTATATACCAGATGAACTCCCACATAGGGAAAAACAGATAACGGCTATTGCAAAGGTGCTTGCACCACTACTTCAAGATCAAAGACCCTCAAACATGTTCCTATACGGATTAACTGGAACAGGTAAAACGGCCGTGGCAAAATATGTTCTAGAGGGGATTAAAGCTAGAAAGGAAGTTTCAGGGAAAATTCTAACAGCATACGTAAATTGCAGATATGAAGACACAGATTATAGAGTACTTGCAGCATTAAATGAGGCAATAGGGATACATATACCATTCACAGGATTAGCCACAGCGGAAGTATACAAACGGTTCTTAAACGGATTAGACAAGAAAAAGGTATCGATGGTAGTGGTGCTAGATGAGATAGATGGACTGGTTAAGAAATGCGGGGATGAACTACTATACAAACTTACAAGGATAAATACTGAACTTAAAAATAGCAAACTATGCGTAATAGGAATAACAAATGATCTGAAATTCACAGAGTTCCTAAGCGCCAGAGTTTTAAGCAGCCTCGGGGAGGAGGAAGTGGTTTTCCCACCATATACTGCACCAGAACTTGAAGACATACTTTTAAGAAGAGTGGAAAAGGCATTTAGAAGTGGAGTCTTGGAGGATGGAGTAATACAGTTATGCGCAGCATTAGCTGCAAAAGAGCATGGAGACGCCAGGAGGGCATTGGAGCTTTTAAGGATAGCTGGCGAAATAGCTGAGAGGAATGGTCAAGACAAAGTAACCATAGAAAATGTGAAACAAGCATATAAGGAGATAGAGAAGGATAGAGTAATAGAAGCCATAACAAGTCTACCACTACACTCAAAAATCCTCCTATTATCAATATACATGTTGCAATTGGAGATGGGTAGGAGGGAAGCAACCACGGGGGAAATATATGATACATACAAAACATTCTGTGAAAAAATCAAAATAGATCCACTAACACAGAGGAGGATTGGAGACCTAATAAACGAGCTTGACACACTAGGAATAATAAATGTGAAGTTGGTGAGTAGGGGGAGGTATGGAAGGACAAAGATAATAAAGATTGGTGTAAATGAGAGAAGCCTTAGAGAAGGATTATTAAGTGATGAAAAAATATCAAACTTAATAAAGTAGATGGAAATGAAGATACTAACATTTGAGGATGGGAAGTTTGTTGGAAAGGGGTTTGGGAAGACATTACTGATAGGTTTGAAGACAGAAGACACATTAATTGAAGACATCTATTTTAGGGAGATTGAAATCGATGGGCTTGATGCAACTGAAAAGGCCATTGAAATAATAAATGAAGCAAAACCAATAGATATAATACTTCTAAATGGAATATCCTACGCCGGATTCAACTTAATAGATGCTGAGAAAATATGGATGAACCTAGGAATACCACTAATAATATACACTAAGAAGAAGCCAGATAATAAGAAGGTTATATCAGCATTAATAAAACATTTCCCAGACTGGCGTATAAGATGGGATATAATAAAAAACACTCTAAAAGCATCAAGAGGGGTACATCAAGTAAAGATAAAGAGTCGCGAAAAACCAGTCTACATTGAAGTCATAGGGATAGGATTAGAAGAAGCAACAACAATATTGAAGAATAACACCATATGGGGAAGAACGCCGGAACCAATAAGAATAATAGAAATCATAGCTGGAGAATCATCAAAAGTATACCTGCAAGTTAAAAATAAATAGCAAAAATTAAATCTGAATTATAGAATGCCTCGGTAGCTCAGCTCGGTGGAGCGGCGGCCTTGTAAGCCGTTGGTCGCGGGTTCAAATCCCGCCCGAGGCTCCATCCTCTCAAAATTAAAATTGCTAGGTAAATTTTACCTAGGCTTGAAAGGCTATAAATGGTTCTTCTTAAAATAATGTTGTTCGGGTATGGCTAATGGAAATGAAATTCAAATAAAGTTTCCTATTAACATTTTATAATTCCTCATTAGAATGACCTAAAAAATGTTGGAGTGGATATTAGAACTGGTCCTTACTTTCAGTAAGCCTTTTAATGAGATCCAAGACTTTCTCTTTTATTGCATCTCTGATTTTCCTGGCTTCATCAAGCGGCATATTTGCTGGGTCAGGCATATTCCACTCCTCAACATATCTGGAGTATACTATGGGACAAAGGGCACCACTACACACGATTACCGCTACATCAGCCTTTTCCTGAAGCTCCCTCGTAATCATTTGTGATTTTTTATGGCTTATGTCTATGCCTTCCTCAAGCATTAGCCTTACAGCATTTGGATGAACTTTATCTGCTGGTTTTATTCCAGCACTTATGGCAGTCCAGCCCTTAGGAGCATACTTGTTAAAGTAAGCTTCAGCAATTTGACTTCTAAAACTGTTTTCAACACATACGAATAAGACAGTTTTCAAGTCTATCCATCTCCCCTCAATATTCCCTGGAATTACGTATGACTATGGCATTATGGGATAAAAATTTATTTCTAACAGTACAATTACTTTAAATGTTGGGCCGGTAGCTCAGCCTGGAAGAGCATCCGCTTGGCATGCGGGGGGTCGCGGGTTCAAATCCCGCCCGGTCCACTATAATCAAATTGATATTAACGACGATAATAATTTATCAGCCAACTGCAATATTTATGTAGTAGATTTGTTTAGATGATTGTGAAATGATGTGAAGAGGGTCAATGAGGGGGAACCGATGATTTACGCTGGAAACACTGATCATATAATGTTAGATCGTGGAGTATAGGTTCATTTCAATCTCGTAATCATGTACGACAATTGATGCTACAACCCATGCATCTAGAGTTTCAGGGTATATTGAGAATTTTGCATCGGCCAGCTTCAAATTTTCCTCCGAAAACTCCCCTTCTTGAAATCCCCCTATAATAACTGCTGGGTTATCCTCTTTGATGAGGATTTTCGCTAGATCATTTGGATGTATTCTTTCACCAGCAGAGGTTAATAGTATGGTTTTAGATGGATGAATATTGTTAATTAGATTTGGCAGGTTGCAAGCCTTAATGGTTATTAGAGGAGTATCACTATCGGGTGGGACTCTTCCAACTTTAAACAATTGCTCCATTAAACCCACAAACCTATTATAATTCCTTGGTAGGCGGATGGATGGGTGAAAGGTTATGACCATATCATTTATTGTATGAACGTATACCTTTACTAACCCCCTCTTGCTTGCAGGAAAACCTAAAACGTTGAGTAATATTAGATGTGTTATGTCAGGTCTGCCACGTTTCCAATAATCCTTTAGTGACTTCATAGCCCAATAATGTTTGGAGATATCTAGGAGAAGTTCAAAACTCTTCTTCCCCCTCCTCTTGGCATCTTTCACCACGGCTGGATGATCACTTATCTCCCTAGGTATAAGTTCCAAAGCTGCTTCTCCAACAATTATGTTAAGATTATGCAAATTAGAGAGCACCCAATTTAAATATAACGATTAAATCTATTAATTTAATGCGGAGGATCATACGTGAGATAGGCAGAGAACGCATAGACAAATTATTCAGAATGGCGGAAAAAGTATTTCACGAAAACCCTGAGCTGGCAGATAGATATGTAGAGATTGCCCGTAAAATAAGTATGAAAGCCAGAGTAAGAATACCGACAAAATGGAGACGTAGATTTTGTCATAAATGCTACACATTCCTAGTTCCAGGAGTAAATTGCCACGTTAGAATTAAAAGTAGGAGGAGTACGCATATAGTAGTAACATGCCATAAATGTGGAAATAAAATGAGGTATATAATAAGAAGGGAAGGGTAGAGGGATACCAGTGAAAAATATTTATTGCAACATCCACTTATTCTATTGATATTAATGGGTAATGAAAAACGCAAGATAAAATCACTCATAATTAGAAATGAAATTCCAAAGATAAATGTGGGTAGAAGTGGGTTGACGGAGGCTGTTACGAAGGAGATAGATAGGCAATTGGATGAACATGAGGTTGTGAAAATAAAATTACTTAAGAATTCACCATTAATAGAGGAAGCTGATGTGAAGGAGATAGCTAAAGAGTTAGCTTCATCACTAAAAGCGGAAGTTATGGATGTTAGGGGGAGAACAATAACATTATATAGAAAGCAGAAAAGCAAATAATTTATAAGAGATAATACGATTTGAAAAGTAGTTTAATAAAATTTGGTGACGGACATTGGTTTCACCAAAAACAGTTCCAGCAAATAGATTGATTAAAGAGTTAGCTGAGACTATAAAAGAAAATTACCCGCAAATAAAGCCGCCAACATGGGCCCAATACGTGAAGACGGGGAGCCATAGGGAGAGAATTCCCGATAACCCAGATTGGTGGTATATCCGCGCTGCAGCAATACTTAGAAAGATATATTTAGAGGGTGAAGTAGGGGTGGAGAGGCTTAGAACAGCCTTTGGTGGAAGAAAGCAGGATGGAACGAAGAAATATCACTTCAGGAAGGGAGGAGGGAAGATTATTAGGGAAATAATGCAGCAATTGGAGGATGCAAAACTTGTGAAGAAGGTTGAGGGAAGAGGGAGAACCATAACTCCTGAAGGCCTCTCACTCTTATACACAACATCAAACAAGATATTTAGAACTCTTATGAAGGAAAATCCTGAACTTAAAAAATATGTTATCGCATAAAGTAGAGGTGAAAGCAATATGGCGAGTGAAAAAGAGGAAGAAGAGGGATATGATGAGGAATTAGAGGAGATTAGACGTAAAAGAATGGAGGAATTAAAAAGACAAGTAGAGGAAGCTAGAAGGAGGGAGGCAATAGAGGCAGCTAAACAAGAGGCTTTAAGGAGAATACTTACCCCAGAAGCTAGGAGTAGACTTGCAAATTTAAAAATGGTTAAACCAGAGATAGTTGAACAGATAGAATTACAATTAATACAATTAGCTCAAAGTGGAAGAATTCAAGTACCAATAACTGACGAACAATTGAAAGAAATATTAAGTAGATTGATTAGTAGAAGACCAACTAGAATTATATGGAAAAGGGGGGAGTAAGTTTGGCGAGAAATAAACATTTAGCTAGAAAACTTAGATTGGCCCATGCAAATAAACAGAACTCCCCAGTCCCATTATGGGTTGTTGTAAAGACCATGGGTAAGTTTAGGAGACATCCAAAACTAAGACATTGGCGTCAAACAAAATTGAAAGTGTAGGGGGATTAAAATGAGTAAAGGTGATAAAGAGGATATAGTCTTAGAACGAATATACACAATACCACTAAAAATAGCCTATTATGTACCTAGAGGTAAAAGAACCCCACGTGCAGTTAGATTTTTAAAGGAATTCATAATGAGACACATGAAAACAGATAAGGTAATCATAACCCCAGAGGTAAATGAAATCCTATGGTCAAGAGGCATACAAAAACCCCCAAGAAGAATAAGGGTAAAGGTAACCAAGAATTCAGAGGGAGAGGTAAAAGTATACCCATTTATGGAGAAAGAGTAGAGGTAAAAACAATTTGATAGAGAGACTATCGGTTTATGGAAGTAACAATATAGGGGTTTTCTTCTCATCATCAGATAAGTATGTTCTAGCACCATCAAACATACCAGTAAAGATAATGAATATAGTTGAAGAAACATTAAAGGTAAAAGCAGTGCAAATAAACTTATGCAACTCAGTACTCCTAGGAGTATTAACTGTTGGAAACTCAAACGGGATACTGGTACCATACTACACACCACAAGAAGAAATTGAATATTTAAGAAGGGAGCTAAAGGATCTAGGAGTAAACATCGAACCATTCCCAAGTAAGATAACAGCGCTTGGAAACATAATACTCACAAACGATTATGCCTCAATAGTAAGTCCAGACCTAGGTAGAGAGGAAATTAAGTGTATAAGGGATGTTTTAGGTGTTGAAGTTGAAAAGTGCATGATAGCAGGATATAAAGTGGTGGGATCCGTTGGAGTAGCAAGTAATAAGGGATGCATAGTTCACCCAATGACCACTGAAGAGGAACTTAAAAATATAAGTGAGATATTAAAAGTTAAGGTGGATGTAGGAACAGTGAATGCAGGATTCCCCATAGTGGGGGTGGGAATAGTGGCCAACTCCAAAGGAATACTGGTTGGAAGCACATCCACAGGACCGGAAATAGCACAAATAGAAAGAGTTTTGGGAGGGATGATATGATATGAGTGTGAAAATATATAGGGTAAGTGGCGAAGTAATTCTGAGAAATGGAGCTAACATGAAATTCGCATTAGACATCCCTGGATTGAAGCCTGAGGAAGCAATTGAAAGAGTATATTCAAATTTAAGTGGAATACACAGAGTGAAAAGGGGGAATGTAAGAATCAAAAACATAGAAGTAATAAATCCAAAAAATACAAAAAATAGTTTGATACAAGTTTTATGGAGAGAGAAGATAAATGAAGAAGGTTGATCAAAAAGAGGTTGAAGAAGAAGCTGGCAGACTATACGCACAAATAACCACACTAAATTCAATAGCAGATGCATTAAAGGAGCAAAGTGAAATCTTACAAAGACAGATAATAGATACACAACTTGCACTGGAAACTTTAAATGAAATAAGCAAACTGGAAAAGAATCATAAGGTTATACTACCATTAGGATCACAAATAATGGTTGATGCAGTAATAGTGGACAATGAAAATGCATATGTAAACGTAGGCTCAAACGTAATAATCAAGAAACCAAATAAGGAAGTAATGGAAATACTTGAGAAGAGAATGGAAGCCCTACAAAAACAGCAAATGGAAATACAACAAAAATTGACAGAAACATTAAATGGAATAGAATACCTACAAAATCAATTGAACACATTAATCCAACAATTGAGGGAAAAGGGCACATAAGGATGATGAATATTGTTCAGCAAACTCAAAAATGCAATAAAACAAATAATTGAAATTGCATCCACAAAGACTCTATCAAAGGAAGAATTGGAGCCAATACTATTCGAGTGGAAAATGCAATTAGTAAGCTGTGATGTAGCATATACCGTTGCAGAATACTTGGAGAAAAGAATACTTGAAACATTGACAGGCTCAAAAATACCAAGAAACGAAGATCCAGCAACAAGAGTGAGAGAATGTATAAAGAAAGCAATAATGGATATACTTGTAGAAGCAGGAGAAATAGATTTAGAAGAAGAGATTAGTAGGAGAATGAGAAATGGAGAAACGCCAGTGAAAATAGTCTTCGTAGGAGTAAATGGTAGCGGTAAAACGACTACCATAGCAAAACTTGCATTCAAACTTAAAGAGAAGAATATAAACTCTGTTCTCGCATGCAGCGACACATTTAGAGCTGGAGCTGAAGAGCAGCTGGCTATACACGCAAATAGAATTGGAGTGAAAATGATAAAACACACCTACGGTGCAGATCCAGCGGCAGTAGCTTATGATGCTGTAAAATATGCACAAGCACATAAAATACCAGTAGTACTAATAGACACAGCTGGAAGAATGCATACAGACAAAGATCTAATGATGGAGTTAACAAAGATAATTAGGGTGATCAACGCAGACTACACAATATTCATTGGAGATGCACTAACAGGTAATGATGCACTAAACCAAGCAGAAACATTCAACAAATATGTGGGTATAAGTGGATCAATAATAACGAAGGTAGATGCAGATGTAAGAGGTGGAGTAGCCCTATCAATAATGTTTGCAACAAAGAAACCAATATTATACATTGGAACAGGACAAAAATACACGGACTTAATTAAATTCGATGGAAACTGGTTAATACAGAAAATAGTAGAATAAATTAACATCGAAACAACAAACAATTTTTATATTAATAAAACAACTTAAATAGCTACAGAGAACATGTCACTCAAAGGTAGAGACCTATTAACATTACAAGAATTCACAACCGAGGAATTATGGAAACTATTAAAGTTAGCGGAAAAGATGAAAATAGAATATTACTCTGGGGAAAGAGTAAAGGAAGTTTTGAAGGGGAAAACTTTAGCAATGGTATTCCAGAAACCATCAACAAGGACAAGAGTATCCTTCGAAGTGGCAATGTATCAATTGGGTGGAAAAGCACTATACTTAAGCTGGAATGAACTACAACTTGGTAGAGGAGAAACGATAGGTGATACAGCAAAAGTCCTCAGCAGATACGTAGATGGTATTATGGCAAGGGTATATAAGCACACAGACCTAGAAGAAATGGCTAGAGCAGCCACAATACCAGTGATAAATGGTTTAAGCGATCTACATCACCCATGCCAAGCACTCTCAGATGTATTTACAATGTACGAGAAGAAGGGGTATTTAAAGGGGATTAGATTAGCATTCATTGGAGATGGCTCAAACAACGTATGTAGCTCACTAATAATAGCATCCACAAAATTTGGAATACATGTAAATGTGGCATCACCAAAGGACTACATGCCCAGACAAGATGTAATGAAAATAGCTGAAATAAACTCTACTGAAAGCGGATCCACAGTAAACTTATATACATCACCAGAGGAAGCAGTGAAAAATGTGGACTTCATATACACAGACGTATGGATAAGCATGGGACAAGAGGAGGAACATGAAAAAAGAATGAAGATATTCACACCGTACCAAGTAAATAAAAAATTATTGTCATATTCCCCAAAGGCAATGGTGATGCACTGTCTACCAGCACACCGCGGCTTAGAAATAACAGATGAAGTCATGGATTCAGAAAACTCAATAGTTTGGGATCAAGCTGAAAATAGGCTACATGTACAAAAAGCGATACTAGCATCACTACTATAACACAAAAATCAACAACAATTTTATATAATAAAGATTCCCCTTAAATCTAGAGGAGTGAAGGTGATGAGTAGCTTCAGAGAATCCATTAAGAGGATAATAAGACTATCCAGGAAACCAACATGGGAAGAATACTCATTAACCATAAGAATATGCATATTAGGACTTCTGATACTCGGTGGATACGGATTTATAATACAGTTAATATCACTAGTTCTACAATCATTACCAAGGTGAAAATATGGCGCCATACTACACTATTAGAACAACCGCGGGACAAGAAAACAACGTTGCACTACTAATAGAAGCAAGGGCAAAATCTGCAGATATGGGGGTACTCTCAATAATAGTTCCAAAAGACATCAACGGATTCATATTCATAGAAGTAACACATGCCACAAAAATAACGGATGCAATAAGTGGAATAAGACATGTAAAAGGATGGATTCCAGGAGTTGTAAACATAGAGGAAATAGAGAAATTTCTAATCCAGAAATCGCCACTAGAAGGGTTGAATGTGGGAGATATCGTTGAGATAATAAGCGGCCCATTCAAAGGGATGACGGGTAAGATAACGAAGATAAATGCTGAGAAAGAGGAAGTTACATTGGAATTATTGGAGGTAACATATACCTTGCCGATAACAATAAATGCTGACGCCATAAGAAAAGCTCCAAAAACTTAAATTCATAGGAAGAGACAAACAGTACTTATACTTAAGAAAAGTATAATAGAGAGAGATTATTGGATAAACATTAGCAAAGTAAGTATGTGATGATGGGGAAGCTTATGAAGAGTACAAAAAGCTTTACATTCCTGGTTGAGGGGGGGAAAGCCACAGGAGGACCCCCCATAGGCCCATCCCTGGGACCTCTGGGAGTAAATGTAATGCAAGTGGTAAATGAGATAAATGAGAAAACAAAGGAGTTTCTTGGAATGAGAGTTCCAGTTACGGTAACTGTAGACGTTGAAACAAAGAAGTTCTCCGTAGAAGTTGGAATACCAACAACAGCAGCCCTAATACTTAGAGAAATAAAAGCAGAAAAGGGGTCTGGAACACCACATACAAACAAAGTTGGAAATTTAACAATGCAACAGGCTATAAAAATAGCAAAAATAAAAAGACCACAACTATTGGCAAAAACACTTAAAGCAGCTGTAAAGGAGATTTTAGGAACATGTGTGAGTATGGGTGTCACAGTGGAGGGGAAAGACCCACGAATCGTTCAAAAGGAAATAGATGAAGGGAAATATGACAAAATATTTGAGGAGGCTGAAAAATAAATGTCATCACTGGAAGATAAATTGAGGGAAGCAATAGAAGAAGCCAAAAAGGAGTCTAAGAAAAGGAACTTCAAACAATCCGTAGAGCTAATAATAAATTTAAGAGATGTTGACTTAAAGAAGCCGGAAAATAGGATAAACGAGAAGGTTATACTTCCAAATAAGATAGGAAAGGAAATAGGTGTATGTGTTTTTGGAGATGGAGATTTTGCATCAAAAGCTAAAGAGGCAGGAGCGAAGGCAGTTATTAGCAGAGAAGCATTAGAGAAGCTGGCATCAGATAAAAAGGAAATAAAAAAGTTGGCTGAAAATTATGATGTATTCATAGCTAGAGCAGACTACATGCCGCTCATAGGCAGACACTTAGGACCTATACTGGGACCGAGAAATAAAATGCCCGAACCAATACCACCCACAGGAGACATAGCCTCAGCAATAAGTAAAGCACAAAATACTGTTTGGATTAGAACTAGAAATCAACCATTGATACAATGCATAATTGGCACGGAAGACATGCCAACAGAGAAACTTTTAGAAAACGCATTAACAGTGATATCAAAGATAAGAGAAAAGTTTAAAAGCTTAAGGAATATTGAGTCAATATACATTAAGACCACCATGGGAAAACCAGTAAAAGTCACTGTGTGAAGTGATGAACAATGTTGAAGACCATTGAGAAGAAAATTCCGAAAAAAGTGAAGAAGCAAAAAGTCTTAGAAGAACTAATGGAACTAATGAAGTCCAATGAGATAATAGCCATAGCATCTCTAAAAGGGTTAAGAGCCCGTCAATTACAGGAAATACGTAAAATATTAAGAGACAATGGTATCCATCTTAAAATCACCAAAAACACTTTATTCAGAAAAGCCATTGAAGAATGTTCAAAAGATCTAAAGAATATAGAGTCGTTGGAGAAATATTTGTCAGAACAAAATGCATTCATATTTTCAAATGGAAACCCATTTGAACTTGCACTAATACTGGAAAAGAATAAGGTGTACATGGAAGCAAAGGCAGGGGATATTGCGCAAAATGACATAGTAGTACCAACTGGAAATACAGGAATGACTCCTGGACCAATAATAAGTAAATTCAATGCATTAAAAATCCCAGTAAAAATTGAGGAAGGGTCTATATGGATAACCAAAGACACCGTCGTTGCCAAGAAGGGAGATATAATAAGCCCAGACTTAGCAGACATACTGAAAAGGTTGAATATAAAACCCATCGAAGTAAAGATGAGGATAAAAGCATTATACTTTAATGGAAGAATACTTGGAGAAGAAGAACTCAAACTAAATATTGAAGAATACCGCCAAATGATAAAAGACGCTGTTAGAAACGCATACATAATAGCCATAGACGTTGCACTCCCAATACCAGAAGTAATGGTGCAAATAATAACTAAAGCCGCAAGAATCGCGAAGAAAGTTGCAGCAGAAGTCGCTGCACCAGAACCAGGAATTATAAAGGAAACATTGGCAATCGCAAATAATAGGGCATTAATGTTAGCTATGAAACTCATGCAAATAAATCCAGAATTGAAGATTGAAGGAATAACAATGCCCGCCGCAGCCAGCGCAGCACCATCAGCTGAAGCAAAACCAAAGGAGGAAAAGAAGAAGGAGGAGAAGAAGGAGAAAGAGGAAGAAGAAGTAGCAGAAGGACTAGCATCACTATTCGGATAAACAACTTTAA
>JAAOZK010000001.1 GCA_011605825.1 Thermoproteota archaeon
AGTCTGGTCTACGCTGCGCGGCTTGGGCCCGCGCGGACGTGGGTTCAAATCCCACCGACCCCACCACCCATGTACGCATAAAGCTCAATTTTGATAAATAATTGTACTAAAATAAACAATGGCATCAACAATGAAATTAATTGTTGGAACGACGACTAAATTGTTAAGCGGGCTCGAGGGGATTTGAACCCCCGACCCCAGGCTTAGAGGGGAAATGCATCATAGATTGGGAGAAGTTTAGGGAATATTGTTTTAAAAGGTTTAGTCCTTATAATGCTTGACAGCTTTATAATACTGCTTTAAAATATCATCGTCTTCTTTATGATGGCTTTGACGTTCTACATACTTTTAGCCGTGGAAAGTGTAGGCATGTTCTTGTTGCTTTAGCAAATCTTTCAAAGTTTTGTGGATGCTATGATCGGTTTAAACTGCTTAAGGAGAAGAGTGGGCTCAAGTGGGGGCATGAAAGCAGTTTTGAAACGTTCCTTAGAATGTATAATTGTAGCCACGATGCACTTAAATGGGTTTTAGAAGTTAAAGAAAAACTGCTCCATCACCATTATTTTCCCATCTGCTTTCAGGCTTTAACTGGATTAAGACCTACTGAAGCAATATCTTCTTTAAACCTTATAGCGGTAAAAGGTTTAGACGAATACTATAGCAGAGAATATGAGGTTTTAGAACATTTCAGGTATCCAAGCGTTTTCCTGCGTGGAACAAAAAATGCTTTCATAAGCATAGTTTCAGAAAACCTGCTTGAAAGGCTGAAAGAATGGCGTTATAAAACATCATATAATATGCTTAAACTTGCCTTAAAAAGGAGAGGATTTAAACTGGAACTCCAAGAGTTGAGAGTATATTATGCAACGTTCCTGAGGCAAAAGAATATTCCAAAGGAAAGCATAGACCTGATACAGGGTAGGATACCGAGAGATGTTTTTGTAAGATTTTACAATAAGCCAAACATTCTACAACTAAAAAATAGGTTCTTGAAGCAATAAAAACGTTAGAAAACCAACTGCTTTAAAACGTTCAAATCAAGTTTTAAGCAAAAAATTTTATAAGCCTCTAAAATAATAGTTGAAAATGGTGGAATATAAAGTGATTGTTATTCTAACCTTTTTGGCTTTCATACTTTGCACTATTAGAACAATTGGAGAATTGTTTGAAGGCGTTCTCGCTATCTATTTATTAAATTATTTTATTAGATCAGACAGTATAACAAACTTCAATATTGCTGTCATCTTAAGTTTTGGATTATGCCTGTTTATTTATAGTCTTTTGAAAATTATTTATGCCAAAACTAATTCTGGGAATAAGCAAATAGAAAATAAACACTTATTCTTTAATCTTATTCTAATTGCTCCTTTGTTTCAGATCCTTATTTTAACTCTTTTTCTATACTAAACCCTTTTCTTTTTAAGTGCAACATAAACAAGTAAACTCGTTAATATGATTATCACAATTAGTAAAATATGCTCTAATTCTATTTGAATGGATATCTTTCCTTCACTTGAAATAGAGGTCGATTTAGGCACGTTTGTAATCGAATTTGCTATACTTAATGCTTCTTCTGCTAATGATGAAGCTAATGAAATTTGGTTTTTTGCACTATTAAAGTCAAGTGAATTTAAAAATGATTTCGCATTTGAAAGAGCAGCCTTTGCCTCATTCAACTTATTTTGAGCGCTTGAAACATCTGCTCCAATTGAACTTTTCTGGTCAATAATATTTTGAACTTCAGCAAATTTTAATTCAACTTTATGAATGTCAATAGAAAGTGTCGACGCCAACCTTGCATTAGATATCTTCACAGATGATTCGTTAAGTGCTATTTTAGCTGTTTTAAACCGATAATTATCAGCTTGGATTTTTGCTTCATCCAATTTCAAAGACGCTTGCTGAATTAATGAGTTTGCTAACGTAACATCAGCGCCCTGAGAGGCTGCATTAGCGATTTGAGAACGTGCTTGAGCCAAATCGTTATTAAGAACATTAACAGCTGAATTGAAATCCTCTTGAAGTTTCCTTATCCTTTGCTCCTGTGAATTCATCATTGTTTGAGCTAACATATTTGCTTCATATTTTATTTGGTCCACCTGCAATGTTGACAGCCACTCTATAGAAGATGATAAAATCCTTTGACTTTCCATCATCGAACTTCCCGCCTTCTTTATTTCTTTCGCCGTATCTCCAACCAGTGGAAGATTACTACCTGCATCGCCAATTTTGTAAAGAATTTCTCCAAGTGAACCCCAAACATTATAACCTAAAACCATAAACTGACTACTCCAATCATTTAATTGATTCTTCAAGAGAATCGAAAGTTGAAGAATATCCTCATATGTTTTAGATGTCACCTCACCATTTTCGATTAGAGCAAAATTTTCTAGAATCTTGTTAACTGTGGATTGTGGAACTTTACTTCCTTCTCTAAGTCGCTCCGCCAAGTCAATTAGCATATTAACAATAACTGGACCACTAATCGTGCCAATAATTGGCAGGGAGACTGTACCAATTGCACTACCTAACACTGTAAGCGCAACTCTCAAAGCAGGATTTGTTAGTGCACCAAGACTATTGTAGTAGTTGGTTAAAGCCTCTGATATCGTAGAATATTTGTCTTTCTTAACATTATACTTTGAAAAGACGTTTTTATAGCCTTTAATTAGGTAAACATTATTTAGAATACTAGGGTTAGTTACAAGATTTCCTGAACTGTCCAGAACTATAGTATCACCATTTTGATAAACTATTATCTGATAGTTATCCCCAAAATATCTTATAGTATCTGCGACATAATATTGTTCGTTCCCAAAAGAAAGTTCATTTGGCATCGAATCAGCCAAAACAAGAGGTACTTTTAAGAGCAAAAGTAATATAAGAAAAATGCTAGTGAGAGACTTTCTTAACAACAATTCTTGTACCCTCACTGTTATTATTTTAAAAAAATTATTTTATAAATTTTATGATGTGTGTAGATTAAAAAACTAAAAGAAAAAATTATATTAATTATGTAGTGTTTGTAATGACTATATCTGGGGTTCACAATTACGTGTTTTTGAGTAACGGACATTAACTTCATATGAAACATTAATGAAATACATTACTATATTTTTTTAAGTAGATTAAAGGAATGACTGCTACACCCTTATCATGTTGTTCCTCTTTTGATGGAGTTAAGAGAATGAGTTTGCGATGGAGAGGACCATTTGTGGGAAGATGTTTTGCCTGGCCTCAAGTATGCTTTGGAGCATAAGATATCATATGAACTTATGGTAGTGGATCTTGGAAGTGGTATAAGATGGTGATGGTAATATACGGGAATCTTGTGAAGGTGAGGACACATACATTGTCGAATGGAGACAATGATAGAGGAGGGGTGAAGATAAAAATAGAAGGGTGTATAGAGTAAAGAGAAAATAAATTATTTGGCTTCGTTTTGCATACAATACTTTAAGGTTATTAGGGCGGTCGTGTATTGGCGTTAAAACCCATATTTCGTTAAGAGGCTTTAGGTGAAATACTGATTTAATTTGTATGTACTTCAATGAGTTGTTCTTTTACTTATCAATATTTTTTAGGTTAATATCAATACTTTTTTGCATACTTTCGATAAGCGTCTATTGAGTTGAGTGCTGGTGTGCGGTTTTTCCCCATAACATCTGGAATGGACATTAGTTTATCTCCGTTGCCTTTTATCTATGTATTACCTATAGAATATTGATGGTGCATAGTTCCATCATAATCTTAAAATATTTTAGTCTCTCAAAAATATATGAGACATGTACCATACTATTTCAACTATCCCCATATAGTTAATGTTCTACTCTATAACAAGCACGCAAAAACAATAAAAATTACAATATTTTCCAGTTCGTCTTATCGCTATTATTCTACGAGATTATAAACCCATTTAAGAGATAGTAATGTGAAGGTGGGTTAAATGTTTAGTAAGGTAGAGCATTTTTCTTAGAAGGGAAATGCAGTTTCGATAAAAACTATGCATGCGTTTTGAAATATAGGATAATGAAGAAGCTGGATAAATTTAAAAAATTATCCCAATACTTTTTGAAAACGATTTAACGAAATCTTGGGCTATAAAGCATTTAAATGTTATAAAAAATTGTAATAAAGAAACCTATAATGCTACAGAAAATTGTAACAGCAAAAATTTTCAAGCCAATACAAGGTGCAGTGAAGCGGGCCCGAGGGGATTTGAACCCCCGACCCCAGGCTTAGAGGGCCTGTGCTCTATCCATACTGAGCTACGAGCCCACTTTAGAGCTTCAATTCAAACCTTTAAAATTTTCTGTTAAAATATTTTATCTTCAATTAGAG